>CADDZJ010000114.1 GCA_902812415.1 Acidobacteriota bacterium
CTAAAACCGGTTGACCGTGGCTACCTGCTACCCGCCTGCCTGTTGCGGACGCATTCATCAGCTTGCCGTAGCAGGGTCTGGTTTCTTTTTCCCGAAAAGGCGGAATGTACATTTAATGGTGATTTTGACTGGCGCCGGCTTGCCGTTTCGCGTGGCGGGCTGAAATTTCCAGGTTCGGATGGTGTTGATGGCGCTCTCATCCATCCCCATTCCCAAAAGCTTCGAGACTTCCTTAACGCTCTCGACTTTTCCTTCAGTATTAACCACCACCGCCATTACAACTGTGCCCTGGAGCCCGGCCTTGCGCGCCTTGTGCGTGTAAGGAGGGTCAGGATCATAAACCGGTTTCGGCGCCCGCACATTGCCGCCAATTTCATAAACTTTGCGGTCCGCCGGCTTTGCTGATGGGTTCCCTTCGGGAGCCGCCTTGGGCTGCGCGGCAGATTGCGCCGGGGGATCATCCCTCAGCGTGAAGTTGATCGTAACTTTCGTCCGCGCAGGCAGCAGCGGGCTGGGCGCATAGCGCCATTGCTTCACGGCATCCACGGATGGCTTCACCAGTTCCGGCGGCCCGCTGATCACACAGATATTCGTCACGTCGCCTTTGCTATCTACGGTGACTTCGAGCAACACCGTCCCCTGAATTTTCGCGCGCTTGGCGGACGGCGGATAGTGCGGCATGACGATATGAACTCGTTTCAGTTTCTTTACATCCACCTGATGCGGCTCATAAGCCTGAGTGCTGAGAGCCGCAGAGCCGGTGGATGCGGCCATCTCAGCTTCTTCGGAGGCTGCCGGAGGCGGTGGAGTCTTCAAGGGAAACGTCCGCGCGGAAGCCCATCCTGTCAGCAAGAGGGCTGCGGCCGCTGCCAGCAGAGTTGCAATCAATCGAGGACGCGACATGGAAACCTCCTTCACCATCAAGGCCACCCGCTGGGCGAGTTGGCCTTCGCGCAAAAATAACGGAGCGGGGACGCTCCGCGGGGTTGACTCGCGCTTCGCCATTTCGAGCAAAGCGCCGAGATAGGCCTTCCGCGATTCCGTCAGGCGGACGACCTCGGCATCCACCGCCTGTTCGCGGCTGAGGCAAATGCTTCGAACTACCCACCAGACCGCAGGGTGAAACCAGAGCAAAGCGAGGATGAACTCTTCCGCCATGTTCCACGCCCAGTCCCGACGCTCAACGTGCAACAGTTCGTGGCAGGCAATGGCCTTCTGCATGGATGGCGGCAATGCGAAGAAACGCTCAGGCAGCAAGATGGAGGGTTTCCGAAGCCCAAACGTGGCGGGCGATTCCAGATCGTCGGAAACGTAGAAGCTGGGACGAGCAGGGACACGGCCCAGAGCCTCTTGAATAGGGCCAGTAAACTCGCCCAGGGGATGAGCCTGCCGGCGATACGTGCGGAGCCTTCGCATTCCCAGAACAACCCACGAGATGCGAAGCAGGACGCCCGCGGCGAGAATGAGTAATACGGTTTCCGCAAGCGACCACCCCGCCGAAGCTATCAGTGCTGGGCCTAGCGTGATGCCGGCATGGCCGGTTAACCCCGCATCGTCCGCGCGCGGCAAGTCCGGATGCCAGGGCTGAATGACAGGCAGAAGCAGACAGACACCGAGCAGCGCCTGCCAATAAGCAAGGCGCGCCCTGGGCAGGCGAAGACGAAGCAGAAGCGGCAGAAGGCTCCCGGCCAGAACTACCGCAGCAACCTGCAAGCTGTACGCGGCAAGGTCTCGCAACCAGATCGGCTGATTCAACATCGCTCGTCCTCCTGAATCGCGCGCGTAATCTTTTCGAGGTCTTCTCGGGAAAGCCGCTGGTCCTTCACCAACTGCACCAGCAAGGGCTCGGCGGATCCGTTAAAGACGCGATTCACAAAGTCCTGCACCATGGCCTTGATCACGAGACTCTTGGAACGGGTGGCCTGGTAGACGTATGCGCGCTCCGCCACCCGTTTCTTAAGATATCCTTTGACTTCGAGAATTTTCATCATGGTCATGACCGTGGTATAGGCCACTTTGCGCCGGCGGAGAATGGCTTCGTAAACATCGCGCACCGTCACATTGCCCCGCTCCCAGACAATCTTCATGATTTCCAATTCCTGCTCGGTAAGGGTTTTGCTCTTGGGCCTCATACTATTTAATTAGTACTATAAATATAGTTTGTCAAGCCTTTTTTCTGAAAAATAAAAAAAGGGCGGTCGCGCGAAGGTGAGATCTGCGGCGCGCGCAAAGCTGCTCTAAGGCAAAAACTGTGGTATAAAAGACATGGGTGAAGGAGTTCGCCTAGAGAACTCTCCGCAAGAGCGGAGTGATAACTCCTGGTCGCTGAGGGGCGTTCAGGAGTTTTTTGTTTTAGTGGGCACGGGCGCGCAGTTTTCAACCAGACTGAAGCGGAAGGACTACACTAACGGCGCTTGGCGGCCCATGTGATCCGCAGAGCAGAGAGTATCCCAAGGAGGCTGTATGGAACACGACCGGTTTGAGGGCGACAGGATTCTGATGAGAATCCATATCGGTGAATCCGACAAGTGGCATCACAAGCTGCTTTACGAAGCCATTGTGGAACTCTTCCGCCATGAGGGATTCGCGGGCGTCACGATCCTCCGTGGTATCGCCAGCTACGGAGCCTCGACCCGTTACCACACAGAGAAAATCCTCCGGCTTGCGCAAGATCTGCCCATCATTATCGAGGTTGTAGAGTACGAAGAGCGCATCCAGCGCATTCTTTCGAGGCTAGACGAAATGATTGACGGCGGTCTGATCACGCTCGAAAAGGTTCACGTGATTCTCTACCGGCCCCACAAAACTACGACCGCGGCTGGCGCCAAACCGCAATAGACAGCAGGATGAAAATCGTCATCATTTCCGACATTCACGGTAACTTCGATGCACTCACTGCGCTGAGCGAACCCTATGACGAGCTTTGGGTTCTGGGCGATCTCGTAAACTACGGACCAGAGCCTTCGGCCGTAATAGATTTCGTGAGGTCCAGAGCCTCCGTCGCTGTCCGGGGAAACCACGACCATTCCGCCGGCTATGGAGAAGACCCGCGGTGCTCTCCTCGTTTCCGGGAAATGGCGGCGGCAACGGGGCGGTTCACCGAATCGGCGCTCACATTCGGGGAGAAGCACTTTCTGCGTGGTTTGCCTTTGACGCTGGAGGTTCAACGCGAGAAAACGCGATTTTACCTCTGCCATGCGATCCCTTCCGACCCATTATTCGGGTATTGCGAGGCGAACTCCCTCCGCTGGACTCAGGAAATCCAGGATATCTCTGCGGACGTGATCCTCGTTGGACATACGCATGTGCCTGTGATCCGTTCGGAAGGCAGCAAGTTGATCGTTAACCCAGGGAGTCTCGGGCAGCCGAAAACGGGCAAACCCGACGCCTGCTACGCGGTCTGGGAAGACGGCAAAGTTGAGTTGAAGTCGTATGCGTACCCAATATGGAAGACAGTCTCACAAATTCGGACGATGCCGATTCCCGTTCACGTTCAAGAGGAACTCGCGACCATTCTGTACACGGGGGATGTTCCTCCTCCGAGAAGTAATTAGGGCTACCCAACCCGTCATCTTCAGAATTTTGAGCACGCCCGGTGAGGCTTAAAACCTCAACCGCGCGATCCTTATGCGCCGCAAGCTTGATGAACAGAGCCGAGCCGCCGAACTTGTTGAAAGCCTGAGGCAATACGACCGGCTGAAGGCCGAGATCGCTTCGGCGGTTCAGGGTGCGTTTTATCTACTTGATCGCGAGAAGGCTCATGATGAGAAGCGGGCATGCCAAGACCTCCTAGCACGACTCGCGGATGACCGGTTTATCCTCGCCGTCATCGGTCAGTTCAACCGAGGGAAGAGCTCACTGATGAATGCTGTGCTTGGAATGGACCGGCTCCCGGTCGGCACTGTGCCGTTAACCTCCGCGATTACGAGGGTCTGCTACGGCAATCCCGAGCGCGTCCGAATCGAATATGAGGGTACCAGCCTCGGGACGGATATTTCTTTGTCGCAGCTTCCGGATTATGTTACCGAGACTGGAAATCCAGGGAACGCTAAAAAGGTCGCCGCAGCGGAAGTGCAACTTCCGGCGGACGTCTTGCGCTATGGGTTTTTCTTTGTCGATACTCCGGGCATAGGATCAGCCATCGCTGCGAACACGGCAACGACCGAGCGCTTTCTGCCCGAGGCGGACGCGGTGATTTTTGTGACCAGCTTCGAATCACCGCTGGCGCGTGAGGAACTCCAATTCCTCGACAAAGTCCGAGATCATGTTCGAAAGATTTTTCTCGTTGTCAACAAATCGGATCTCGTTCCTGCCGCCGAACGTGATCGAGTACTTCAGTTCATTCGCGGTGTTCTTCAGGTCGAATTAGGCATTTCAGAACCGCGCCTTTTTGCAGTATCCGCACAGCAAGGCCTCCGAGCCAAGATCGAGCGTTCCGAGCACGATCTGGCTGAAAGCGGACTGCCGCTTCTGGAAGAGAGCTTGGTTCAGTTTCTGACAACGGAGAAGGCTGCTGAATCTTTAATTCGAATCTGTGACCGGGCTGTCACGCTAGTGAGTGAAGTCCAGGCGAGCCAAGCCGTCTCAGATGAGGACGCACCAAAGTTCCATGATCTGGCTGTTCAATTAGGTCGAATCCGCGAACAGTTGGCGCATCCCAACGGAGAGCAAGCTGCCACTCCAATTCGGTCTAACAAGCTGTTCGGTTCAGTAGGATTGATGGAAGCTGTGCGAAAGCCGTGCCCGGTTTGTGTTCGGGTCGCGGACGCCATGATGAAATTCCTGGCGAGCTTTCAATATCGGGTGGTAGCGGACCAATCTGAGCGCACAGCCAATGCTCGGCGAGGTGGATTGTGTCCCCTGCACACGTGGCAGTATTCGGAGATTGCATCACCGCAGGGTGTTTCGGCATCCTATCCACCGGTTCTGGACGCCATGAGCCGGCGATTGGAGGCACTTGCCGCGTTACATTCCGGTGATCCAGCGGGCCGAACCAGCGCTCTGATTGTCCGCGCAGAGGCGTGCCGTGTGTGTCAGGAGCAGGTCAAAGTGCAGGATCAAGTGCTGACCGAGTTACTTGAATCCCTCTCGGGTGTAAATGATGAAGGTCAGCGGAGCCTGCCCGCTCTTTGCTTGCCTCACCTGAGCGCCCTACTCAGGAAATCTCCAGATTCTTCCTTGAGAGCTTCCCTACTGGCCTTTGAAGCGGCGCTGTTCGAGCGCCTCGCCGAAAACATGGAGCGTTACGCATTGAAGCATGATTCCTTGCGGCGCGGCCGGGTCAGCGAGGATGAGCGAATGGCGTACATTCGCGGTTTGGCCTACCTCGTCGGCGACAAGCGCCTCAATTTTCCGTTCCATGTCGAGTATCTTCTCTAAGCCACGGCCGGCGGTAGCACGCAGCCATGGGTTTATTTGAGAAGAGCTAATCCCAGAATCAGGACTAAAAGAACTCCGATGATTCCTGTGTACACATTCAGATACCCGGACTGAAGCAACTGTACTTTGGCCCCGAGAAAACGGACGAACCGGATGATGGGCGAAAATAGGTACGGTCCGAAGACCGGGCCGACCTCCTGGTTAAAGATGAGGCGTTTGACAAAATACGGCGGGTGATGATATTCGCGCGTCAAATCGTGAGTGGAGCCATATACGAAACTGTAGAACGTCCGGAGGGCATTGGAGAAGGCAAGCGAGGTCGTGGCAATCCGCCGAGGGGCTTCACGTCTTCCCCCATACCATACTGGAACACGGCGGAAAGCGAAAGCTCCTGCGAGTCGCAAAAGAACGAGCGGAATGAGTGCCAATAGAGGTCCCACAATGACGAGAAGTGTCGGGGAAATGAAGGCAAACTTGGCGCTCAACGGAACTAGAATCCAGCCATTACGCATAATCCCGGCGGCATTCACTCCAAACAACGCTTGATTCACATTGCCGAGCGCTTGCAACCACCAGGGCATGCCAATCGCCAGTCCCAGCACCAACACCCCAAGCACAAATACTGCGGCGGAGATCGCTCCCGGAACAGCTTTGTCCTGGCGGTGTCCATCGCCCAGCAAGCCGACGCCGAAGAGCTTCACATAGGTTGCGAGGGCTACAGCGGCAGTCAGTGCAATGCCGGCTGCCGCCAAGGCAAGCGTCAAGCGGCCGAAGAGACTGCCCACGTGAAAGCCCTGAAACAGCGTCTGGAAGATATACCATTCGCTGACAAACCCGGCCTGGGGAGGCATCGCCGCCAGGCTCATGGCGCCAAACAGAGCCCCAATCCCAAATACCCATGAACTTCGCCTTAACAGTCCGGTCTGCCTGATAAGGTAAGACCCGTCGCCCTCGAACACTCCGTCCGCAGCCAAAAATAAAGCGCCCTTGGCGAGGCTATGAGCGGCCAGATGAATCATCGCGACCATCCATGCAAGGGCCGCCAGTTCGCTTAAAGAACTCATGCGAAAGAGCAAACAGGCTCCCAGCGCCGTAATCGCCACCGAGGCGTTTTCCGCCGTGGAAAAGCTGAGTAATCTCCGCCAGTCCTCTTGCTGAAAGGCATAGAGGATCGCTAGGATCGCGCTCAGGACGCCAAAAATGATCACGACCACGGAAAGAGCGGCGCTTCCTCTTCCAAAACCTGGAAGCCATGACACAAGATCTCGAGAAAGCCCGAAAAACGCCGCATTCAGTACGACGCCGGAGAAAATGGCTCCGGTCGAGCCGCTTCCCGTTCCGTAAGCGCCCGGAAACCATTCGTAAAATGGAAGCAGTCCTAGTTTCGCGCCGAAACCGATCACAAAAAGCAAGCCGATGAGGAAGCACGCGTGCGGCGAGAGCGACTTTGAAGCCTCTGCGAAACGATCAAAAGCCAGGCTTCCGGCATGCTGGCCGAGAATCAAGAAGGCAAGCAGTAACGCGACGGCGCCCACCTCAAGCAAGGAAAGCATGAACAGCGCCGCTCTTCCCATACCGGCAGACACTCGATTGCCCAGGATCATCACGGCCCCGCCGAGGCTCATGACTTCCCAGGCAATCAGGAACGAGATGGCTTCCTGAAGACCGAAGACACCGAGAACGCCAAGCAGGATGAGTCCGGCTCCAAAAGCCCAATACCTCCGCTGAGAATTTTGCTCGCGAGGCGTCTCAAGCCAACACGCGAAAGTCGCGGGGATCATTCCGAAAAGCAAAAGCCAAAGAGCCGTGGGATCAAGTTGGAAGAAGACAGGGGAGTCTGCGAGGCGGACTGGCAGTTCGCGCGCAGGAAGACCATGAGGCAAGCCGCTGACTGCTCCCACGACTGCAAGAATGCACCCTGAGAGAAGGCTGATCCGCGCTGGCGTTCCATTTTGCGGGGACAGCAGCGCGAAGACAGAACCAGCAAGCCATAACAGCGCCGCAATGAGGAAAAACTCAGTTAACAACCCTGCCTCCTCGAACCTTTTGCTCTCTGCGATCCAGAAGCAAGAGCAGAGCTTCGATAATTGCTGCGGGATTGGGCGGGCAGCCCGGCAAATAAATATCAACCGGAAGGATGCCCTCCAATCCGTGCTCGCAAGCGTAGCCACCACCCGTAGCACCGCCCGATACCGCGCAGGTCCCCATCGCCATCACCCATCGAGGCTTCGGCATAGCGTTATAAGTTTCCAGCAATGGCCCGCGCATGGCATAAGTGACGGGTCCGGTCACCAGTAGCAGGTCTGCGAATCGCGGTGAGGCGGTGAAAAATATCCCGAGACGGTGCAGGTTGTAAAACGGATTGTTGAGGGCCTGCAATTCCGATTCACAGCCATTGCATGAGCCGGCGTCCACATGGCGGATGTGCAAACTGCGGCCAAATACCCTCTTGATCTTCCCTTTTAGCTCTTGGGCGGGCGGTGACGTCACCGCCCGCGTCCAGATCAAATCCCCGCGTTCGCGGACGCCAAACGCCCAATCGTTCGAGGGCGTCATCGCCCCAACTGGGCAGACCTCAGTGCAAAGCTGGCAAGCGATACAGCGCCCGTAATCCACCGTCAGCCGCCCGGTGCTGTCGGGCTTCTCTCGCAAGGCAATAGCACCAGGAAGACAGGAATCGACACATTCCTCGCAGTTCTCTTGGCAGATCTCAGGATGATATCGCGGCATCCCGAGGAGCTCCGCTTGGCCGTCCTCGCCCGCCCGCTTCGGCCAGCGAGTAGTCGCCACGCCACGTTTGAGTCCATAGAGAGTCCAGATCGGCATATTGTTGTCTAACGGTCGCATCCGGCCATCGTCAGGCCAAAGCTGGCCTCATTAATGGCATAGTCCATCATGTTGCTGTCATGAACCGTGAAGGGGAAAACCCGCCAATTCGAAAAGGAGGGCGATTTGATTTTGACTCGCGCGAAGCGCCCGGACTGATCCAGATGTACCGCATAATAGATCGACCCGCGCGAAGATTCCGTCCATCCCAACCCTTCTCGCCCGGGGCGGGTTATGCATTCCGCCTGTATGGGTCCATCTGGTAAGGCCGCCAGTACGTTTTCGATGATCCGAAGACTTGATTCAATCTCTCCAATGCGGACCTGGGCACGCGCATGCGCATCGCCTTCTTTGCGCACCGCAACGTTCACGGCCAGCTCCGCGTATGCTGCGTATGGATGATCGCGGCGCAGGTCGCGGTCAATCCCGGATGCGCGCTTGATGGGACCGCTTGCGCCCTGGTCGAAAGCTGTTTGCGAAGGAAGTTCGCCGGTTGTTATTAAGCGGTCCAAATGGCTGTTCGTGGTTTCCAGGAGTCCGGTGTAGGCCTTAATTTGTAGCTTAAGGGCATTCACTTGGTCCAGGAGTCCGTCCACTTTGAGGTCTCGCCTCAGTCCGCCGGGTATCAGGACGCTACGCAGAAAACGGCTGCCTGTAAGGCGGGCATTCAACTGTTTACACCGTTCTTCCAGCCATTTGCCTTCCGCTTCGCCCACTTTCAGCGTAGTTGTGTGGCAAAGATGACCCAGATAGTGCAGATGGTTATAAAGCCGCTCCATTTCCGCCAACAACACACGCAAATACCGGGCACGCGCCGGGGCGGCGCACTCGCACGCGCCCTCCACTGCCTGGCAGTACGCCAGAGCGTGCGCCACGCTATCGACGCCCGACACGCGCTCAGCAAGGATCACGCCCATCTCTGGCCGTAGCCCTTCAAAGCGCTTTTCCATGCCGCGGTGTTTGAAGAACAATCGGGGGTGACAGTGCAAAATGCCCTCGCCGATATACAAGAATCCGATTTGGGCTGATTCCAAGACGTCCGCACGGACAGGCCCGAAAGGTAGCCACTGAATGTCCTCGCCGTGGATGGCAGGGAGGACCCATGGAGCCGACTCGAACGGCATGGGTTTGGCAGGTTGGTATCTGGGATCGAGAGGTGGCAGCGGAGGACGCGCCCCTTCATGTAACACAAGAGGATGGGGCTCGGGATGGCCTGCAAACCGAAGGCCGAATAAGTCCTGCATCTCTCGCTCATACCAGCCAAGCAAGGGCGAAATCATGGCCAGCGACGGCAATATACCGTCCATACGGCTCAGGCGGCAGCGAAGCAGCAGAAACGGCTGATGCGGAGCCTGATTGGCCAGATAAAGCACTTCAGTTGGCGTGCCCGGTTCGGGAAACCAGGCGTAGGCCATTTGCATCCGAGCTCCCACTCGCAACAGTTCCTTACAGGCCGACGGTAATTCTTCGGGGGTGCTGTTTCGCTCCACAGTATCATTCATCGCAGACTCATCCCTAATTGGATTGCGATCTTAGAAAACTCATGCCAGAGGCCTTCCGGCCACCACAGACCCAAAATAAGCAACGGAACGAATGCCAGCCACATAGGGACAGCGCGCCACACCCCGTAAGGTTGTCGCTTAACTTCACCCTCCGCAGGGCGCCCAAAATACATCCGGCGGAAGTGGGAGAGGAAGCTCACAAACACGACAATAAGAAAAACAGCAAATACGAACACCACCCAACGGTAACGGCCTGCTAAGCCAGCACGAAGAATTGTGAACTCGCTCAAAAAGAGGGCAAAAGGAGGAGCGCCGGCAATAGCCACAGCGCCCGCGAGCCAGAGACATCCTGTTACGGGGAAAGCGGTCAGCACCTGCCGGATTCCACCCATTTCCTTGGTTTCATAGCGGCGCATGGCGTTCCCTGCGCCAAAAAACATCAGCGACTTGTTGAGGGAATGATTGAGCATATGGTAGAGAGCGCCCGCCGTGCCTAAGACCCCGCCGAATCCAAAACCGAGCGCCTGAACGCCGATATGCTCCACGCTTGAATAGGCCATCAGGCGTTTAACACCCGTCTGACGGCTGATAAAAAGGACCGAGATCACAAACGAGAGAATTCCAAAACCGATCACCGCTGCATGAGAGAGGGACCGAATGGCAGTCGCGTTCATGATGCCAAGAAAACGAACGATGCCGAGCATGGCGGTGTTGAGCAGGGCGCCCGAGAGCATGGCGGAAACCGGTGCCGGAGACTCACTGTGCGCGTCGGGAAGCCATGTATGCATGGGGACAAGTCCCGCCTTGGTCCCGTAGCCCACCAGCACCAGCAAAAACGAAAGCAGCAGAAGTGGCGATGCGACATGAGGAGCCGCTGTCTGTAGCGCCGACCACGTCATCTTGTATGTAGGTCCGAGGACAAACGTGCCGCCCCAGTAATAGAGAACAGTGCCGAGCAGCGCGAGACTGATCCCCGCTGAGACCACGATAATGTATTTCCAGGCCGCTTCGGTGCTTTCGGCTTCCCGCTCGAAGCCCACGAGAAACGTGCTGATGAGCGTCGTGAGCTCAATGGCGATCCAATAGACTCCCACGTTGTTCATCACGCAGGCTGCCAACATGGTCAGAGCAAAACCGGAGAAGAGAGCATAAAATTGAGGCAGCCGCTCTTCTTCTTGAAGAAGGCGCATATAGCCGACCGCATGAATCGACGAAAGGGCGTAGACCAAAGTGACGCAGAGCATGACCCAGGCGCCCAGGTCATCGCCGATGATGTAGCCACGCCAGTATTGGATAGGGCCGTGCCGCAACGCGAACAAAAGCGCAATACTTGCTCCCAAAGACGCGAAGCTTGCAATGACCGTGGCGTATTCGGCCACTCGCGCGCGGTGCAGAAGGCGACTGACTCCCGCCGCGAAAGCTGGAGCGAGAAACAGGACCACTAGAAGCGTTTCGGCCATATCAGCCTACAAGTCGTTTCAATTGACGGCTGCTGGTTGTGCCGGCATGGACCACGAGATACCTCACCAGCACCACAAAACAGGCCACCACAATCAGAAGATCGAAGAGAAGGACGATTTCGATTAAAATCGGCATTCCCGGAATGAGAATTTGTGAGCCCAGGAAGATTCCATTTTCCAGGACCAAGAGCGCCAAAATCTGGCTGACGGCTTCATCCCGCGCAGCCAGCATAAAAAAACCGATCAGCTTCATCGAAAGCATGACGGTGAGCGCGAGAATTGCGATGTTTCCCGCCGCAGCCACATCGCGGCTCACGTGAGTTGCAAGGACAAAGGCAAAGATCACCAGCAAGCTGCCGATCACGAGGCCTGACGCGCGTTGTATAACAGCGTGAATCTCGCGCTTCACGTTCAGACGCCGCACAATATGCATCAGGAGGTAAGGCAGTACCAGCCCTCGAAAAAGCGCAGTCAAAATCGCAATTTCGTAAAGCTCCGGGTAGTGTCCGAAATACCCAACCGCTGCCGAGAGGATGGCAATTAGCCAGGATTCAACGGCAAAGGCGTAGACGTAGTTTTCCAGCCAATGCGATCCCAGCATTACAAATGCCAGGAGCAGGCTCACCACAGCCAAAAGGCTGAAGATGGAACTTTCAACCGGAGTCAAATGCGCCAAAAACACGCTTTACCTCAATTGGTTCGACACGATCGCCAGAACTGCAAAAAGGAATCCGGCGGCCAGAGGCTCCTGATACCGGTAGAACCGCAGCCGCGATTGCACCGTATCCACGATGACGACAGCGACCGCCACTAGAAGGAATTTCAATGCAAGTGAAAAGACGGAGCCTATCTCTCCTAAGGGCGTTCCGATTTGTGAGATCCCCCAAGGCAGCGTCAGCACGTTGCAGAAAATGATGTAGAGAATGAATTGCTTCATCATCGACGCCCATTTGAGCAGAGCCAGCAGCGAGCCGGAATATTCCAGGATTCGCGCTTCTTCGATCATGTAAATTTCAATGTGCGTGGTGGAATGAATGGGCAGACGGTCTGTTTCAACCAACAAGAGCGCGAAGAAGGCCAGAACCAGAAACAGGTGAGCGGGGCTCCAATAAAGGGACCAATCGCCCAAGAGGGCGTAATTCACCACAAAGGGCAGCATGGATTTTGCCAGCAAGCTGATGCCGACGAAGACCAGAATCAGGGTAGGTTCGGCCAGGATGCTGAGCATCACCGACCGGCTGGCTCCCATGCCGCCGTAGGCGCTGCCCGAATCGAGAGCGGCCAGCATAATGGCAAATGAACCGAGTGTCAGAATCAGGCCACCGCCAAGGATATCCGCCATGTCGGAGAGCGGTAACGGGCGGTCGGTGACGACGGGGATCAGAATCGGAACAGTCAGCATCGCCGTGAACGCCACCACCGGCGCGATCACATAAATCCACGAGGCCGTTTCAGGAACCACCGATTCTTTATGGAAGAGTTTCCAGAGATCACGATAGGGTTGGAAAATGCTAGGTCCACGACTGCGCTGGACCCGTTCTTCAAAGCGCAGAATCACTCCCTGCAGCAGTGGTGCAAGAAGGAGCACGCATAGCACCTGCGCGATCTGAAGAACGATGTCAGTTCGTAGCATCGCTCTCCCGCACAGAATTGATGAGGAAAGGAAGGTTTAGTGGAAAGAGATATAGACGGAACGCTGAACAGGCTGTCATCTGCACCTACAACTCCTCCTCGATTCAGAGAAGATGTAGGAGTTATTAGCCCGAAGAGGCGGTTTAGACGAACTCCATCGCCTTAAATTTCGTGATCAAAAGTTGACTATAACGGTAGCCGGAGACGTCTGTCAAGCGCTCGGATGCCTTGCCATCCCCCAGTTTTGGGAGCCAGCTTTTTGCAATATGGGCTTGACATGAGCGCTCTCTTGTGGTTTCATCAGTATTGATGAAACACGAGAAGATCCGGCAGGCCCGTCAGGAACTGGTCCG
>CADDZJ010000115.1 GCA_902812415.1 Acidobacteriota bacterium
TGGCCCGCCCCACCACCATCCACCACGACGCCAGCGGCTGCCCGGACCACGGAATGCAGAGCCGAACGAACTCAGGATTCCCAACCCTGCGATGACCAAAATTACGATCAAAGGAAAATAAGGCGCGAGTGGATCAGCAGCCTCTCTCGAACGCGGGGGAAGAACGTCAGCCAGACTGTTATCCAGTTTCACGCCGCTCGACTTGGCGATCACACCCGCGACATCGTTCGTGAGCTGAAGCATGGCGCTATTATAATTTGCGGCACGTAAGGCGGGCACCACTTCGCGTCCAAAACGGCCTACCAAACCGTCTGTCAAGACCGGTTCCAGGCCGTATCCTACTTCAATGCGGTATCGCCGATCCTGGACTGCCAACAGGATCATGACGCCCCGGTCTGTGCCTTTGTAGCCGACGCCCCATTTGGTGAATAGATCGTTGGCGAACATCTCAATCGGCTTGCCATCAAGCGAATGAACCGTCACTACGGCAATCTGCGCGCGCGCCTTCGAGTCCACCTCCTGGCACAGGCTGGAAATTCGGGAAGTCGTCTCAGCGCTCAGGATGTGAGCGAAATCATTCACGTAACCTCGGGGCTTGAGGTCGGAGACTTTCTCGGCCTGCGCGAAACGCGGAACTGCCAGAAGAATGGTGAAAACCAGAAGAAAACAGGCAAACCAATCCTGCGATGGGATCGATGGTCTGTCCCATCTCCTGAAGCGTTCATGAGCTTGGTTCGATGCAGCCGTATCCTGTTGGAAAGCCATCTATCCATAAATTAACAGATCAGGGCTGCTTTCCGCATCTGAATTGCGCAGACGATTTCCTCGCTCCGGTTTTATTGGTGGTAGCGCGTTGCAAACAAGACAGGGTAAGGCTCACCACAGAGAACACAGAGTGCGCAGAAAGAAACTCCGTGATCTCTGTGTTCTCTGTGGTGAGCCTTACCCCAGGGGGCAAGAAAAGCCTCCATACGACTAATCCTGAAATTCTTCTCGTGCTGCCAAAATTTTTTGTCATGCGGGCCGGATCGCTTTTTTCGTGACAGGCACTGTCTGAAATCTGGAATCTGAGATTTGAAATTTGGCTTGGGTTGCAGCCAAAAACCGTGTCGCCTGAACTGCACGCTTTTAGGCCAAGCTGCTAAAGTGAGCAGATGATGCGCAATCGACTCACCCTTTTGGCGGCTCTTGTCGGCATCTATGCAATTCTGCTGGCGCTGCACGCTCGCTTTCTGCGCCTGCCTTATTTCTGGGATGAAGCCGGATACTACATCCCCGCAGCCCTCGATTTTTACCGTCATGGGCGTCTGATTCCACGTCTCACTCTTGCCAGCGGGCATACGCCCCTGGTGATGGTTTATCTGAGCTTGCTTTGGCGGCTCTTCGGGTTCTCAACACTTGTCACGAGGGCTGGAATGTTGCTGATCGCTGCTGCCGCCGTGCTTGGCGCTTACCTGCTGGGGCGGCGCGTGGCGGGGTGGAAAGTGGGATTCTGGAGCGCGCTGCTTCTGGCGATTGAGCCTTTGTTCTTCGCGCAAAGCTCACTGGCTTTTCTGGACCTCGCGGCAGCCTGCTTTACGGCGTGGGCCATCCTTTTCCTGATTGAGGAACGGTTCTGGGGATTTGCTCTGGTCGCCTCGCTCGCAGTACTGAGCAAGGAGACTGCCGTGGTGATGCTGCCGGTGATGTGGGCATTTTTGATTTTTCGGCGTAAAGGCATTGGTCTTCGCGCGTGGTGTCCGGCGCTTGCACCCCTTCTGCCCTTGATCATCTGGGCGGGCTATTACCACCATGAAACCGGCTTTTGGACTGGCAATCCCCAATACCTGCAATATAACCTTTATTCCGCCCTGACGCCCCTTCACATTCTGCGCAGCCTGCTTGCGCGGCTCTATGAAATCTTTGTTCAGGGGTTCAATTGGGTGCTCACGCTTGGGGCGCTCGGCAGCCTGGCCGGTTTGCGGCGTCGCGCTTCTACCTTATTGCAGGGCAAAGCCGCTCAGTCGGCCCCGCTGTTCAGAGTTTTAAGCTCTCGATTCGGTGATTTTGTCTTCCTCGCCGTTGGGCTGATGATAGTTTACGTCCTGATGCTTGGTCTGGTGGGCGGCGCTATCCTGTCGCGCTACATGCTGCCTGTTTTCCCTGTGTTCTACATCCTTGCCATTGCGCTGATCTCAGAGTTACCGGGAAAAACGGCATGGGCTCTTTACGGTGTCACGACGATTTGCTTCACCGCCGCATGGTTTATCAATCCTCCCTATCCGTTTCCTTACGAAGATAATCTCGCCTATGCGGACTTCATTCGCCTCCATCAGCGCGCCGCGAGCTTTCTGGACGCGTTGCCCGGCGAGCCCGTTATCCTGACCGCCTGGCCGGCCACGGACGAGCTGAAGCAGCCTTTTCTGGGTTACGTTCAGCGTCCTCTCCGTGTAGCCACGGTGGATGATTTCACCCCCTTTGATCTTAAGAATCCTCCGCACTTTGACGTGCTCTACCTTTACTCGCGGAAGTGGAATCCGCCCCATAACCTCCTCCTGGTAATCACCCCTCTACGGAGATTTCTAGAGCGCTTCTATGGCTATCAGCCGCCCGTTTCACCCGCAGCACTGGCGGATCGCTTTCACTTGAAACTCCTTCGGAAATTTGAGCGGCGCGGCCAATGGGTAAGAATTTACTCCGCCGAGCGATAACCCTTATTAATAGAGTGTGCGCTCCACGCGACGCTAAAGGGGATGGGACGCAGCCCCCGATTCACAAGCGAAAACAAATTTCAGATTTCAAGATGACGGCCAAGTGATTTGTTTTCATACGATAGATGAGAGTATTGAAACTCTTCGCCTGCACAAGGCATTTTGAGGTTACTATAAAAGAGATAGGACTTGAGAGGGTTACTCCGCGCATTCGTTGACATTGCAGTTCGCGCATGCTAAAAACGAATTGCGCAAAGCAAATGGGTTGTAATTTTTGATTTTGGGCCTGTGGCGCAGTTGGGAGCGCGCATGACTGGCAGTCATGAGGTCGAGGGTTCGAACCCCTCCAGGTCCACCACCTAAGCCACTGATTCAACATAGGTTACAGCAGTAATTTCAAGTCGTTCAGGTTCCTGTAAATTTCCTTGGTAAGTACCAGTGGTAGGAAGTTTTTGCGCCGTGCCGATTCGAGCGAGGGCTTGCCCTACGGTCCGCTCTTGCGGGTGAATGTATCGCTGAGTGGTGCGGATGGAAGCATGATCGGCAATCCGGGCGAGCGTCCACGTATCGACGTGAGGGGCAAGCCAAGTGAGAAACGTGTGTCTGAGGCAGTACGGCTCAAACGGTGTCACCTTGGAGGCTTCTAGCGCTTTCGAGTGCCATTCCTTGTAGGATCCTCTTCCATGTGGCCGCTGGCGGAGCCGGTAGGGAACACCCAGCCTGCCGAAGGGAACCCCTGAGCCTCATGCCGCGCCTTGAGCATGGCATAGGCGTCCGGGCCGTCCAATGCCCGGTAAACTTCCGGCAGTAATGGAATGGGCCGTTTGCCTGCCGTCGTCTTGGCGTCGATAATGCGAATTTTTCCGCCGTGTCCTTTGAATTCGACTTGCTCCCAGCGCAATTCGCAAACCTCTTCCGGGCGCATCCCGCTTCCGAGAATCAGCGTAGCGCCATCACGCCACGGCTGAGGGCAGGCTTCGAGATATTGCCGGGCTTCTTCTGGCGTAAGCACGCGGTCCCGCTGGCGCTCGCCCTTGGCAAGGGTAATCTTCGGTAAGCCCTGAATCTTGCCCCAATCACGCGCCAGCGATAAAGCCCGCCGAAGTGTGCCAAGGTCACGGTTGATGGTGGTAGGCTGGAAGCCCTTGGCAGACTGCCGGGCAATGTGCTGGCTGGCGTGTTGATCGTTGATGCCGTCCAGGGGCAGGCTGGCAAGATCGGACTCGCCAAGGCTCTTGACGCCATAGCGGTAATACTCGGCGCTGTTCGGCTCATCTTTGAACTGGACTTCCACGTAAGGCAAAAAATCTTCCTTGAGGAAATCTGTCAGCGTTGGCGCAAGTTCGGCTTTTAGGATGCCAAAGTTTCCGCGAGGCGTTAAAGCAGAATCCTGCGCTGGTCAGCCTCCTGCCTGCGCAGAAAACAGCCCCGGACGACGCCGATGTTTATCTCCTTCTCGCCCGACTCTATCGCGAACTGGGGCGTTCTCAAGAAGCCCGCTCTCAGACAGAAGTTTTCAAGCGCCTGAAAAGGGCTCAGGATGCGAAGGTTGCAAGTGCGGAACAGTGACGCGGTGATGGGCGGACGCAGCGAAGCGCGATGCAGAGACCGAAAAATTTCCGGCTGAACCACCGGCTGCCGCAGAACCAAGTTGAGGTGCGCGCTCACCCCTATACGGCGCACCCTTCACACGGTGAACGGCGGAGGCGCGGCGCCCGCGCTGTTTTCAAAAAAGGCTTTCACGGACTTGATTTCGTAAGGCCGCACTTCAGCCAGCACTTCCCTTCCTGCGGAGAGTGAAAGGGTGTTTTCTTCTTTCTCCATCAGGTTGGTTTCCATCGCTTGGGTGGCTGTCCTCGGCAAGCGCAGGCGCGCCTGTGCCGGTTTCCCCTCAAACTCAAAAAAGCGAAAAATCAGAGCCTTGTCATCTTCCGCCTTCTTGATGGCGGTCAGAATGAGGTTTCGAGGCTCGATTCCGACAAATGAATAGGAAGAGGGAAGCGAGCCCTGGTGCGCCTCAACGGCCAGAACCAGAGGACGATAATTCAACGCATATCCCTGGCGCTCCGTACCGCCTTCCCGCCAGCCGCCCACGTGGGGATACAGGGCATAGGTGAACTCGTGGCGACCCTGGTCAGCAACCGGATCAGGCGAAGTGGGCGAACGAAAGAGCGTGAGGCGGATGACCATCGGCTCCACCGTATCGTATCCGTATTTGCAGTCATTGAGCAGGCTGAAGCCGCGTTGCGTATCGGAAAGGTCGCCCCAGCGCTGCGCCGGAACCTCCCACTCGGCTTCCTGCGCCTTCAGGGCGTCGTATTTCTGCGTTCCTGCACTCACGCCCTGCGCTTCCGTAAATGGAACGGGCGGCTTTCCCGGAACGTGTGGAATCGCGGGGCGCTCAATCGTTCCATAAGGGATTTCGTAAGTGGCCGATTCCGTCTGAACGGCCACCGGAAAGGCCACCTTCAGCATCACATGCTGTTCATGCCAATCCGCCTGCATGCGCACGTCGACGCGCGGCACTTCGGGATAAAGACAGATGTCCTGAACGAAGGATGATTTCTGGAATCTCTTCCGCACCCGGATCACAGCGCGCACCGGAGTATTTTCCACCAGTTTCACTTCCTCAGCCTCCCGCAGCTCCACCTTTGAAGATTCGTACGGCCACCCGATGTTCCAGGCGTCATACTGCTTCGGCTTATCAACAAACGTCTCAAGCAGGTTTCCATACTTGCCCGGTTTCAGGATGTTTCTGCCGTCTTTCTTGTTGACAAGGCTCGAGACCAATCCTGTCTTTGGGTCAATCTCAATGCTGAGAAATTCATTCTCCATCTGAAAGCCGCTTGCCTTGAGCTTCGGCTCAGCCGGCCGCGGGGCCTCGACCGAAACAACATGGAACACTTTGTATCCCACGGGCGGCAGCGACCGGGCCAGGAAGCGGACTTTGACCGTGTGAATGGAATCGTTGCGGGAAATCACGGCTGAAGGCAAGACGTGGCCATCAGGGTCGCGGACTTCAATTTGCATCATGGGCGCGGGGAACTGCGCTTCCGCCTCAACCACTTCCGTCCGTTCCCAACTCAGGGAGTTAAAGACCACAACCGGGGCACCGGGGCCTTGAGTATTGATGCGCGCCGCAAGGGTTTCAAGAGAGCCGTCGAGAATGGACGAACAGGCGAACTTGACGAACTCCAGATTCCTGGCCTCGTCGATGTAGTTGATGTGAATGCCCGAGCCGGCCATCAGGTCGTGGAATTGATCGAAGCACGTCCGGCGCCAGCATTCAACAAACTGATCCTGGGGATAAGGACGACCCTCGAGCATCGCCAGCGAGGCGAACTTTTCAGCGTTGAGCAGCAATTCCTCGGTGCGGCGCATACGCTTCTTGGTTTCAGCCTGGGTTGTGTAAGTGCCGCGGTGGTATTGGAGGTAAAGCTCGCTCTTCCACACCGGCAGATTCAGGGCGGAGAGACGGCTTTCCACATCATGGAAGAATTCCTGCGCCGTGCTGAATTTGAAATTCGGAAACGCCGCCTTCGGAGACTTCAGCCATTTCATGGCAGCATCGAGCATCTGCCGCGTGGGCCCCCCTCCATGATCGCCCACGCCGTAGAGCAGCATCTGCTCGCGAAAGCCGGAACAGAGCGGCGTATCTTCCGCAATGAAACGGGAACACTGGACAGGGTTGACGCCGTTTCCGTAGCCATGAGGGAAATATGTCAGCACGCGGCTGCCATCGGGTGACTCCCACCAGAAGAGCTTGTACGGGAACTCCGTGGTGTCGTTCCACGAGATCTTCTGGGTGACGAAATAATCCACTCCTGAGCGCTTGTAAATTTGGGCCAACTGCCAACTGTAGCCGAAAGAGTCCGGGTTCCAGCCGATCCGGACATCGACGCCGAACTTCTGCTGAAAATATCGTTTTCCCGTCAGAAGCTGTCGCACCAGCGACTCGCCACAGGGCATATTCAAATCCGGTTCTACCCACATGCCGCCCACCAGTTCCCAGCGGCCCTCTTTTACGCGCTTCTGGATTTCCTTAAACAAGTCGGGATATTTTTCTTCCAGCCAGAGAAAGTCCTGCGCCGTGGATTGGGCGTAAAGGAATTCCGGATATTCATCCATCAGCTCCAGCGCCGTGCCGAACGTGTTCCGCACCACTTCCACGGTTTCCGTCCACGGCCAGAGCCACGCCATATCGATGTGGGAATTGCCCACGGCGCGGATGGTGAACTGCCTCATCCATTCCGCCAGCGGCTGCATCTTGCGGTCGGCTTCCGTCAATGATTGATTGAATGCCCTCTGATCGCCATGATCCAGCGCCTCAAAGTTGATGGATTTCACCGCAGCGCTCAATTGCATATCGCGCTCGGATTGCCCATCGGGGAAACCTTTGGATGCCGCCTGGACGCACAGGATTTCTTCGAGCATCGTCTCAGGATTTGACTTGCCCGGAGGATAATCCACTTCGAGGCGCGCAAAGATTCCTCCCGGGCCCGGAGAGTAGGCTGCAATCAGAAACTTCTGGCCCGGCTGGGCGCTCTCGGTCAGGAGAATCGGCTGTTGCGTATTCCCCGGTGCCATTTCCACGAGCGACCCATTCGAGAAGACCCGGATTAGGCCGCGTGTTCTGCTGAACACACGCAGATTCAGGCGCACGGACAGGCCCTGAATGTTGTATCCCCCCAACGACTTCGGGATTTCCACCCGCTTGCGGAACCATGCAGCGCCTTCGCCGGATGAACGTTCGGCCGCCCTTCCAAACCGGTTTTGCATCGGCTGAGCATTTTCCCAATCTGAATCATCCAGTGTGACAGCTTCAGGATGAGGTAGATTATCTGCATGCGTCTTCCATCCCGTGATGGCAATGCCCGTCATCTCTTCGAGCCTCTGGAGGGCGGAACGGAACGGGTTGTTTCTTTCTGCCTGACCGATGCCGAGCAGGAATCTCTGGGCTCCGGCTGGAAGCGGTGAGCCGCTCGCATAGACGCCCTCAAAAAGCAATGAAGAGCCGGCAAGTTGAACGAACTTCCTCCGGTTCAGAGTGATCACCAACCGAGCCTCCGAAAATTATTGCAAGTGGGGTTTGATGCCTATTTAAACGAGGGGTAAGTATAAAGAAGGGCTCCAGGGTTGGCAAGCGCAATCTTTCGAGATGGCTGAAATACAGGGATCTTTCGCTCAGGATGGCCAGCGAAGGGATCGGAAGGGCAGGCTGGGCAAGTTTTTAAGCAATCTATCAGGACGCTTCCTGAAACGTGTGCTGTTGATTGACCCTCAGGGGCTCGCGCGCTTCAGTCGCTCCGCTGGGCCAGCGGAATAGCGCGCGACATAGAGATCGAGCCGCCCGTCGCGGTCGTAGTCGCCCCACGCGCACGCCGATTGAGTCATCCGTTTGTTTCGCATGAACTCTTTATTTTAAAGGAGAGACTCTCCAGGCGTGGGCGTTTGCTTACCAACTGGTCCGGCAGCACGTATGGATTATTCCAAAAATGCTGTTCTTGATGGATTTCCAAATTTTGTCGCGCGGATCATTCCCCGGCCTTCCTGAATCAAGATTAATTGGTTAGCCTCCACCTGAGGAAGAGAATCGATAATGCCCGAAGGCCATCTTACTTCGATCCGATCTGCATAAGATGATTTCCCAAGACCGAAATGAAGACGGAAATCGTTTTGCGAGATGTAACTGGATCCACTCATGACTTCGGCGACTTGGGAGTGGCTGCCTGTCACGACCTGGACTCGCGCTCCGATGCCGCTGCGGTTGGACTTTAACCCCAGACATTTCACTTTCAGCCAATGATTTCCACTCTTGCAATCATTCCTTAAAAGGGATGGAGATTCATTCATGTTGCAAATGACCGCATCGATATCGCCATCGTTATCGAAATCTCCGAAAGCGGTTCCCCGGCTGCAATGCAATGCCGTCACCCCTGGCCCCGCAAGCGAGGAAACATCTGCAAAGCGTCCGTTGCCGAGATTCCGATAAATAATCTTTCTCTGCTTGTATGTCACCGGCACAGGATGGCTGGCAACTTCCGGAAATACGTGGCCGTTCGACATGAAGATATCCGCCCAGCCATCGTTGTCGAGATCAACCAAGCCGACGCCCCAGCCCAGATAGCGGGTGTTCATTCCCAGTCCGGCCCGAAAGACCGCGTCGTAAAACGTTCCGTCTCCGTTGTTGTGGTACAGGTTTGCCGTTTGCTCGGAGAAATTGGTTTTGACGATATCGAGCCAGCCATCGCAATCGTAATCGCCCACCGCCACTCCCATGCCGCCTTGAGGGACGCCATCCTCGTTGAAGGCGCAACCGGCCTGCGTGGCGATCTCGGTGAAAGTTCCATCGTGATTGTTATGGTAAAGGCGGCTCGCCACGGTATCGCACGCAACATAAATATCCGGCCAGCCATCGTTATCAAAGTCTGCTGCGCAGGCTGTAAAACCGTAAGAGCCTACGGGGATCCATTGGCTCCTGACATAAGTGGGTGAAAGCAAGCCGCGCGGGTTTGCAATGCCGGACGCCTCTGAGACATCCTCGAAGGTCCCGTCGCCTCGGTTGTGGTAAAGGATATTCGTGCCGCCTCCCAGACCTTGTGGCCCGCACGCGACAGGGATGCCAAAGTAGCGGCAATAAAGGCTGTCGCCCGGCAGCGGAGCAACGCGAGGATCAAAGTTCACATAGTTGGCCACGAAGAGGTCGAGGTGGCCGTCGCGATCATAGTCCACAAAACAACAGCCGGTATTCCAGCGAGTCCTGGAACCGGTTTCGAGCAAGCCTGCCCTTTGGGTAACATCGGTGAACGTGCCATCGCCATTGTTGTGATAAAGGACATTTTCTCCCCAGTAGGTCACAAAGAGGTCGTCGTAGCCGTCGTTGTCATAATCTCCCACGCAGCATCCCTGGCCCCAGCCGGAGCGAACAAGACCTGCCCGCTCCGTCACGTCAGTAAAAGTTCCGTCGCGGTTGTTGTGAAACAAACGGTTTGAGGGTGGCGGTCCGGGAGGCAAGCCGTCAAAACGCGTGCCGTTGACGATGAAGATATCCAGCCACCCATCGTGATCGTAGTCGAAAAAGGCGATGCCGCATCCCGTCTCTTCCAGCAGGTATCGTTTCGAGGTGATTCCTCCAAACACATTGACAGCGCCTCCCAGACCTGCGTCGGCAGCCACATCGACCAGCGAGAAAGGCAGGGGAACCTGGCCTGGAACAGGAGCGGGAAATTGCGACCCCGCTGCGGCGCACAACAGGCCGGCATCGCGCCCGAAGCAGGCGATGAATGCCGGCCCGGCGGAGCCCGCGGCCGGAACAAGGCGCAAGAAATCTCGTCGCGAAATCCGCAGCCTGTTCTTCCCGGAGATCATGGTTGCCTGGAGGGGGAGGAACCCATGCGGACGGCATTTTCTCTTGCCTTCTGCCAGAGTTCGGATTCGGTGAGTTGTTTCTGATGAAGCTCCGCGAAAGTTGCAAGCGCGGCTTCGCTGGCCTTGCTTTTTCCTTCCTTTCGCAAAGCCAGACTCAGGACATAATAGTAGTCGGGAGTCCGCGGGTTGAGCGAAATGGCCTTCCGGGCAGCCGTCTCGCAATCGGGCCAGCGCGCAAGGTATTCATAGGCTTTGGCCATTTGAAAGTATGCGAGATCAAATTTTGCATTGATCGCGATAGCCTGCCGGGCATATTGGATGGCTTGCTGGGGTTTTTGTTGCCGGTTGTAAAATGCGCTGAGGTACTCGTAGGGCCACGCCGATCGAAGCTTTTGTTGTTCATTCAGACGAGCAGCGGTTTGGTAATCTTTTACAGCCTCGTCGTTATTCCCCAATATTTCCATGGTGAGCCCGAGATTCGCGTAGGCTTTCATGTATGGAGGACTCAAACGGATTGCCGCCTTGAATTCCCGCTCCGCGAGTGGGTAGACCCCCCTCGTATAATATATTCGGCCCAGCAAATAGTGGATCTCAGCCGAATCCGGCTCAAGGCGCGCTGCCTGCTGCAATTCGATTTCGGCCAGATCATATCTGCCCACAAGCGAGCAATCGAGTCCCAGGATTTTATGAGCCTGGGCGTTCCTGGAATTCAACTCCAAAGACCTCGACAACTGTTTGATGGAGTCTCCAATCTGATGGGTTCGGAACAATGCGTAACCGAGGTCATAATGCGCCCGCGTGGAGTCAGGATAAGCCTTCAGGTATTGATTGAGCGAAGGAATGACGCCGTGAAAGTTCCCCAGGACAATTTGTTTTTCGATTCTCTTAAGCGTCTCCGCATCGTCTTGTCCAGCCGATTCGAGCTCGACAGGCGCTTGTTGGGATGCAACCGCAATATTTTCACGAAGGACAGCAAGGCTGGCGTTTGACCGGTGTGACCGAAACGGTATACTCAGCAGCATCCACAACAAAATCCCGCATGAGACGGTCGCCGTCGGGCAGGAGTTCGCCCGACGGCGGGTTGGGTTTCCAGATCTCAACCGTGCTTGGCTGGACATAAAATCTTCCCGCTTCGAAGAAACCCCCTCGGGTTTAAGGTCGGCCTGCCTGCGGAGTCTGTCTGGCGCGATTAAGCGCCATCTTCAGGTTTTCCTGCGCTTCCCGATATTGTGGATTCAGTTTGAGAGCCTGCTGAAATGCGGTTACCGCCTCACTCATATTGCCCGACCGAGCCAGCGCCAATCCCAGGTAATTGTACGCCTCCGGAAATAACGGATGGAGGCGGATTGAATCCCGAAGCTTTTTGACAGCCTCATCCGGGCTGCCCTTAGCCATAAGTGTTTTGCCCAAATCGTAGTCTGCCTGGTAGTCATCTGGTTTGAGTCTGAGAGCTTCTGTGAACTCTGAAATAGCCGCATCAAGTTTTCCCTGGCTCGCCAAAGCGGCGCCCAAAGCCTCGTGGGCGTCGGCCCAGCCGGGTTCGAGGCGAATGGCTTCCTTTAAGTCGTCAATGGCCAGGCTGGCCTGGTGATGAGCCATTTCCACGCTTGCCTTTTGCATATGTGAGCCGGCGACCTCGGAGCGGTCTCTGTCCTGAATCAACGCGCGCGCTGTTTGTAATTCCGCCGCCGAATCCCTGGCATTGCCCATGCGCGCCAGAGCCAGAGCCAATTGGTAATGGGCTTGTCCGTCCCACGGGTCAATTCGGATCGCTTGCCGCAAATGCATGACCGCTTCAGGAAACGATCTTTGATCGACAAGCAACATGCCCAGCATATATTGCGCTTTTTCATTGGCTGGATCGATGGCCACAACCTTTCGCAGTTCGGCGATTTCCTGGCTGGCGCCCGACTTTCGACCGTAGGCAATTGCCAGATTGTAGCGGGCACTTGCCAGACTAGGCTTCAGTTTAATCGCGGTCTGCAGTTCATGAATGGCGCGGTCGATATTGATCTCAATGAGAGCGGCGCCGAGGTTGGCGTGAGCTTCAGCATAGTCCGATTTATATTGGATGGCCTTCTGGAATTCCGCAATGGCCTGCTGAGTCTTGTATTCGTGCGTATAGACCAGACCCAGGGCGTTATGGACCTCGTAAAAGTCAGGCGCTTCCCGCAAAGCTTTCTGGAATTCCGCAATAACCTCTTCCTGGCCCGCGCCTTGCCTGCCCAGCAGCCGACCTAGAACAAAGTGCGCTTCCGGGATGTCATTCTTCCCGGTTGCGTTCTCTCGAAGCACGTTAATGGCTTCGCTCAGGTCGGCTTGTCCCTGAACCGCCTGCGGATCAAGATGCAGCGCCGCTTCGAACTGCGCCAGCGCCGGGCCGAGTTCATGGAGCTTCATCAGGACAATTGCCTGGTCGATGTAAGCGGGAAAATAGTCACGGTTGAGGCTGAGGGCGCAATCCAGGTTTGTGAGAGCCTCCTCGTAGCGGTCGCTCTCCTTCAGCGCCATCCCAAGAAATGCATACGCTTCTCCATCGGCGGGATCCAACTGCACGGCTTTTTGCAGTTCAGTAATCGACTCGGCTCTTTGGCCGGAATACCAGAGCGCAACGCCGAGGTTGTAATGTGTCTCAGAGGACTTCGGGTTCAGGCGCGCCGCCTGGTGTAATTCCTGGAGCGCAGCAGCCAACTGATCCTGCTGCCCCAAAACAAAGCCCAGCAGATTATGAAGACGGTAGTCATCGGGATCGATGCTCAGCGCTTTCCGTGCGGTCTGCTCTGCTCCCCGCAGGTCTCCTGCCTCCGTCAAATGGCGGGCCTGGTTATAAAGTTGATCCGTCTCCAGGCTGGAAGGGTGGGCGA
>CADDZJ010000116.1 GCA_902812415.1 Acidobacteriota bacterium
TCAAAACGAACCGACGATGTGCAAGAAACGCGGGCAGTTATGAAGATAATTTGCGAGTCCCGATTCGGATTGAAGGCAATGCGCGAGGCCGCGCCCTGCGGTTTGTCTTTGGGCGAAGGCGGCGACGCCGGCTGACGGCGAGGGTGATTCCGCTCGTCCCGCAGACCGCCGCCTTTGCAGTCTGCGGTTTTTCCCTATCCCCCGACGAAAAGACGCGGACCGCAGAAACGGCGGTCCGCGCTACGGCTATCTTGACCCATGATGATTTCTCTCATAACCTGTCATTCTTATTGGCTGACCAACAGATCTCTCCCGACGGTCGGGGAGCACTTTAAGGAGGAGGCTCGTCATGAAGCGCAAACGTCTTTCAATCGGAAGCTGGGCCTACTGCTTTGGACCCTACAAGGAAAATCCCGTACCCTTCGATACGGTCATTGAAAAGCTGGGAAGGCTTGGCTTTGACGGCGTGGAATTGGGCGGCTTTCCTCCGCACCCGAACCCGAACGAACTGGATACCAGGCCAAAGCGCGAGGAACTTAGAAAGAAGGTTGCCGATCACGGGCTTCAATTCTCAGGCCTCGCGGCTGACTTGTGGTCGTTCCCCATCATTCCCGTGGCGGATAACTCCGCCTGGATGGCGGCCTTTGAACGCAACGTGGAATTTGCGAAGGACCTGGGAATTGACTGCATTCGCGTGGATACCGTCAGCTCCCCGGATATCTTCGAGAAAGAAAAAATCGATCCAAAGCTCGGCTGGGAGCGCGTGACGAAGGCATTTCGCGCGGCAGCCGCCAGGGCGGCGGACGAGGGCGTCCGCGTGGTTTGGGAGTTTGAACCCGGATTTGCCTTCAACAAGCCTTCGGAAATCATCCGTATGCCAGAGGAAGTCGGCCACAGGAATTTCAGTGTTTTGTTCGACACCTGTCACGGCCATATCTGCGCGGCGCTCGGGGCGCGGCAGCCGGGGGAAAAGGAAACCCTGCCGGGCGGCGCTCTGGAATTGCTCAAGCGGCTGCGCGGAAAAATCGGCCACTTTCACCTGATTGATTCCGACAATACCCTCCATCATCACGAGACCAGCACCCATGCCCCATTCGGACAGGGCGTGCTGAATTTTGACGAATTGATTCCGGAAATGCTCCGTTCGGGCTGCCCTTCGGACTGGTGGACGATCGATCTTTGTTTCTGGCCTGACGCCTGGAATGTGACCGCGGATGCCAAAGTATTTTTGGATCGCTTGCAGCAGAAGTTTGTGCAGGAAGCAGCCGGAGCCGAATCTAACTGAACAGCAACTGTCGCCAAATCTCCCAGAAGAGGTAACCCGGGTTGAAAATTGAGAAGATTCATTCGCACCTGAACGGTCTTGAATGGCTTCTTGTTCACCAGCCAAACGTTTGGAAAGAAATTCAACAGATTATTGGTCGAATCGACGCAACCAAACACAAAACCAAGGTGAGTAAGGAGAAAGGAATGCAGGGAAAGCTTCTGTATTCGCCTATAGAGTTAAATCGCCAGTTCAAAAACGAATTCAGAGATGATGGATGGGAGGAAAGTAGGACAAGCTATTGGGTTACCGATGACTATTCACTGATACGAAAAACCCTGTTGCTTTCGCCCAAAGAGCAGAAAGAACAGATCGAGGCAGCGGGCAAACGTGCCATTTTCTCTTTCAACCAAACAGATTTTGTAAAACGAAGGGTGGCAACCGAAATCCAATTTGGAAAATACAGCTTCATTGCTTATGACCTTTTCGTGAAGCACTTGGCGTTCTTTGTGAGCGATACCATTGACGTGGGGGTAGAAATCCTACCAATGAAATGCATGCAAGAACAGATGTCCTCGGGACCGGGCTATTTTGAGGGAGCGCTATATGATATAGCCCGCCAGGGACGGGGTGTACCCGCCGTGCCTCTCGTACTGGTCGGAATCAGCCCGTAACCCTTGCCAGCATAAAACTTCTTGACCAATTGGCTATTTTCGATTAATTTTCGCCTATGAGAATATCCACTGTTCGGCCAACTAACCCATTAACATGTGAGCGAAGAGAACCCATTATCGCTGAGCACTATAGCCCGGCAGTGACGGCAACGCTCTACTTGGGAGACCGACTCGATTTGTTGCAGGAAATTCCTAACGAGGCTGCCCAGCTTATCGTCACCTCCCCACCCTACAACATAGGCAAGCAGTATGAAAATCGGTTGGATTTTATAAGCTATCTTCGACAGCAAAAGGATACGCTTCGCGAGTGTGTGCGCATACTCAGTAGTGAAGGCAGTCTTTGTTGGCAGGTCGGAAACCATATAGCTCGCGACGGCGAGATTTTTCCACTCGATATTTTCATCTATCGGATATGCAAAAAGCTTGGACTCACTCTGAGAAATCGGATCATTTGGTGTTTCGAACACGGCCTTCATTGCCGCCGCAGGTTTTCCGGTCGTTACGAGACGATTCTCTGGTTCACCAAAAGCAACAATTATGTTTTCAATTTGGATTCAGTGCGTGTGCCACAGAAGTATCCCGGTAAGAAGTACTTTAAAGGAAATAAAATTGGGCAATACTCCTGCCATCCGCTTGGTAAGAATCCCGGCGACGTTTGGTCTATTCCGAATGTCAAGCATAACCACGTGGAAAAAACCATCCACCCTTGCCAATTCCCGGTCGAACTTGTGGAACGCCTGGTCCTAGCTCTTACGAAT
Source organism: Acidobacteriota bacterium (assembly GCA_902812415.1). GTDB lineage: Bacteria > Acidobacteriota > Terriglobia > UBA7540 > UBA7540 > RH2-MAG17b. The sequence continues at coordinate 2,697 of CADDZJ010000116.1, forward strand.
CCACACGATCTAGTAGTCGACCCCTATATTGGCGTTGGAACATCAGCTTGCGCGGCGTTATTGCATGGCCGACGGGCAGCCGGTGCGGATAATCTCTCCAAATACCTCGAAATTGCCCGCGAAAGAGTGACCTTGGCTGTGGAAGGACAGCTTCGACGGAGGCCACTTGGTCGGCCCATTTATCAACCTGGGCCGAGAGATCGCATTGCCAAACGGCCGCCAGAATGGGGAGATGCTGTAAATCCACACCCCAATTTGTTCGCGTAAATATTAAGAATCAAAATGGTAAACCAACTGAAGATTGGCATGGTGGGCACAGGTTTTATGGGTCGGGCGCATTCGAATGCTTACCGGCGCGTGAATCAGTTTTTCAACGTTGCGTATGAACCTGTGCTGAAAGCGGTGGCAGCGCGGTCAAAGGATAAGACTGAAGCCTTCGCCCGGCGCTGGGGCTGGGAGCGCGTGGAGAGCGACTGGAAAAAACTGGTTGATGCGCCGGATATCGACGTGATCGACATCTGCTCACCGAACAACACTCACCACGAGATTGCGATGGCCGCCGCGCAAAAAGGCAAAATCGTGCTTTGCGAAAAGCCCCTGGCCATCAATCTTACACAAGCCCGTGAAATGACGCAGGCGGTCGAAAAGTCGGGCAAGCTCAATATGGTGTGGTTCAACTACCGTCGCGTTCCGGCCATCAGCCTGGCGAAGCAAGTCATTGACGAAGGGCGGCTGGGGAAGATCTTTCATTACCGCGCGACGTATTTGCAGGATTGGACCATTTCTCCCAAAGTGCCCGTCGGCGGAGCGGCCACCTGGCGCCTGGAGAAAGAAGTGGCGGGCGCGGGCGTCTCGGGCGACCTCTCCGCGCATAATATTGACACGGCGCTGTGGCTCAACGGCTCCATCTCGCGGGTGTTTGGCATGACGGAAATCTTTATTCGCAACCGCCAGCGGCTGGATGGGACGCCGGCCTCCGTCGAAATCGATGACGTTTGCACGTTCCTCGCTCAGTTTCAGAACGGCTCGAACGGCACGTTTGAAGCCACGCGTTACGCTCGCGGCAGGAAAAACAAGAACAGTTTTGAGATCAATGGCGAAAAAGGCTCGCTTTACTTTGACCTCGAAAACATGCATCAGCTTCAGTATTTCAATCACGACGACCCGGATCATCTCCAGGGCTGGCGGACTATTCTCGTAACCGGTAGCGAGCATCCTTATATGGCGAACTGGTGGGTGCCGGGATGTGTGATCGGCTATGAACACACCTTCATCAATGCGCTGGCGGATTTTCTGAAAGCGCTGGAGAAAAACGAACGTGTCCGCCCGGATTTTCGGGACGCCCTGGAAACGCAGTCGGTGGTGGAAGCGGTGCTCGAAAGCGCGCGCGCAGAAAAGTGGATTAAACCTGAAGAATTGTGATGGAGCTTTTGATGAATTGCAGCCCCTGGCGCGCCAGTTCGTCGCCTGAGGGCGCAAGGTCGCGCCAGATGCAGGCGGCGCTGGCGAGATCAGGCTCCGGCTTGGCGAAAGATTCGATGGTGAGCCAGCCGTCATAATGAATCTCGCGCAGGGTTTTAAAGATTTCGCTCCAGTCTGTATGCCCGCTGCCGGGAATGCCGCGATCGTTTTCCGAAATGTGAACGTGGCCCAACTCCGGCGCGATGGAACGAAGCGCACGGGCGGGGTTCTGCTCCTCAATGTTGGCGTGAAAAGTGTCAAAGAGAATCCGCACGTGGGGCGAGCCCACGTCTTTCACCAGCCGCGCCGCATCCGTGGCGGTGTTCAGGAAATAGGTCTCAAAGCGATTCAGCGGTTCGATGCAAACCGTCACCCCAAGTTCCTCGGCGCGGCGCGCAGCCGCCTGCAAACCTTCAACAGCCCAGTTCCATTCATTTTCAGTTCTTCGGCTTCCCGTCATCAAACCCAGCGCGGCATAGAGCGGGCCGCAGATCAGCCGCGCGCCCAGTTCGGCGGTCCGCTCAATGCATCGCGTGAGGAAGCGAACGGCGTGGGCGCGAACCGCCGGATCAGAACTCACCAGATGAGCGTCGCGGGGCAGCACCCCGCACGTGGTTCGATCCAATTGAGCGTCATCGAGCATCTTTCGGACGCGCGTAACATCCGAAGGCTCGTCAGCGCTGATGAAGAGTTCCGCCCCGTCAAAGCCCCACTCCCTGATCCGGTGAAACAGAGGAGCTTCAGCAGGCCCCACGCGCGCAGTCCAAACCAGAGTGTTGACGCCATATTTCATCGGATCATCTCTCCTGTGAAGGGTGATCTTATCATGGAACCCGCCTCGCTGACCGCATCCAAAAACATCGAGCGTGAAAATGCCGCGCGGCTCGCTTCGCGCAAGACGGAGATTCCCGGAGCGAATGGCGATGAGCATCTTCAGAATGCCCGTGGTAGCATAGTAAAAAAATCAAGTGCGGAGTCTCTCCATGAAATATCGTTCAGAGTTTCAAATGAGAAGCCTCTTCCTCACGGGCCGCATTCTCCATTGCTCGCCGCCGTCGTCATGCGCCATCCATTCTCTGAGAGGCAAAGCGATCATCGTTGCCTCGGCATTGCTCACCCTGTGGAGCATCGCGCCGGCGAACATCAAGGCCGCCAGCGCAAAGAATCATCGAGCCAGCCTGCAACTGAAATCCGATGCGTTCAAAAGCGGCGATGCGATTCCAAGCCGCTACACCTGCGAAGGGAAAGATACATCTCCAGCCCTGAGCTGGACCAATCCCCCGACCGGCACAAAGAGCTTCACCCTGATCGTCACCGATCCCGATGCGCCAGCGCACACCTGGGTGCATTGGGTCATTTACAACCTTCCTGCGAGCGCCCGCTCGATCCGCGAAGGCGTTCCCCAAGTCGAGCAAATCCCGGGCGGCGCAGTGCAAGGCTCGAATGATTTCAATAAGCTGGGCTACGGAGGTCCCTGCCCGCCTTCCGGGAAACCCCATCGCTACTTTTTCCATCTTTATGCTTTGGACACGCGCTTGAGCCTGAAACCCGGCGCAACCCGCGAAGAGGTGGAGCAGGCGATGAAGGGCCACATCCTTGCAGAAGGAGAGCTGATGGGGTTGTACGGACATCAGTAAGAGACTTTAGGCCTGCCTGTCATGGCGCTGAAGACTGCAAGCGGTTATTTCAGTCAGCTAGTGGTTTGCAAGTTGATTGATTTAGGACTATGATAGCGGCATCTCAACGGGGACCTCGCCTAATCAGCGCCTTAAGAAAGGAGACCTTCTATGCCTCAATATCTTTGTGAGGTTGCTTATTCTCCACAAGGCTGGGCCGCTGTCATCGAGAAGCCGCAGAATCGGATTGAGGCGATTCGACCGGCGGTTGAAAAGCTCGGCGGCAAGATCAAAGACGCCTGGTTTGCCTTCGGCGACTATGACATCATCGCGCTGCTTGAGATGCCGGATAACATCAGCGCGGCGGCTCTCTCCATCGCCTTTTCCGCCGGAGGCGCCTGTCGTTCGGTCAAGACGACTCCGCTCCTCAGCATTGAGGACGGAATCGAAGCGATCAAACGAGCCGGCAAATCCGGCTATCGACCGCCGTCTGCATCGTAATTTCCGTTCAAGAGCAGGCCGCTTCTCACAGGGACGGTTCGCGCCCCGGATTGTGGGACGCGTCCATATGAACCCGCCGCGTCTCAAGTTTGATGTTGAGGCGGCTTCAAGCCGCGATCTGGCGAGATAAACTCGCCGCTACAAAATCAAACGGAAACACTCCCGATCGATGGTAATGATTGCGGTCACTCCTTAAGAGTGGTACACTGCTTCGCAGAGCTTCGCGATCAGGGTTTTTAGATTCGCAAAAAACCCGAGCCGACCCAACCCTCATCTAAGAATGAGGTTGTTTTTAGCTCAGCCTTTTCCTTCGGGGTAACCTAAAACTTCGCTCCACTTCGTGTGGATCTAAGGAGTTTAACAAGTGAACCGTAAACTGATTCGTCCATCACTCTCTGAAATTCAGGACCAGATGGGCCAACGCCCCCAGCGTCGAAAGCCGACTCCGCCTGACCAGACGAACGCTGAAAGTTTTTACTATATCAAGCAGATGCAGGCTCGCACGCCCATGGCGGTTGTGCTGAATACCGGCGAAGTCATTCGCGGAGTGATCGAGTGGTATGATAAGAACTGCATCAAGGTCCATCGCGTTGGGGAGCCTAACTTGCTGATCATGAAGAGCGCCATTCGCTACATGCACAAGCAAACGGAAACCAGGAATGGCGAGAACGGCAACTACGCGCCCGACATTGACCATGAATAACAGGGTGCGACCTGGGGCTGAAGAGCCGGGAAAGTGATGCAACTCCCCGCCGCTTGACACAGCCTTGCCGTGGAATCTAAGATAACGCTCTCCAATGGTGTTGAAATTCAAGACGCGGGTCAGATGGATGAGAAAATCCTCAGCGTCCGTTTGCCCCGTTGGAGCATGGGGTTCATTGTGAAGCCCCTTCCAAATCTCGAAAAGGCGCCGTCTCTCACGCCCTGCCAGGGAATGATCCGGGGTTTGCTGATCATCGCCGTCGCCTGTTTTTTATTTCCCACGCTCGCTCGCGCCCAGCAGGAGCATCGCAACAAGCTTCCCGGCCTCAGCAAAATTACTTCCAACGGTCCCACCCGGCAGGCTTTCACGGGCAGTATACAATCGCTGGATACTCAGCAGCATGTCCTGAATGTTACGGCGGCTGAAGGGGGTAATACCGCAATCTTCCCCATCCGAAAGAAAATCAAAATTTCGACGATTAATGGGCAAAAACTGAACCTTGCAACCTTAACCCCTGGCACGAACGTCATCGTCTATTATGAGCAGAAGGGCGGCCACCGCACGGTCGATCAAATCATTGTGCTTGGTCCTAACGCTCCGACCGAAAAGAAAAAGGACCACGCCTCCTCTTAAGCCCCTCACGCGGCGCCCCACGGCGCCTTGGAATCTTCCCTCACATTTCTTCAAAGGCGGGAGAGCCTCCGGATGAAAATTGGAATCACCTGTTATCCCACCTACGGCGGCAGCGGCGTCGTAGCCACCGAATTGGGGCTAGAGCTTGCGGCCCGGGGCCACGACGTTCATTTCATCAGCTACGCGACGCCGGTGCGCATGACGTCTCCTTCCGAGCGCCTGCACTTCCACGAGGTGGAGGTGATGAATTACCCGCTATTTGATCATCCGCCTTATACGCTGGCGCTGGCCTCCAAGATGTACAACGTTGCGGTGAATGAATCGCTGGACCTGCTGCACGTCCATTATGCGATCCCGCACTCGGTCAGCGCCTATCTGGCGCGCGCCATGCTCAAGACCCGCAAACTGCCCTTTGTCACCACCCTCCACGGAACTGACATCACCCTCGTCGGCATGGACCGTTCCTATCTGCCCATCACGCGCTTTTCCATCGAAGAGAGTGATGCGGTGACGGCCATCTCCGAATATCTCTCGAAGGTGACGCGCGATGAATTTCAGGTTCGCACCCGCGTGGAGGTGATTCCGAATTTTGTAAATTGCAACGTGTTTCAGCCGGCGGACGGAGCCTGCTGCCGCAAGATGTTTGCCGCAAATCATGAGCGGGTGCTGGCGCACCTTTCAAACTTCAGGCCGGTCAAGCGAGTGCCGGACGTCATCGAAATCTTTCACCGGGTGCGCCGGGAAATCCCCGCCAAACTGCTGATGATCGGCGACGGCCCCGACCGCACGATTGCCGAGTGGATGGTGCGTGAAAAGAACCTGACAGGCGACGTCTTCTTTTTGGGCAAGCAAAATCAGGTGCAAGACCTGATCAATTGCGCGGACACGCTCCTACTGCCCAGCGATCTGGAATCGTTCGGGCTGGTGGCGCTTGAGGCGATGGCCTGCGGAGTGCCCGTCGTCTGCTCGCGGGTGGGAGGCTTGCCGGAAGTGGTTCGCGATGGAATCGACGGGTTCCTTGCGCCGCCGCGCGGCGTTGAGGCCATGGCCGCAAAGGCTCTTGAAATCCTGACGGATCCGGCGAAGCGCGAAGCCATGGGGCGCGCGGGCCGCGAACGCGCCCTGAGCCACTTTTGCAGCGACAAGATCATTCCCCTCTATGAGCAACTTTACCGGCGCGTCCTGGAGAATTCCCAATAGCTTTCGCCCGCGTCCCCAAAGGGGCTCCGGCGCGTTGCGACAAGACACGCTATCAGGTTGCTGAAAAAATCTTTTCATCTGTCATTCTGAGCGCTAGCGAAGAATCCCCTGCATTTGCTTGATTCTCTAAATACCGGGATTCTTCGCTAGCGCTCAGAATGACAGGAAAACCGGGCTTAGCATGATGCCTAAAAGGCTCTTCGCCAACCTCCTAATGAGACCTGCAAATTACAGTGACAATAATTTCTGTAGCGGCGCTGTCCTCAGCGCCGAAAAATGGCCGGTGGGGACACCGGCCCTCCAGCGGAGGTTGTCACTGTAATTTGCAGTCATCAATAGGATGACCCCACAGGTTCCGTAACAAAGGCCGCCAGCAGAATCACCACCACCGCTGTCATCAGCGCGCAGAGAATCGTCACCGCAAGATATCCGGAATGCTGGTACAGCATGCCGCCCACGAATGCCGCGGCGCCGATGCCGCACTGCGAGGAAACGCCGCGCGCGGCCATAAACGACCCGCGTTGAGCGTCCGGGACCAGTTCGGTCATGAGCGCGGTGAGCGGGCCCTGGCGCAACGCCGCGCCGAGGCTCGTCAAACCAAAAATGACGAGCAGCGCGATCCCCCAGGAAAAGAACGGCATCACGACAACCGCAACTGCCAGCAGGACGTTCCCGCCAATAGCCAGCGCTCGCTTTCCCCAACGGTCGGAAAGCGCTCCGCCCAGCGGCGAGCCCGCCACGGCGACGAGCCCGCCCAGCATGAAAACCCAGCCAATTCCCCGCTCGGTTAACCCGAAGCTTCTGCTGAGCCACTCTCCAATGTAAGTCAGAAAACCAACCAGCCCGCCGGAAACAAAGAAGGCCAGCGCAATTCCCGCCAGAAGGTCGCGGCGACCGAGAAAGAGGCGAAAAGTTCGCAGGCTTTTTTGTAACCTGCCGCTCGCAGGCCTTTCCGTCCGATGATCTTTGCGCAGCAGCCACGCGCCAAGCGTCACGAGGCAGGCCAGGGATGCGAAAAAGACAAAAGTGTTGCGCCAGCCAAAGCGGTCCGCGATCTGAGCGCCAAGCGGCACACCAATGATGGGCGCGGCAAAATAGGCGACGGAGATGATCCCGATGGCGCGGCCCCGCACCGCATACTCAAAGCAATCGCCAGCGTAAGCAATCGAGCAGGTGGAGATGACGCCGGCCGCCGCTCCCGTCAGGGCGCGAGCGATCATAAGTTCAGAGAAGGTTTGCGTGCGCGAGGCCATCCATGACGCCGCCGCGAACGCAATGGCGCCCCCGATCAAAAAAGGGCGGCGGCCATAATGGTCTGAAAGAGTACCAGAAGTAAACCCCGCCGCGGCTGCCGCAATTGAATACACCACCACCAGCAGGCCCGCTACTTCGATGGTCACGTGGAAGGCTCGAACCAGGACAGGGAGCAGAGCGGCGATCATCTGGTTATCGGCAAGGCCCAGAAACAGGAGAAGGAAGAGGCTCGCGACAACCCGATAGTCGATGGCGGGCGCAGCCGAGATGTTGGCGTGTGATTTCAGGTTAATGATAGGCGTGAAATCTGAGAAGTCGTAATCGTATCCCGGGTTCGGCGCCCAGCCTTCCGCCGTCCCGTGAAGCGCTATTCTTCAAAGTGATGGAGGTCCAGGTTGATTGCAGCATGATCCGTGATATCCATGACCCCTGCCGCCGCAATGCCGATGGCCACCACCAGCGCGTCGCTGATTTCATCTTTGGTCAGCCCCAGTTCGAGGGCCTTTTTGATGTGGCCTTCCAGGCAGCCTTCGCATTTGGCGACGGCTGAGGCGGCAATCGCGATCAGCTCCTTGGTCTTCAAGTCCAGCGTGGTTGGAGTGTAATAGCTCTCTTTATAGAACGACAGATAGATTCTGCGGAAGCGCGGGTCGATCATGCTCATGGACCTCGGCTCCTTCTTGCTCTTTTGTGACGCGCGCTTCGCCATGCTGAACTCCGCTCTTTCGACTTGAGACCCCTTTTTTGATTGCTGAAAATGCCAAAAAGTCAAATTCAGCCTAAAAGAAAAAATATTAGCATAGCTTCCAGCACAGAATGGAAATTACTGAGGTTTACAAATTATAGTGACAGCATTTTCTGTAGCGCCGGTGTCCTCACCGGCGTTTTTCGGCGCTGAGGACAGCGCCGCTACAGTCCGCGTTGTCACGATAATTTGTAATTCTCAGTACGACGGGCGGGGTAATGGGTCAATTTGAGAGGCAGCGGCGGGTTTAACCCGCCACATGTGGCGGCATAAAGCCGCCTCTACGTCAAACTGACCCGCTACTGGAACCGGAGGGGGGCGGGCGCTTTCCGATATAAACAATAGTGGGTGACGTGGTTTCCTTCACCCACTTCGGCAATTTTCTCAAAACCGACTTTCTCCCAAAGTTGGCTGAACCGAGGGGCAAAGTACAGGAGATACATCAGCCGCGGAGTCTCCGCGAATGACTCCCCGATCTTTTCAGCCAACCGAGCCATAATCTTCGCCTCACAAGGGTTGTACAAATAGCAGAACAGCGGCTCTTCCGGCAGGCGGTAAGCCACAAAATCCTCATTCATCAACTCAATCTTCGCGCACTTCTGCGATGGGCTGTGATATTTGGCAAGGTTCTGTCTTGCGACGGCGTGGAGTCGGGGGGAAATTTCCACGCCAATGATTCTCCTGAATGGATAATCTGACGCCAGGAACAGCGCTCTGCCTTTACCTGAACCCAAATCCACAAACGTGAAGCGCTCGTAATCAATCTCTCCAACCCGTTCCATCGCCTGATGGAACATGTCCTCTGGAATTGCTCCGTAGGCTGTGAGGTACAACAAGTTGGCGCTATCAAGCCCTAATTCAGTCCGCCGAAGCGGAGTCCTGGTATCCAGGCCAAATCTGCGATCAAATTCATCCGGCGCTGCTCTTTGGGTATTTCGATACCTCGGCAATAACCGAGCGAGGCTAACCAAAGACGAAGGATGCTGGAGGCAATAGGCCACGGTCCCGGAAAAACCACGATCTTTGAATGACCTCCTTACGCGGAGCCACAACTCCTGCACAGGCGCAGCAATCGCCATGACGCACCCTTTGGATTATCCTCTTCTAAGCCCCCGAAATAGCGAGGACGCTCGCAGCGCAGCGTTCCCTCTCAATTGCTGCGGCCTTTCATAATATCTTAAACCTTTAACTTGCCCGCTGGGGGGGTAGCGACATTGCAATTTATGTCGTCGTTGAGGGAAGCAACTCTGCTGGAATGGCGCTCGGGCGCATACATGGAAATCGATGTATGCATTGCAAGGTCGTAAATACTTGTTCTTTTAGCAAGCTTTTTCGTTTTCAGGAAAGCTTTAAATAGGGGTAGGAAGAGCGGGGTCCGCTCCTCCTCCCTCCGAACCGGACGGGCGGATTTCCCGCATCCGGCTCTCCGGTCGGTAGTGTTACCT
>CADDZJ010000117.1 GCA_902812415.1 Acidobacteriota bacterium
TCCGAGGCTAGCCCTAAAGCTATTTCGGGGAGAACGAGCTATCACGGAATTTGATTAGCCTTTCACCCCTACCCTCAGTTCATCCGAGCTGTTTTCAACCAACACCGGTTCGGGCCTCCGGCCGCTGTTACGCGGCTTTCACCCTGACCAAGGGTAGATCATCCCGCTTCGCGTCTATTGCCCGCCACTCAATCGCCCTGTTCAGACTCGCTTTCGCTACGGCTCGCTCCTTCCCGATGCGATCGGGAGATCACTGCTTAACCTTGCGACGGACAATAACTAGCCGGCTCATTATGCAATAGGCACGCCGTCAGGCATTCTCGCCTCTCTCTCAAATCTCAAATTTGAGATTTGAGAGAGAGGCGAGCGTAGCCCTTCGACTGCTTGTAGGCATACGGTTTCAGGTACTATTTCACTCCCCTCGCAGGGGTTCTTTTCACCTTTCCCTCACGGTACTAGTTCGCTATCGGTCGCCAGCACGTATTTAGCCTTGCCGGATGGTCCCGGCAGATTCCCGCAGGGTTTCTCGTGCCCCGCGGTACTCAGGAACGCGCGTTAGAGTCCGGTCAGCTTTCACCTACGTGGCTATCACACTCTATGACCGACTTTTCCAAGTCGTTCGGCTAGCCGCCGGATTGGTAACTCTATGGCTCTGAACCGACGCGCGCCCTCCAACCCCCAGCCCTCCTCTGAAATCTCAAATTTCAAATTTGAAATCTCAAAGGAAGGCTGGGTTTGGGCTAGATCCGCTTTCGCTCGCCGCTACTCGCGGAATCACGGTTGTTTTCTTTTCCTCCGGGTACTGAGATGGTTCACTTCCCCGGGTTGGCTCGCACCCGCCTATGGATTCAGCGGGCCGTTCCCGATGTTGACATCGGGAGGGTTTCCCCATTCGGAAATCCCCGGGTCAAAGGGTGTTTCCCCCTTACCGAGGCTTATCGCAGGTAACCACGTCCTTCATCGCCGTCTGGCGCCAAGGCATCCACCGTACGCCCTTAGTAGCTTGACCATAAAATCTGCTCAACACACCTGTAGCGGCGGTCTATGACCGCCGACTTCCCGGCGCTCACAGAGCGCCGCTACAGCGTCTTGCAGATCGCCTTTGCTTTTCCGTCTGGATCCACAACCCAGACAGATGAGCACATGTAGACGCCGCACTATTCTGTTTTCAAAGACCTTGAGGCATCAAACCCGAAATCTCTTTCGGATTTAATCTCTTCCAGCCTGACCTCAACTTCCATTCCATGACGAGGCAAGGATGCTGGGCCGGATGATCCATGCGGCTCATCGATCATCCGGCTCAGAACCCCTGGCAAGCCCTAGCGTCACCCGCAAAAACCAGCCACCGCGCTTCGATGCTCGCCGCGACTATGAAAGATTTTGCTTGTGGGATTATGATTGAGGACGTGAAACAGGCAGGATTTCTACTCGCTGAGCGCCGACTGTTTCACCGCCCTAACCGAAAGTTCTTCGCGTATCTAACCTCCTTGCCAAGGCATCCAGCTTGGCCATCGGAGAATATACCACGCTCTTTAGAGAAAAGACAAGAGGCTTTTTTGCACTTGTGTTACAAGCCGAACCTTAAACCAACCACAGCTTCACAGCCCTGATTTCAGGCAACTTTTGCCAACGCCTCTCTGATCAGTATAGCAAAATCCAGCGCTCTTATTCGAGCGATTTCAACTCCGCTGCGCTGAGAGATCGGATTGCCACTTCTTTGAAATAGACCACATCTTTGGAGCTATGGTTTTGCAAACCGATGTAGCCTTCCATCGGCCTTGGACCTCGGTCGGGTTCATAAGACTTTTGCTTGGGCGGCGCCGGCTCGCCTTCCCTGTAGTCCGTCACCTTCTCTCCATTCACGGTCACGATCGTGCGCGGGCCCGCCAGGGTGATTTCCATCGTATTCCATTCCCCGTCTTTCTGTGGGCGCGCCCGCGCTTTTGTCAGCGAATAGAGGACGCCTGTGCAATGGTAATCGTTGTCGCTGTTGTCGATCTGCACTTCATAGCCCTTGTTCACCGGCATCCAGGGCTCAGTAGGCTTCTGCGGAATGCGAATGAAAACGCCTGAATTTGAGCTATCCCGTACAGGCTTAAACACCACGCGAATCACCGCATTCCCGATTTTCTTCGGCGTGTACCACAGCAGTCCCATTCCCCCGTAAGGCTTCAACATGCCATCCACTACTGTAAAGCCGCCCGGGCCCACGTGCTGCCACCCCTTCAAATCCTTGCCGTCAAAGAGTTGCTTCCAGCCTCCAGATTGGGCGGCCAGCGGCAGTGCGCCAAGCATCAACAAAAGGCAGAATAAAAAACCTCGTCTCATCGATTCACCTCACATTGTTCTCAAGACGCGCATGGTATAAGATGCTGCCTCGGTCAGAACGCTGACGAGGACATTTCTTCAGAAAAGGTGTTTATACCATGTCCAGCTCGTCGCAGGAAATCTGGAAAGAGCATTATGAAAAATGGCTTCATTACCTCAACAACGTTACCAGAGCGGTTGCCGCTGGCAAGGCGATTCCGCTGGGCCCTTCAACCCCTCCTCCAGCGCCGCCAGCCGCCGCCACCCACGCAAGTTCTCAGGCGAAAATCATCTATTGCGCGCCCCATCCGGATGATGAGGCCATCAGCGGCGTGCTGGCCCTGAGATTAAGGCTCGATTCAGGAGCGCAAGTCACCAACATCGCCATCACGTTAGGCAGCGACAAAAGCCAGCGTCCCAGGCGGCTGCGGGAGTTGGAATCGGCTTGCCAGGCTCTGGGCTTCAATCTCATCGTGCCGCAGCGTCCTCAAGGTTTCGAGCAGGTGACGGAAGCAAACCGCAACCAACATCCTGACGAATGGGCCGCCAAGGTGGAGGTTCTACGCGAGATTTTTGACCGCGAAATGCCCGATGTCGTCATGGCGCCCCATGCACAGGACTTTAACACCGCGCACGTGGGCACTCACCTGCTTGTTGTCGAGGCGCTCGGAGCGCATCTTGAACAGAGCGGCCGCGGGCCGGTCCTATTCGTCCAGGCTGAATTCTGGCATCAAATCGAGCGGCCCAATTTGATGGTGGGCCTCACGCCGGAACTGGTGGCGGCGCAGCTCGTTGGAATCTGCGAGCACGGCGATGAGATGAGGCGGAATCCTTATCATCTGCTGCATCCCTGCCGCCTGATGGATAACGTGCGGCGAGGCTCCGAAGTGGTCGGCGGGCAAGGCGCTGCGGCGCAGCCTTTCACCTTTGCTGAACTCTATCACGTGGTCTTCATGAAAGGCCGGGAAATCGTTCCACCGCGCCCGGGAGGCTGCATCATCAGCCCCACTCAAAAAATTGACGTTGCCTGGCTGAAATCGCAGTTTGCCTGAGTCGCCATCCCTCGAAAACTGCCCTGCGGCGGCGTCCCCACCGCCCTGCTCTCTCGAAAATCATCTCATGCAGGTCATTCCCGCGAAAGCAGGAGTCCAAGAGTTAGTCGTATCTCACATAAATACCTGGACCAAACCCACGGGCGGGACGCCCGTGCCACGGTTGTGGCATGGCCATCCTGGCCATGACCACCCATTGTCCAGAAACGTTAGCGACACATGCCTAGCCACCGCTTTCGCGGGGGTGACATCAACGCCGGGCGCTGACCAGGGTCCCTACCAAATCAACTTCAGTCCAAATTGAATCTGGCGTGAAGTGGTCGAGGTGCTGGTGATTCGGCCAGCAGCGCTTGAAGGAATGCCTGAGTTGGAAGTGAAAACGATAAGGTTAGGCGTATTAAAATTCGGTGTATTCAGAATGTTGAAACATTCGGCGCGGAATTCAAGCCTCAATCTCTCGTTCAGAAAAGTGTCTTTCAGCAGAGAGAGATCAATGTTCTTGAGGCCCGGCCCGATCAGCGTATCCCGCCCCACATTGCCATAGGTCCCATTTGGAGGAGCAACAAAGGCATTGAGATCAAAGTATTGTTCGGGCCGCCCTAGAATCACCGGTCCGTGGAACGCCGGATTCCAGGAAGGCCGATCTGGATTCCGCGTATCGCCGTTATTGGAGGGATTGAAACCTAACTGAGGCGTGAAGGGAAAACCCGATTCCATCGTTGCAACGCCGTTCAGCGACCAGCCGCTCACCAATTTGCCGAGCCAGCCGTTCGACCGCGCAAGAAAAGCTTTGCCCTTCCCGAAGGGCAGTTTATAACTGCCATTGAGCACCGCGGCATTTCGCACATCAAACGTTGACAAACCCCAATCCAGGCTGAGATTCCCGGGATACATCACCAGTCCGGGCGCATTGGCCGCCGCGCTGCCATTCAGCGTATCACCGTTATCTAGGCTTTTGGACCAGGTATAGACGCCGCGAAAATCCAACCCGTGGCTGAATCGATGCCGCACATCCACTTCCAGCGCGTTGTAAGAACTGTCTCCTTCTGAAAACCACGTCCAGGTGTTGGCCAGTTGCGGATTGGCGAGCGGCGCGCCCTTGGGATAGTAAAGCATTCCGGCTGCGAGGCCAGCAGGGCAAGGCGCGGCGGGACAGACGATAGGAATGGGTTCGTTGGCGTCAACGCTGACAATTTCATGGTAGGCATGCGATCCTGCATAGCCCACGCTCAGCACGGTGTTTGGCGCAAGTTCTCGATCGATCTGAAACGTGTAGGCTTCAACCATTGGAGTAAAGAGATTCGGCTGAACGCCGCCGGGCTGAATGAGCCCGCCTGTTGGAATCGTCGCGGGCGAGAAGGGGAACAACCCAATCGGCACATTCTTTAAAGTCACCGTAGTATTAAACGGCGCATTCTGATCCAGGCGATAACTCAATCCGTCCTGCAAGTCGGCGTAGATTCCAAAGCCGGCGTGGATGACCATCTTGCCGTGGCCGAAAGGATCCCAGGCCAGCCCGACGCGTGGCTCCGGCAGAAACCTGGCGTTGTTGACGGTGAGGGCGGAACGGCCGATGTGCGGCTCGGTTTCGATGACGCCGCTCGAATCAAACACGTAATTGGAAGCCCGCCCGGCCACTTCGTTCCAGCCGTTGGTGAACTCGGCGCGCAGGCCCAGCGTCAGCGCCAGATTGGGCCGCAAGCGCATGGAGTCTTCGACGAAGACCGCCCCTTCCAGCGAGCGCCAGCCCAGGGGCGTGGGCGCGGGGACGGCGCTGAAAGTGGCGATGTTGCCGCGCAGGAAGTCTGCCAGGCTGGAAAACACCGCCTGGCCGTACTGTCCCAGCGCCAGTTCATCATTGGCCTGAATGCGCTGAAACCATACCCCGCCGCTCAACTGATGAATGCCCTCCATCGCTGAGAGAGTATCCTGGTAGGTAAAGAGATTGCGCGTGACGAAGAGGTGGCTGCCAATATTGCTGCCGGCCAGCGTGATCTGGCTGGGCGAGTTGGGCGTTGCGCTGCCGCCAATCACCACCGCGCCCGCCGGCGAGCCGCTCAGAAATCCGGGAACGTTCACCGTGGTGCCGCCGGTATAGAAATAGCTAGCGCGCGAGAATCCAAAACGGGCCACGTTCAAAAGAGTTGGCGAGAAAACGTGCGTTTCCGCGAGGCTCAGCACCTGCTCGCGCAGACTCTCAAGATCAACGCTGATGGGATCAGACGTTGGCGTGATATCGGCGCTGTCATCAACCAGATAGACGCCCGCGATGGAGTCCCGCTGGGAGAATGCGCGGTCCAGGCGCGTTGTGCCAAAATCTTCGCGGATGTGCTGAACCGGATGACTGAAGGCTTCGGCGATGCCGCCGCCCAGTTCAGGACCATTCTGGACCGGCCACAAGGAAAGCAGCGGTTCCACGCCCGGCGCAACGCCGACATTTTCCAAGGCTCCGCTCGGCCCAGGCAACAGACCTTGCCGCGCAAGGTTGTCAGGAACCAGGGTCACATCGCTCAAGCCCAGCCTTTGACGGAAGCCCTCGTAATTTCCGAACAGAAACGTCTTGTTGCGCTGGAGAGGCCCTCCCAGCGCTGCGCCGAATTGATTGCGTTCGAAAGGCGGGATCGCGCCTTGATCAAAGAAGTTCCGGGCATCGAGCGCGCTCGAGCGCAGGAATTCATAAAGACTCCCATGAAGACTGTTCGTGCCGGATTGCGTCACCAGAATCACCTGAGCGCCGGGCCGCTTGCCATATTCGGCGCCATAAGTGTCCGTCAGCACGTTGAATTCGCGGATGGCATCCACGCCCAACAACTGCCCGCTGGTTCCGCCGGGTTGCAGGTTAATCTCGGCGGCGCCTGTGTATTCGATCCCATCCAGCAGGAAGAGATTCTCCTGCGGCCGGCGGCCCGAGACCGCAAACATATTGGCCACCGCAGAGTTGGAAACGCCCACTCCCCCGGTTTTTTCCGACGTATAGTTGACGATGCCCGGATCAAGCGTCAGGAGCTCATCATAGCTGCGGCCATTCAGCGGCAACGATTTGATCTGCCTCTCGCCCACAAGCCCGGAAGCGCGTTGCGTGGTGGCGCTCACCAGTGGCGTTTCGCCCGTGACGGTGATGCGCTCATGGATTTCACCCACCTGAAGCGTCTGATTGAGCACGAACTGCTCTCCCACCGCGAGAGAAATGCCGTTCCTGACTTCGGACTTGAATCCTGCCTTCTCCATTCGCACGTCGTATCGGCCTACCGGCAACGAAAAAAGGGCGTACTGACCACGCTTGTTGGTTGTGGTGCTGCGAACGATGCCGGTTTCCTGATTCGTTGCGCTCACCTTGACGCCGAAGAGCGAAGCGCCCGTTCGGTCTCTTACCATGCCGGTGATCGAAGCGGAAACCTGCGCCCATAACAGCGAACTCGGCATGAGAATAAGAGCCCATATGCTGAGAACGATTAAAGTTGCGGTCTTCTTCTGCATGAGGATCATAAGGATTATCCGGCGTCAACTTAATTTATACGGTTTTAGGCTACTTTATTTAAAATAAAACACTATTATATACGATTATGGCTCCTAGTGGTTGATTGCGGATCCCTCGCTATCCCCACCTGGAGGAGAAGGCATTGACCCGCAAGCCAGAGACAGACCTGCGCCGGATGTTATAATTTTTCAAGGGCGCTCTAGGGATGTTGTTATGATGTCAAACGACGGAGCCGCCCCCCTGACGGACAGTAAGGCCGAACGCTTTCATTCTGACGCGGAGCGCAGCGAGGTGGAAGAATCCCCGCGTTTCGGCTTAGATTGACAAACCATCGATTTTGCCAACCCACTTTCGTTATGCCTGGAGAGGACCCAATATGAAGATTTTTCTGGATACCGCCAACCTGAATGAAATCCGAGAGGCAGCCAGCATGGGGCTGCTGGATGGCGTCACCACCAACCCCTCGCTGATTGCCAAGGAGGGAGCGCCTTTTGAAAAACGGATCGTGGAAATCTGCGAAATCGTTCAGGGACCGGTGAGCGCTGAAGTCACCTCCACCGAAACCGAGGAAATGTGCAAACAGGGAAGAGAGCTTGCGAAACTGCACTCCTGGGTGGTGGTGAAGGTTCCGACGACCAAAGCGGGATTGAAGGCGGCCAAATGCCTGGCGAGCGACGGCATCAAGGTCAACGTGACTCTGTGTTTCTCGCCTTCGCAGGCGCTGCTTGTCGCCAAGACCGGCGCTACATATGTAAGCCCGTTTCTTGGTCGCCTGGATGATATTTCCCACGTGGGCATGGACCTGATTCGGGATATCGTGACGATTTACCGCAATTATTCTTTCAAGACGCAGGTGCTGGCGGCTTCGCTGCGCCATCCACTGCACGTGGTGGATGCCGCAAAGGCCGGGGCCGATGTGGCCACCATGCCGTTTAAAGTGTTCGACATGCTCTTCCGGCATCCGTTGACCGACCGCGGCCAGGAACAGTTTCTGAAAGACTGGGAGAAAACGAAATCCTAGCTGGACCGAACCCACGGGCGGGACGCCCGTGCTACGGTTGTGGCATGGCCATCTTGGCCATGACCCCACACTGTCCAGAAACGTTGGTGGTGCAAGACCACCGAGGAAGCGGGTCTGGCGTCACTGAATGCGCGACATATCTCAGGGCCTTGTGTCACGCCGAACTCCGTCACTTGTCATTCTGAGCGGAGCTCCGCGAAGCGAAGAATCCCAGTATTTCAACGCAGGATAAACTCCGCCTAGCAGCGGCATTTGCAGAAGCAAGTAAATGCCGGGATTCTTCGCTATCGTTCAGAATGACGGGAGGGGAGGGATTGTGTCCCACGGAAAATCATCTGTGCCCTTCATCCTTGCTTGCAGGCAGGATTGCCGCAATAAGAATAGCTCAAATCAGGAGAGGGAGAATGCGCAGGAAATACGAAGCGGGAACATAAAACTACGCACACAAATATTCCCTGCTCCTCGAAACTTAGGTAAATGCCCGCCCCCGTTTTTGATTTAAGCAGGAGCCCCTAGGGGCCGGGAGTTTTTCTGAGTAAGGTAATAATAGAATCGTCATCAAAGCGTGTCAAGCATTTTTCTTTAAAAATTTATGAGGCGCGCCAGCCTTCAGTCTCAAACGCATCATTCACATTTCGAGCGTAATGCGATGCTCGCCCGGCGGTACAACGAAACTTGCTCCGCCCTGTTGGAGGGTGATGTGGCCTGCGCTTTTGCCGTTAATTTGGAGCCGCGGAGTTCCAGAAGCAAATTCATACGTCGTCACGCGCGCAGATTTCGTGCTGTGCAGGATGAAGGAAAGTTTTGAGGGAGCTGCTTCGTAACGCCGCACAACGACCCCGCCCAAAGCCTCGAATCGCAAATGGCCATCGCGCGTTAATTCGGTAAGCGAAGGTCCGACTTTGACATGGTAGAGATGCCCCTGCCAGGACACGCGGTCAAGCTCCCCCGCAGAGGGCGGGTTGAGCATCCCAAAACGCAATCCATCCCAGGGATTCACATCAATGTATTGTTCCAGCCCCACGAGACACAGCAGAGCGCCCCAGGTGTAATGGGTGTCGCCGCCGCCATTACCGCCCCAGGCGTGATATTGCTCGTCGTCGTGCTGGTTCTGCCTCCAGTCGTCCATGAACAGATCATAGTTCTTCCCTGCATATTCCAGCGCCACCTGGTCAAAATGGTAGCGCTCCAGGCCCTCATAGACCATGTAATTGGTTGGCCCCCAGATATCGCCCCGCCAATAGAATTGGTCTTGAAAGGCCGGATCGTTCCGGGCGATGGTGGGGATCACATACCGACCCCAGAACTCTTTCGGATTAAGCAGATGCTCCTTCACCATGCGTCGGGCCTGTTCCGGCGTCGCAATGCCCGCAAAGAGCGGATAAAAGTTGGTGGGAGACAGGCGCTTGGAAAAACGGCCATCCCAGTAGCGGTTCTCATAAATGCCGTCGGCGTCATTCCAGAGCATGGATTCGACGCGCTGTTTCATCTGCGCATATTCGGCGGCGAAGCGGCGCGCATCGTCATTTTCCCCCAGGATCGCGGCGATCTTTGAAAGACACTCCGCATCGAGCGCATAAAGCGAGTTCAGTCCTACATCATCGAGGTTCATGGTATAGGTATGCGGATCGTAGCGGGTATGATCCCACATCGGGCTGTCATCCATGCCGCTTTCCCATTTGGCTCCCTGCAAAAACCCGCGCCCACCCACCGCCGGGCTCGATCCGCGGTCGCTTCCCCATTCGAGCAGTCCGTCGCGGTTTCCGTCTCTCCAGGGTTGTCCATCCCCGCGATTGCCGGACCATCGCTCGTGCCATTTCTTCAGACGGGGATAGGCCCAGGCGAGCCACTCGCGGTCATGCCATCGCTGGTAAATCTTCCAGACGCAGTAGGCTCCGACGGGCGGCTCTGACCGGTCAGGCGTCGTGCCCGCCCCGGACGCCATATTCGGAACCAATCCCGTCGAGGTCTGGGCCAGCAAAATAGCCTTCACTCCGGCTTCTGTTTCAGGCTTTTCTTCGAGACTGGTGAGCAGGGAGCCAAAGAAGCAATCCCATTCACCCACCACCCAGCCTCCCCAACTCTGGGCCCAATGGCGGCTGATGCTTGGGAAGATCAGGTGATTGGAAGGAGCATAGAGCGTGTTCCAGAACATCGAATTTCCGATGGCATGAGCGGCGCCTGTAAACAGGCCCGTCACCGCTGGCCGGCGCTGGGCGTAAGCCTCGGCCTTCTGGCGGAGAATGGAATCGATGCGGCCAGCCTGAAGCAGGCTGCGCGCCTGGTCCAAAAGCGCGCTGGAATCCCATCCGATGATCGCCACGAAGTGGGCGCTCTGAGATTCTCCCGTGGAAAACTCCATGCCAGCCGCTCCATCGTTTGGCTCGCCCGCCAGCGAGGCGTTAAGCCGTCCGGAGCCGCGCATAACTTGCGCCAACTGCGAGAGTGAGGGATAGGTCCCGCTGCCAATCAGGGGCTGATCGACCATCACGACAAGCCGCGCTGTGGGGCCGAAAAACTGATCGAAGTAGCGCTCGCCGACCATTGCGCGGTCTTTCTCATCAACGTGATAAAAGCCTTGCGTGCCCCAGTTGGCGAGATAAGGGAAATAGGTCTCAAGCACGAGCCGGAATTCGGGGTTGGCTGTCAGCCGCCCGACCACCGTGGTCGCATTCAGGCGCGACCATTCGAGTCTGACTTCGGCCTCGCCGGGAGGCTGCCTCCAAGCCATGCGGCAGTAGGAGCCATCGGGCGCGTGAGGCCCCACCTCGCTCACCGCGCCAAAAATATCGTTCCCATCGAGGTATCCCCCGCCCCGTTGTGAGCCGACCCGCAGCGCAAAATTCGCAGGCTGATGAAACGCCTGGGCGAGAAAGAGCAGCCCATTCCAGGCCGACGCGTCCCATGAGCCAATCTGCACATTGTCAAAAGCAGAAGAAGTTTGACTGAAGAGGCAAGGAACACTCACCAAGAACAGCAAGAGAATCGAGCCAATCAGTTTGTGCGCAATGGAGTCCGCGTCCTTGAATGAATGAACCTCAGGATGAGACATGGTTTAAAAGCTCTCCTTTCGGCTTGGGCGATGTTCTCGCCCGAAATCCTGCGGGCTGAATTTTCGATGAGCGACTATGAGATCGAGAGGAATAACTTTAGCCGAGAGGAAAAGCGATGTCTATCAAGAATTACCAATATGACGCACCTGTAGTATGCGATGTATCCCGAGGATTGAATGTGGCGTTGAGCCTGCCCGCCTGTCATTCTGACACGCCGGCGAGGAATCCCCGAATTTCGACCCAGAGTGACAGACCATCGACTTTTGCTGCTTCACGCTCACTGACTTGGCGGGATTTATAAATGAAAGAAAGTAAGGCAGGGTAACTTGAAGCGGCGCGCTGCCAAAGCTTTCCGGCATCGTGTATCTGAAGGGAGGGTTATGCGGGCAACAGGGCTGTAACTTTGCAGAAAGCCGGCAGGCGCCAGCGAGGAGATTATTGAGCAGCCGCCTTAGCGCGGCGACGAACAGAGGCACGCCTCTTTTTGGGAGCCTCACCCTCTGCAATTTCAAAGACAGCGATCGAAGTAACGAACTTCTTCAGGCCTGCGGTATCGAAATCCACTACCGTACGGTCTTCATCACGTTCAACAATGGTTCCACACCCGTACTTTGCGTGGCGAATGTATTGGCCGGTTTTAAGAGTCATATGATGTCTCCTTTAAAATGTAGCTTTAGCAAATCGAAAGCATCTCGAACTTCAGAAAAAGTCTAACCGTGGGGATAACCTGCGTCCTCAGGTTTCGATAACGAGGGAAATGAGGAGAGCTAAACAACTTAAAAATTGAAAAGTGAGAGGCGGTTCAAGCGCCAGATCGTTCCAAGACCATATTCCCAGGATTGCCAAGCTACACGATCACACCCAATCCATTGGTTTTATCAGTTTTTGAAATAACCCTGTCCGGAACCGCCTCCAGGCGGATTAGGCTCTTTCTACGTTGTCAGCCTGCAGCCCTTTAGGGCCTTTCTTAACCTCAAAGCTGACTCGGGCTCCTTCTTCCAGTGAGCGATAACCATCACCAACAATAGCTGAATAGTGGACGAACACGTCGTCGCCGCTCTCCCTTTGAATAAAACCATATCCTTTGGCAGCGTTAAACCACTTGACCGTTCCTTGTTCCTTCATACGACAGAAATATCCTTTTGAGTGAATTAGCAATTTATCGACACGGCGACGGAGGCGAAGGCCCGAGCTTCTGCGGTAAAAGCACTTCTCAAGGTTGGATTGATAAACCTGGAGGATGGGTTTTTACTCGCGGAGATGCACGTCTGCACAGCCAACATAAACTGCACCTTTACTATAACATGGTTTTTGTTATTTGGCCACAATTTGTGAGC
>CADDZJ010000118.1 GCA_902812415.1 Acidobacteriota bacterium
CGGCGGCCTTCAGCAGGATCGCGCCGCCGTCAGAACTCGCCTGCCGCTGGTCAAATTGCGCGACCACCGGCTTCGGAAAAATATTCGGAAACAACAAACACTGTGTTGTGCTATTCTCGGTCAACCGAAAGCCTCCTTGCTTGGTTCAAACCCGCATCGACACCGTGTTTGTACCACAGGAGGCTTTTCTTGTCTCCAAAAACGTGAATTATCGAGGCTAGTAAAGCACCTTCGTCCTTTTCGAGGAAACCGTTTTCCCAAGCTGTTCCAGGAGCGGCTTCGAGCCCACCGTCATGTATCCGAGCTCGGTGCGGGTCTGGAAAAACTGGAAGCCCTGAGCCATGAGGCTTTGAATCTGTGGCAGGTCAGATACCGGTGCGCCCAGAATCTTACCATGCCTTTTGGCCGCGGCCACAACTTTGGCAACCGCCTCACGAACCAGCAGGTGCTGCTGATCGCCGCGCACTCCCAGCGAAAATGCCAGGTCGCTTGTGCCGATGAACAGAACGTCGATTCCGGGCGTCGCGGCAATCGCTTCGATGTTCTCAACGGCCGCCACCTGCTCCACAACCGTAACTACCATCACGTTGCGGTCGGCAAAATCGTAATAGCCTTCGGGCGCCGGCCACCGGAAGGTCGCGAGCCCGGCGCCGGAACCGCGCCCCCCTTCAGGCGGATACTTGCACGCAGCCACCGCCTGGCGCGCCAGCTCGGGAGTGCTTGTAAACGGGAAAATCACGCCCAGCACTCCTGAATCCAGAACGCGCTTTGCGGTCCAAAGCTCGTTTACCGGCACACGGGCGAACGGAACGGCGGGCAGTCCCCTCGTAGCCAGAACCATATTTCGCAGGGTCTCGAGCGTGATCGGGCTATGCTCCATTTCGATCCACAGGAAATCGAAGCCCAGCGCTGCTGCCTGTGCCGCAATTTCCGGGCTGGCCACGGTCAGCGTAATTCCAACAACGGGTTTACCTTCGCGCAGGGTTTTCCTGACGGGGTTTTCCCACCCCACAGGCTCATTCGGTTCCGGCATGACGTTCTGCTTTCATTATAAGCCAGACTTCGGCCACCTGACTTCCGCGCCCATCGCCACCCAATCCCAACTCCCGGTGCCACGCAAGCGTGAGTTTGCCTCCCTGGGTGGCCGCCTGCGGAATATCGAATTCCAGGGGCTTGGGAGGCCAGGGCTTCTTGATCAGGGGATGAATAGGATATTTGTCGTTGGCATCCAGGCGGATCTTCAGGCGGGGCTGATCGCCGCTGTAGACCACCCGCACTTTGTACTGCGCTTTGGGATCGAGCCGGTCATACTGCATTTTGAGCGCTGCGTCGAACATCGATCCCGCCCAGCACCACCATGCGAGCGGCACCGGAACCTTCGACCACTCCGGATAGCCGTGCCCGACCAGCGACGAATGCCGGAATTCCGGATCGCGCTTGAACCCGAGCCCTCGAACCAGGTGCGGCTGGCAGGACAAATTGCCCAGGTTGTCGTAGAAACCGCCCGGCCCCGGGTCGGTCCGATTGACCAGCGCGAGGATTGCCTTGTACCGGTCGTCATAAGTCGAGAGCTTGCGGATTTCCGCAAACTGCAGCCGCAACCACGGAGCGTCATTCAGCGGCGCGTTGAGCGTATCGAGATTGGTTGCGCGCTCCACGGCTTCGCCCTGGTAGAGTTCAACAGCCAGTTGCATATGGATGCTCTGGAACAATGCCTCGCCCAGTTCATGGATGCGCAATCGCAGGTCCTGCGGCGAGAAGTGGGTCAAGGGCTTGTTCAGGCATTCTTCCGCCTGATCCAGCAGCACCAACAGGTCGACTTCGCTGGTCGGTTCGATTCTCCTCGCGCCCACGTCCAGCGGGTTCGGACGCACGCCCATTCGCCGGACTTCGTTCAGCACGGACATGGCCTGCTCCTGCGCGTGCGTTTCCGTCACCAGCCGGCGCCGGACATAGGCGTCGTAATAGGCCCGGTAGAGGCCCATCTGGAAGCGCCAGTCTTCCAGTTCTTCCGGCGTCGCGGTCGATTCCATGTCCTGGAATTGCTCCAGCGTCGTCTCCACCCCTCCGTTGGGCAGCAGCGGCCCCCTCCAGTTTTCTTCGAGGCTCAGGATGCCCTGGGCAAAATCGTCCCGCAGCCGGTCCGAAACAAAGTAGGCGCTCTACTCCCGCAGAATTTCGATGACCGGCCTTTCGGGATCCCAGGCAAGCGAACTCCAGAGGGTTTTATTGACGTCGTCATTACAGCCTTCGGAGTAAGACAGGAAGCCGATGGAATACGGAGCATCGAGATGAAAGATGTCGGTGTAATCGACCGGCCGCGGATTGATCACTTCGCGCCCTTCCGTCAGGGCATACGCCAGGTCCCAATCCGGTACCGGAAACTGGCACGCGATGCTGTGCGCAATGTCGGGATATAAACGAATCGGGTAACGCTGCGGGAGGCGCTTGCGCAGCTCTTCCACGCCAAAGCGCATCTGCGGACCGTAAGCCACTCCGGACAACCAGGTCGGCTGGCGATCTACGTTTTCAAAGAATTCTTTCATCCAGGCCTCATCGAAGGACTGCGGCGACATCCACATTTCTGCGTGGGGATGGTATTGATGCAGGTTCTGCGCCTCCTTTTCAATCAATGCCATCAGGTATTTCGGCGAGGTATGGCCCGGATCCCCTCCGGGAACGAACACCGCGTTGATGCGGGGCAATGCCTTGAAGACTTTAGCCCACCGTTGAATCGAGAAATCAACATCTTTCGGGTTCGAATAGTCCTTTTGCATCGCGGGAAACCAGATCCAGACGTCCAGGCCGTACTCGTCGGCGAGTTTTGACATCTGGATCATCATCTCCATTTTCGGCAGAGGAAAATGAGGGCTGTCTGGCTCATCGTCGGACCAGGGGGGAATCAGTTCCACGGCGTTGGTGCCGAAAACGGCAAGGTCGCGGTAGTACTGGTCCCACATGGGGACGCTCCAGGCATCATACGCGTTGGTCTTGGGACGATAGCCCAACTGGTGGCCGCGCAGGCGATATTTGGGCGAAGTTGTAACGTCAAGCGGCACGCTCAGCCCAACCTTCCGCTTGGACATCTGAAGACTGCGCAGGAGTCCGCCGACGCCAAACAAAACTCCCAGCTCACCGGCTCCAGATACAAGAACCGTTGTCGAATCTGAACTGCCGGAGGTGCGAAGAGTGTAGCCCTCGGCGCTGGCAGGCCGCTTGCCTTCCGTCAGCAGGCCATGGGGCAACTGGGAGCTTACCTTTTTCAAGGACTGGTCAGAACCAACGGCGATGACCGGATGCGCGCCCGGTGCCAGACGGTGAACCACGGGCCAGCGGAACTCAGTCCGCTTCTCAACCTCTTCAACCAGAACCCGCACAGCTTTTCCCTCTCGTGCCGAAAGAGTGTCGGGTGCCAATACAATCGCATCCTTAAGGTTGATTCTCCCGTCGTACGCTGGCTGTGCACCTTTGCTCTCTGCCGCCTTTGTAAGGGGATCGGACAGCTTACCGCCGATGGAGCCTATGGCTGCTATCGCGCCAGGGTAAAGCGCACTGTTTTTGAGGAAGCACCGGCGATTCATCTCTGCCTTGCTCTTCTTTGCACAGTGACTAGCGTGGGCTGGGGCGACAAGCAGAGCTTCTTCGTGTCCCCCTGCGGGCGCGAATTTTCTCTCTGATTGCCTGCACCACGCCTCAAGAACACCATCGAGCCCCAGTGCCCTCTTTTAAATAAATTCAGCCAAATTTCTGAAACGTCCTGTATGCCTTGTCGGGCAAGCCTTCCGGCCATCCTGAGCGCCGGTTCCGGCTTAACCTGGTCCCCAATAGTTAGTCCTCTCCAGCATCAGCATTCACTGCTGGCACGCCCGCCTGCGGGGGAGCGGCATTTCCGTTGTTTGCCGCCAAGCCCGCCACAGATTCCATCAAAGGCCTCACATCAAAGAAGAAGGGGACATTGGTGTGCAAGGAGGTCTCGATTTCCCACCGGTCGTACAGTTCTAGCCGTTCTTCCAAGCTACGCTGGATGTGTTCGGAGATCAGGCGCATTGCCCGCTGCGAATCCTGTTCAACCACAGCCTGAAGCACGGCCGCATGCTCGCGGTAAATTTTTTCGAGGAGCGGACCGTTATGGCCCTCTCGCCGCATCGTGAAGATTCGCAGCAAGATCCGGGTGTCGTTGACAACCTTCAGGATGCGTCCATTGGCCGCCAGCCGCACCAACAGGGTGTGAAAGCCAAGATCGTAGGCGGTGAAACGGGACATCATTTCGTGGTCTAGCGCCGGCTTGCCGGATGCAGTCAGGAGCTCTTTGATTGAATAGATCGATTGGTTTAGGGATTCGAGGCTTTTCCGCTCCGAATCCCGAAGAGGTCGGCACGCGGCCTTCCCGACCGAATATCTCTCGAGGGCTTCTCGCAACTCATAAAGTTCAACAATATCCTGGCGGCCCAACCGCGCCACAACTGCCTTTCGGTTTGGACTCTGCTCGATCAGCCCCTCGGCGGCAAGCTGCCCAAGCGCCTCGCGAATTGGCGTACGGCTGATGCCGAGTTCTTTTGACAGTAAAACCTCAGAGATGGCCGAGCCTGGAGGCAATTCACCTGCAACTATTTTCTGATAAAGAGACAGATAGGCTTTATTTCGGGTCAAGCTCAAATTACCCACCCGATTTTCAGCGCCCGTCGTTACGGTTCGGCTCTCTTGTTGTGGTTTGTAGTAAGTTTTCACAAATTCACCTTTGCCGAAATTTTGGGGACCAAACCATCAGGTCGAGTTTACCAAAGATGGACGGAAAATTATCCTTGACATGCGAAATTCTAAGACGTATTATGCAGCATGTCGACAGATAAATACAACATAAATACATAAATATTCGGTCAGGAAATGCGGCAACAATTAATGTCAGGTGAATGTTGAAAGGCTTGTGGATTGTCGTCGGGTTGGGAGTTGGCTAAACCCGGGTTGGGAGTTGGCTAAACCCCAATTGTCTGGTGTCTTGATTAGAGAGGAGGATGCATGTTCAGCAGGAGGTTGAGATTCGTTCTCTTGATCCTGGCGGCATGGCTGTTAGTTCTTCCGGCAGGATGGTCCCAATTTCTCCCCACCGGAACAGTGGCGGGGAGCGTTAAAGATCCGAGTGGCGCGGTGGTGCCGGATGCCACCATCACGCTGATCAGCACTCAGACAGGGGTGCAGATGGGCACCACTAAGTCTAACTCACAGGGTGAATTTCTTTTCCCTGCCGTTGAGCCTGGGCGCTACCTGGTGACGGTAGTAAAGCCAGGTTTTAAAAGCTTCGTTCAACCGGTTGTTGTTCAGGTCGAACACACGGCTTCTGTAACGGCCTTGATGGAGCTCGGAAGCTCCAAACAGCAAGTTACGGTTACCTCAGAAGCGCCTATCCTCAACACGGTTTCAGGGAGCGTCGGGACTGTGATTAACAACGATTTGATTCAAAATCTGCCGTTGGAAGGGCGCAACCCAATGATGCTGGAGTATCTGGTGCCAGGGGTTAATTGGGGGCTCGGCGCCCAGTTTGGCGACATGAACGTTTTCGGGGGTAACGAAGCCCAAGGAACAGGTAATTTCGCGGGTTCCTACGTGCAGATTGGTGGGGGCAACACGCGTCAGAACTCGTTTATGCTCGATAGCACGAATAACAACCACAACGAGCAAATGGGCTTTGTGCCTAACGTAGACCAGATTCAGCAGTTGGTTGTCGTGCCGAACGGCTATAGCGCCCAATATGGAACAGGAGCGACCACCATCATTTCTGTTACAAAGAGCGGCACCAACCAGTTTCACGGAAATCTGTTTGAATACGTGCAGAATGATGCCCTGGGCAACGCGAGCAACTTCTTCGCCAACTTGGCCGGGGCGCCAGTTCCCAGGCTGCGTTATAACCAGTTTGGCGGATCCATCGGCGGACCCGTCAATATTCCGCATGTTTACAATGGTAAGGACAAAACCTTCTTCTTCTTCAATTACGAGGGCATCCGGAACATCTTTAAGGGCGTAGATGTTGGCAGCGTTCCGACGCCCGCGCAGCGCCAAGGCGATTTCAGCGACTTGCTGCCCAGAGACCAGATCTACAATCCGTTCACACCCTGCTCTGACCCGAGCACCTGCACGCGAGCTCCGTTCAAAAACAACATCATCCCTCCCAACATGATTGACCCGGCGAGCTCCAAGATCTTGGCCATGCTGCCCATGCCCAATCTGAAGAGTTCGACGCCGGGAGTGGGGAATTACGAGAAGG
The DNA here is from genome assembly GCA_902812415.1 of Acidobacteriota bacterium. Classification (GTDB taxonomy): domain Bacteria; phylum Acidobacteriota; class Terriglobia; order UBA7540; family UBA7540; genus RH2-MAG17b. The sequence goes on from CADDZJ010000118.1 coordinate 6,260, forward strand.
AAGTTTACACCAGTCTGCCTCAGAACTTATGGAATGAACGGGTTGATTTCAACATTAACCCCAAGAACCGCCTTTACGAGAGAACGTCGTGGGAGAAGTTTGACTTTTACCCCGGAACTTTTCTGATTGCTCCCGATCACTTTAACTTAGGTGATCTGAATACTACATTGGATTGGACGTCGGTTCTGAACCCTCGGACGGTGATGGAAGTGAGTTTGGGGTATAACCGACACATTAATGACTTCATCGACCCATACGTAAATCTGGCCAGCCTGGGTTTTGCACCCAGTTTCGCGGCTTTCGTGCCTTACTTTCCCTCAATGTCCATTTCAGATCTCGGCAACATTGGCAACGGTGCACCGGATATTCAGCACGACGATGCTTGGAGCGGCAATATCGATTTCCGGCGCTCGCAAGGCAAGCACAACCTGCTATGGGGTTTTCAATACGTTCTTAACCGCAACAATGACGGGATAGGTGATTACCAAGTAGGATATACTTTTGACCGGACCTTCACACAGGGCCCGAGCCCGTTCCAAAGCGGGCCCGGCCTCGGCTGGGGCCTGGCAAGTTTCCTGCTAGGCACCGAATCGACGACCAATCCGGACTCAGTCAGCTCGCCGTTTTTCCCGGCCGCCTCATCGCCGATGTATGGCGCCTACATCCAGGATGATTACCGAATCACTCCAAAACTCACCGTCAATTTAGGCTTGCGGTGGGACGCTTGGCTGCCAGGGAAAGAACGGCACAACCAGCAGCAAGTCAATTTTCTGTTCAACCAACTGAACCCGCTGCAATTTCAAGTGCAGGGCAATTACGCAAATGAGTGCGCCACCATGGCGAACGATCCGGCCTGCGCCATCCTGCCGCCCAGCCAGTTCAATCTGTACGGCGGAGTTGTCAATGCCTCGCCTGCCCAACAGCGCTGGGCGAAGACTTATTGGACGAACCTCGAGCCTCGCATCGGATTCGCCTACCAGCTGGGCAACAAAACCGTGGTGCGAGGGGGGTACGGCATGTTTCGAACCATGTGGTTCTACAACAACATCAAAACCAACGGCTTCCAGAGCTCGACACCCATCCTCTCGTCTCTGAACGGAGTCACTCCCAATGTTCTGTATTCTGACCCCGTTCCAAACGGCCTCATTCCTCCGCAATCGAATTTGGGCATGCTGCTGGGCGTTGGCGGGTCGGGTGTCGACTTTGGCTCCCCTGACGCAGAGCCGGAGGAGAACACGCGTTGGAGCTTCGGCATCGAGCGTGCGCTGAGTTCCACGATGACGCTTGAGGTTAACTACGTGGGTGAGACGGTGTTTCATCTTCCTCTAGATTCGGGGGGGTCTGCCTTCATCGACTTTTCCAGCAGTCACCAGCACTCGCAAAAGCAGGAATTGTCATATCTTCCCGCTCAGTACGGTGCGCTGGGCTCCAAGCTGTTTGAGCAAGTTCCAAATCCATTTCAGGGCACATTCGGCGCTCTCACCCCCCTGGTCGGTGACTCGAATTTCACCTCTCCAACCATACCGCTTTATTACCTGCTCATAACTTACCCTCAGTATGGCCCGGAAAACCTGGAAGAGTATTTTAATACGGGGGGCAAATCGTGGTACCACTCTCTTCAAGTCACCTTCACCAAACAGATGTCACATGGCCTGTCTCTGCTTGCCGACTATACCTTCCAGAAGAATCTGGACCAATATATGTCAATAAATCCTGAGCAGAATTCGAGCCCAACCAAAGAGATTAGCCTTTACGATGCACCGCAGAAAATCACGGTGGGCGCTGTTTACCAGCTTCCCTTTGGGCGCGGGCGGGCGCTGGGATGGAAGAAGGGGGTGCTGGGCCAAGTCATTGGCGGGTGGCAATACAGCGTCAACCAGATTTTCCAAAGCGGTACGCCCATCATGATGGACTCACCGATAGTTTGGAACGGGCAAAACCCAGGCTTGCCCGCTGATCAGCGAAGCCGTTTCAAGTGGTTCAACACTGCGGCCTTTGCTCCGCAACAGCAACTCAATATGAGGACCGCGCCATGGCTTATTCCCGGGTTACGCTATGACGCCGTCAACAATTGGGATATGTCACTGGCGAAAAGCGTCACACTGCATGAAAATATGAAGCTGCAGTTTCGCTGGGATATGTTCAATGCGTTCAACCACGTGATGTTTGGTGCGCCTGTAAATGATCCGACCAATCCTGCTTTCGGTCAAATCTTCTCTCAGGGGAACCAACCGCGCTTTGAGCAGGCTTCACTGACGTTGACGTTCTAGTACATCATACACGTAGTTATTTATATTACCGGAGGATCAATCCTGGCCTTGTTTATCAATAAGATGGGCGTTTTCCCACAATGAATTTGCGTACTCCATAGTGCAAAGAACTAACGAAACGATGTACTAGCGCCGAGTGGAACCCCTGTTGGCTAGGTCATCAATAAGCTAATTTGAGAAGACCGCTGGGTGAGGAGAACGGAGGGGGGCATGGCGTCGAATGCCCTCCCCTGCATCTCGATATTGGAATCTGTATCCCCCTTTCGAGCTCTCTTTCGGCAGGATGCCTTCCGGTATAAAGATCTCTGAACCATTTCGGATCACGAGGTGACCTTGATAAACCGAAGATCACTGTTGCGCACCCTTACTGCCTCGCTTCTAGCCCGCCCCGCTGTAGGTGTTGGGATTGGGGCCACGATGAGTTCCGAGCCTGAGAGGAAAGACGCGCGAGCCGACCAGCTCCTCGTTGTATATCGTTCGGGGATTGCACCCGAGGAAATTGCGGCCAGCGAACTGGCTCGTTTTGTGCAAAGGATGACAGGCAAGCTGCCTGAGGTGGTGGATGAGGCCCGATCGCCGGTGCACCCTGGCGGACGCGTGCTGGCGCTCGTGGGGCGCACAGCAAGGACGGCGGAATTTATAAGACGCAACGCGGTGGGCGATCCCCGTCGAGAAAACGAAGAGGCCTACATCGTTCGTTCCCTTGAGATGGGAAAACAGAAAATGCTGGTTTTTCTTGGCGGAAACGGACGGGCAACGCTTTACGCTATCTATGACTATCTCACTAGCGCCTGCGGCCTGGGATTTTATTGGGATGGTGATTACGTACCCGCAAGAAGCACACTTCCCATCAGCGGGATCAATATCGCTACGCAGCCCCGCTTCTCTGATCGGATTTACGGCAATGGCTGCCTCTGGTTATATTCCGATCAGGCTTGGTGGCGCCTCGAAGAATGGCAGAAGTATATCGACTGGATACTAAAGAACCGATTTAACGCGTTTCTCGCGACTTGGACCCCTGGGGCCAACGCAACTTGGGAGAAGACTTGGGCTAAGTTTGGGATCCAGATTCCAGACAGGCAGTGGTCTGGCCCTCCGGCCCTGGCGGGTTCCTACGCGGGAGCGCTGAACCCGCCAGGAAGCGGTTCATGGAGGGATGGGCAGGCGGAATTGTGGCTTCAAATCGTCAAATGGGCGCGCTCACGTGGGCTGCGTCTTATCGCACCACACATTAACGGCCGCGTGCCGGAAGGGTTTTCGCAACGGTACCCGAATGTTCCTCTTCTTGGAAGTCGAGGCGCTGGCGGAGTCTCGGGAGGTGCTCGGTACATGTTACCCCGCAGCCCGATGTATCTGAAGGTTGGTCGAGCTTTTCTGGAAGAGTTCAACTCCCGGTTTGGAACGGACCACCTATACCATCTGGCAAATTTGGGAGAGCTAACAGTGGCAGGAAATGCCCAGGCGAAGCAGGAATTCATGCTCGATTTGCCTCGAAGAGGCATGGAAGTTGTCGAGTCCATCGATCCGAAAGGAGTGGGGATTATTGACTGTTGGACATTCTTAGGCAAGGAATGGGAACCGCGGACGCTGGTCAGAAAATGCGTCGAACAGCTTCCGCGTGAACGGGTCCGAGTCCTGGATTTCTGGTCAGAGCAGCAGCCATTGTACAAAGCGACTGATTATTTTTGGGGCTACTCATGGCAATTTGGGACGTTAGGCTCTTTTGGGGGACAGACAAACCTCCACGGGGATATGCCCCTGCTTCAAGCGCAGCTTCAGGCTGTGGCGCGAGAGAGGCAGGCCAGCCAGTGCACCGGCTTTGCGCTAGTCAATGAGGTGAGCGGCTTTAATTATTTCTATTTTCAGTTTGCCTGCACGCTGGGTTGGAATCCTGACGAAACGGATATTACCCGGTTTACGAGAGAATATGCGGAGCGGCGATACGGAGAACGAGCAGCCCCGCTGATGCAGAAGGCGCTCGAGGAATTGCTCGCCAGCGTGTATGGCCCCAGTACAGGCCGGGGCGACGATTCATTTTCAAGGCCGCTCTACTGGCATCGCATCGAGCCGCGATTTCACGCGAATGTCTATGACGGCATCGCCTTCATTCCTCACCTTCGGCGGGCTGTAGAGTATGCTCTGAAAGCAAGTGAAGCTGCGAGGGACAATCGCTTTTATCAGCACGACCTGAATGACATTACGCGGGCCTACTTGCACCAGCTTTTTAACGCACGGCTGATGAAGATGGTAGCGGCCTTCAGGCGGCTGGATGCGCGGGCGTTTAAGCGGGAAGTGGTATCCCTTGCGCAGATATTGGACGGCATCGAAGAGCTTCTTAGCCTTGATGACCACTATTGGCTGGCTCCTGTAATACGGTTAGCAAAATCGCTGCCCGGAGCGCCAAGTGATATCGCTCGTCGTGTTAGGAACGTTTTGACGGTATGGACGCCTGGCATGCGCGATTATGCCTGCCGCGACCTCTATGAGATGGTGCGCTTTTATTACCGGCCGCGAGTGAACGCTTACGTGGCAGGGCTGCGCCGAGAATTGCTGAACGGACAGCGATCCACAGAGTATCAGCCAGAGGAAGTGGTGGTAACGAGGGACTACGAAACGATCGAGCGGAAGTGGGTGGAGCAGGGCTTTCCGCTGGTGGAGAGGAAGGCCAACCCGCAGCAGGTGGTGGACTCGGCCAAGAAAATTTTGGCGGCGATACCCAATGAGGAAGGGTACTTGTCAAGAATTTAGTGTCAGGACTTTCCTCATTTTTTTTGCGAGGTGGCTTCATCTGCAAGGATCTGCGGGCCCTTTCGAGTGCGGCGCTACACTTCCGGCGCGCCCCACAACCCCAAAACCCCTGCAAATACGCGCTCGCAGCCCGGGGAGACAGTGGACTCCGATCGGAATCAGCCACTCCGAAGGTAGCTTTTGCTTGATCTTTCGAGGTACATCCGAAATTCGATGCCGTCCACTTTTCGAAGCCAGTAAGTCGCGTGTTTGCACGAGTTAGGTCTGGGCATCACAAAAAAATGAGGAAAGTCCTGTTTTGTGTCTGGCAGATTGATTTTCATTCCTCCGTCTCGAATCTGGACTGAAAGATGGCGTTGAATTGGTCGAGGGCGTTCTGGACGGAGGAGGCGACGCGGCGCCAGCGCCCAGTTTCGAGCTGGGAGACGGCTAAGCCCAGCTTGCGCTTCAGGGTCTCTTCCGAGTGGAAGTAACCGCCGCTGTTGCGACGCATAATTTCGAGCTGGCCGTTGACGGCCTCGACGACGTTGGTGGTAGAAAGCGACCGGCGGATGACGTCGGGGTAGTTGAGGAAGGCCAGATAGTGGTCCCGCTTTTTGCGGATCTCGCGAATGAAGACGGGGGAGCGAGGCTCGAAGCGCTGACAAAGGTCCTCGAACTGGAGTGGCGGCGACCTCGGCGTTCCAGGCCGCCTTGAGGGTACGGAGGCGCTGATGGAATTCGGTGGCATCGCTTTTAGTGAGGTGGCTCTTGGCATTGCGCTGGAGGTGAACG
>CADDZJ010000119.1 GCA_902812415.1 Acidobacteriota bacterium
GGGAAAAAGACCAGGATCACGGCGAACGTGGCATAGACCACGGCGCTTCGGACTTCTACGGAAGCGTTCATCACCACCCGCCATGCTTTCCGAGGATGCGGCGCCGCGCGGTTTTCGCGCAAACGCCGATAGATGTTTTCCACATCAATGACGGCGTCGTCCACCACTTCTCCAATCGCAATGGCAAGCCCGCCCAGCGTCAGCGTATTCACGCTCTGACCCATCAGATTCAGGACGATCACAGCACCGAGCAGCGAAAGGGGAATGGCGGTGCAGGAAATCGCTGCGGTTCGGAAATTAAAGAGAAACAGAAAGAGGACGACGACCACCAGGATGGCGCCAATCTCGAGGGAAGAACGCACGTTGTGGAGCGCCGTGAGGATGAAATTTGCCGGGCGAAACACATTCGGATTAACCTGAATCCCTTCCTTCGAAAGACCTGGACGAAGCTCGGCCAGGGCCTGATCGATTCCTTGCGTTACCTGAAGAGTGTTGGCCTCGTATTGCGACTGAACGACCAGGTCGATCGCCGGGCGGCCCATCAGTGCAGCCCCGCCGACAGGAGGCGCCGGCGCCTCCACTACATGGCATACGTCTCCCAGCGTCAGGTTTGCGCCGCGTGAGCGCACGACGACCGTCCGGCTGATCTCGCCTGGCGTCAGCGACTGCCCCTCGGTCTGAAGGATGATGCGCTGGTTGGGCGTGGAAACGAAGCCCGCGCCGCGAACGGCGGTCGCCCGCTGGGCCGCGCTAATCACGTCGGTGACGGCAATGTTGTGCTGAATAAGTTTCTCGGGGTCATATTGAATCTGGATTTGCCGCGTCATCGCTCCGAACACCGACACATTGGCGACGCCCGGCACGGCCAGCAAACGGCGCTTCACCACCCAATTTGCCACGGTGGTCAGATCCATCGCGGATAGCTTTTGAGAAGACAGCGCCACCTCCATCACCCAACTGGTGGTCGAGGTGAGCGGCGTCATCACAGGCGTGACGCCAGCCGGCAATTGACCGGCGAGCGTGCCCAAACGCTCGGCCACCAGTTGCCGGTCAAGATAAATGCCGCCTTGATTTTGAAAGATGACGGTGATCACTGAGATGCCCTGGATGGATGCGGATCGCACCCTGTGAACGCCCGTGACGCCGATGATGGCGTTTTCAATGGGCGTGGTCACGAGTTGCTCCACCTGCTCGGGCGAAAGACCCGGTGCCTCCGTCTCGATGGAAACCTGCGGCGGAGCGAACTCCGGAAAAACGTCATAACGCGCTGTGCGAAGCGAATCAATGCCGTAAAACAGCAGCGCACCCGCCAAAGCGATCACAACACCTCGGTGACGCAATGAAAACCGGACAATCGATTTCAGCATTAAGCTCTCCCGATCGATAATTTAGCGCTCCGGCCTTTGAGTGACGAGAGGGGGTTCACCGCGAGTGGAAAACCCGCTTCATTTCAGTCCTCCGGCTGGATTTGAGATCGAAACTCCTCGGAGAGTAGAACCTGCGCTCCCTGCACCACGACCCGGGTTCCCCCTTGGAAGCCCTGAGTGGCAAAGTAGCCTCCACGAAGCGGCTCATCGGTGGGCACAAGCCGTCGGGTGAATTGAGTTAAAGCGGTTTGTTCGTAAACCCAGGCCCGCCCCTGCCGCCAGACGACGGCGGATGGGGGTATAACAACCCCCCGCGACCGCTTGCCGACCGGCAGATGAGCCACCAGGTTCATGCCCGGTTGAAGCGTCGGATAAGCGCGGGCAAGATAAAGCATGCTGATGCCTTGAATGCGCGGATCGATCTGCGGAAATGGCGAGACATAGGAGGCATCCACGGAGTTCCCATTGGGAGTGGAAAGGTTGATCTCGGGTAGGTCTTCATAGGAAACGCCCGGCGGCAGTGTCACTTGCACGAGCATCGCGCCCTGGTCCAGGACACTCGTCAGCAAGGGTGAGTTCTTGGCTACCCAGCTTGCGACCATGCCGCCCCAACTTTGCTGCACGGCGGACTTGGCAATTTCCAGCTCTTTTCGCGCCGCGTCAAGACGGGCTTGATTCGCGCGCAGCATGCCCTCTGCCGCTTGGAGCGCCTTCATCGACGCGTTTTGATTTTCCGCGTAGAGCGTCTTGAGACGTTCGTATTCCTGGCTCGAAACCGCAAGCTGCGCCTGCGCGGTCTCAGCCTGCGCTTCCGCGGTCACGTAGGCATTGCGGAGGGCCACCAACCCCTGGGCGGAGAGCACGGTTGCGGCCGCCGGGGCTCTGCGGCGCATCCTGACGGCGCGAAGCGGAGCGACAACAATGCCGAGGCGTTCTTGTGTGGCTGCGTCGAGCGTGACCACGGTCTGCCCATTCACCACCGAGACCCGCGAGGGCGACTTGATCGCTTCCTCTTCCTCTTTCTGGTCGGGGTCTTTGTGAGCCTGAGTGTAGCTTCGGACTAGAAGGGATGTGGCCATCAGCGCGAGCGCCAATGCCAAGAGCCATTGAAGAGCCTTCATGGGTTTCCTCCAAAAAGCAGAGGCGAGAGACCAGCGAACGTCGCAGAGTTTCTCCCGCAGGGCGGCACGGAAAACTCTGCGCTGCCTGGATGGCCTGGTTTTTTGTCTCTCGTCATTCGCCTTTTATCTCTCATCATTTCGCTGGCGCGGGGAGCGCCAACGGTGCGTCATCTTCCGGTTCGAGCGGTTTCTGTATTGCATCTTCAAGCGCGCCCAGCGCAGCCTGTGTCTGAAAAATCGTGTTCAGCCATGTCTGGGCCGCCGCCGAGCCTTGTAGAAGCACGGTATTGAGGGACAGCCAGTCCGTCTCGCCCGCCGCGACTTGTTGCCGGGCCATCGGCTCTTGCACATGGCGCAGATCTGCAAGCACTTGTTGTGCATCGTGAAGCTGGGCGTAAGCTGCTCGATATTGAGCCAACGCCTGCTCGCTTTCAGCAATCGCCCGCGCCTGTGTCGCCAACAGATTGTCCGCAGCCTGCTTTCGCCGCGCTTCGGCTTCGGCAATGGGTCCCTGGTTTCGGTTAAAGAGTGGAAGTGTCATGGAGAAGATTGGCGCGAAAAAGTTGTCGGTTTCCTCATACTGATATCCGGGGCCGATTTGGAAGTCCGGGTATTGTCTTGCAATTTCAAGCTGCAAGGTGGCTTGGGCGGCGCTATATTGCACAAGAGCTTGTCGCACGTCCAAGCGGTTCAAGACGGCATCGCGCTGAATTTGTCGCGCGGAAAGCGCGGTGATTGGCGGAAGCCGGTCGAATCCAGGCCAGGCAAACCGCACGCCCTTCAAACCGGCGACCGGAATGCCGATGGCGGCCGCCAGCGCAGCCTTTGCCTCCGTGACGCGACCTTCGGCAGTTTGAACCGCGAGCTGGCTATTGAGCAGATCAACCCGCGCGGAATCGACGGCGGGCCTCGCAATCGCCCCAGCCTCAAGCTGTTTCCCCAGCCGGAAGAGTCGCTCCGATTGCAGTCGCGCCTCGGCTCGAAACAGGGTTTGGCTGCGCTCGGCCACTAGGACATTCAGCAATGCGGCGCGCACGCCGCTGCGCACCGTCCAGGCTGTGTGCGCCAAGTTCAGCCGCGCAACCTCACTCAGATTCTTCGCCGCTTCGATTTGATACTGGCGCTTGCCGGCGGTGATCATTGGAATTGCGAATTCCAGCCCGAGGAGGTAAGGGCTTGGAACGCCCGCCGAGACGCTTAAAACCGGGTTCGGCCGCATGTTGGCCGTAGCAATCGCCGCCTGAGCTGCGGCAACCTGATCGCGCGCTGTTGCAAGCTGCGGGTTGAAGTAGAATGCCGCGAGCGTCAACAGACGCAGGTCCCAGGCTTTAGGCGGCCAGTCAATCGAGCGTCCCAGGCTTTTTTCGATGAATGCCTCAAGACCCGGATCATCCAGAGTTCGCACTTCAAGCTTTGAGGCCGTTTCAACAGAGGAGAGCGGCGCGGGCCGGTATCTCTGAACCGGAGTACAGCATGTCACCCCGAGGGCTATGCCGGCGCATACGCCAAGATAGCGGAGACAAACGCCTTTCCGGACGTTCTGTGTGGCCTGAAATGTAGCCATTTGACGGTCCTTTCCCCAACACTTCCGTGTGAGCAGAAACACCCACACAGATGACCGGGCACACTCCGAAGAGCATACCGATAAGAAGGGAAAGGTCCTAGATGCGCAGAGGTAATGCAGGAGGGGAATGAGAAAAGACAGGCGCTGCGGGAGCTGCGAACGCCGGCAGATAAAAAGTCAAAGAAAGGAAATTGCTCCAGAGAACCCTGGCCAGAAATGAACAACGCTCGTGCCACTTTCGAATGAGGAGGGTCGCAAAGCAGAAAATAGCGGCAACCAGCGTAGCAGCGCCACCAGCGTGACGCGCAATGTCACGCATTTCTACAGGTGGCGGGTCCCAGAAATCAAAGGTCTCGCACAAAGGGCCGGAAAGATACCACCCCAGCCATAAGAGGACAGCGATTCTGACCGCCCGGCGTTTCATCGCATCAACTTTATCACTCAAAGGGCTGTCAGGCAATCTTCACATGCCATCCAGCCCGTGTTGCATTCCGAAAATTCGGCGATTTATTCGACGGATATTTCCCGATCGCAGTGCGAGGTTTATAAGTCTGTTCACATTGCGAAGTTTTTTCATCGTGAGCGCTATATCCCCTTTGCTTTCATAATGATCGTCGTTTTGGATCTGGATCTGAAATTTGAGATTTGAAATTTGGCTTGGTTGCAGCCACGCCATACCTTCCGTGGTAAACATTCTCCCGCATTTCACCACAGAGGACACAAAGATCACGGAGACCCCTTCTCTGTGTCCTCTGTGGTAAGTCCTTCATTAAACCCCCACATGAATAAGGCGGCTGGGACAAGAGTATTTGGCTTTTTTCGAGGTGGCTAACCTATAATGCTCTTCGCTTTGATTCAGAGAACAATCTACGGTTATGCCTAAAATTGAACACATTCACGCTCGTCAAGCGCTTGATTCGCGCGGAAATCCCACCGTCGAGGTGGAAGTCTTTCTGCAGGACGGAGCTCTTGGCCGAGCCCTTGTCCCCTCCGGCGCCTCAACCGGCAAGGCAGAAGCGTTGGAACTCCGCGACCGCGATGCGAAAGACTACTTAGGGCGCGGCGTTCGCCAGGCCATCGCCAACGTTGAGCAAGCGATTGCTCCGGAGGTCGCCGGCATGGACGCCCGCGATCAGGCCGCCCTCGATCATAAGCTCCTGGCGCTCGACGGCACGGAGAATAAAAGCCGTCTGGGAGCGAATGCCATCCTGGGAGTTTCACTCGGCGTCGCGCGCGCCGCCGCCGCTTCCGCGGGGCTCCCACTCTATCGTTATCTGGGCGGCATGGGAGCTGTCGAACTGCCCGTGCCCATGGTGAACATCCTGAGCGGCGGCTTGCATGGCGGAGGAAACGCGGATTTTCAGGATTTCCTGGTCATTCCGCTTCGCGCTCAGCGTTATTCCGAAGCCTTGCAGGATGCAGTTGTCATCTTCCGCGCCATGAAGGAAGCGCTGAAATCGCGCGGAGTTTACACGGCCGGCGTGGCGGACGAGGGCGGGTATGCACCGCGGCTGAAATCCAACGAGGCGGGTTTTGAACTTATGGTGGAAGCCTTTGAGCGCGCCGGTTTTCAGCCCGGCCGGGACGCCGCGATCGCGGTGGATATCGCTTCCAGCCATTTCGCTGAACGCGGCCGCTACCGCCTTTCAGCCGAAGGTGTCGAGTTCAGCGCCGAGGAGTTTGTGCGCCGTATGGGAGAATGGGTCAGGCGATTTCCCATCATCTCAATTGAAGACGGCCTCGGTGAAGACGATTGGGCTGGCTGGAAGCTTCTGACGAACCGCCTCTCAGCCCATTGCCAATTGATTGGAGACGATCTTTTCGTTACAAACCTTTCTCGCCTGAAGCGAGGCTTCCAGGAAAAAGTAGCCAACGCCATTCTCGTGAAAATGAATCAGGTCGGCACGCTCACCGAGACGTTAGCCGTGGTGGAGCTGGCCCGAAAGCGCGGCTACCGCACCGTGATCAGCGCTCGATCGGGCGAGACCGAAGATGACTCGATGGCTGATTTAGCCGTGGCCACCGGCGCGGGTCAGATCAAGATCGGCTCCGTGACCCGATCGGAACGCCTTGCCAAATACAATCGGTTGCTGCGGCTGGAAGAGCAATTGGGAGATCGGGCTCAATACCGCGGCGCCGAAGTCTTCCGCGATTTTCTTTCCAAAGCGTAGGGGCGCTGTCCTGATCGCGCGCACACTCTCGCCTGTCATTCTGAACCCTTCGCCTTGTCATTCCGAGCGACAGCGAAGAATCTTTGTATTTTTCTCAAATACAATTGCCGGAATCCTTGGCGGAGTTTACCCGAAGCCAATACGGGGATTCTTCGCTGCGCTCCGCTCAGTCTGCCATGTCGTTTTACGGCACCCCGAAGAATGAAAATTACGCCGAGGCTGGCGGGTGTCTGGGTTGCGCGCCAAAATATCGGCGTATTTTTCAGGGCAGAATGACAGTCTGGAAAGCCGATCGCGCAGAACGAGGCCGATATTTTCACGCAATGTCGTGAGCCATAGGCTCATGACGTCTGACATCCGAACTGCTACTCGCCAAAGTCAGGGAAAGGCTCGCAAAATTGACCACTTGACTTGCCTATACAATAAGTCCAGAATGAGCGTCATAGCGCGTTAAGGTAGTGGCGACCCTTTGGGTTGCCGGACGTCGAGTGTTGCCACCGTAAAGGGAGGGCTGTTTATGGCGAAAAAACACCCGTGTTGTTTTCGGGCCTATCTGCTTGCTTTCACGATTTTGGCGGTTTCGGCTTTATCGGCGCGGCCTCTGAGAGCGCAGGAAATCACCGGAGGCATCACCGGAACCGTGACCGATCCTTCCGGGGCGGCGGTCCCCGGGGCGAAAGTGACCGCGACGGACGTATTGCGGGGCGCCGCGTGGCCAACCGAAACAAACGCCGCCGGGGTTTATAATCTGCCGCGACTGCCGGTGGGCGAATACAAAGTGCAGGTGGAAGCCAAAGGCTTTACAACCAGCGTCCACCCCGCTTTTGAACTTCAGATGAACCAGATCGCCAGGATTGACTTTCAACTGAAGGTCGGCGAGATGACGCAGACCGTGAGCGTCACCTCCGCGCCTCCCCTGCTGCAAACGGATACCATGCAGTTGGGTTACGTCACGAGTTCCAATTTCAATGTGAATCTTCCCCTGGCCACGCGCAACTTCATCCAGCTTACCTTGTTGACGCCGGGCGTGACCGCCACGAACCCCAGCTCTTTCACGAACGGCCAGCGCACGACGGGTGGCGGCAGACCCTACGTGAATGGAAATCGCAAGGAAGCCAACAACTTCCTGCTGAATGGCATTGACAACAACCAGATTTCCGACAATCTCACTTCCTATCAACCGAGTGTGGACGCCATTCAGGAATTCGACATGATCACGAACAATGCGCCCGCCCAATACGGCCAGTTTCAGGGCGGCGTCATCAGCGTTACTTTAAAATCAGGAACCGACCAGTATCATGGAGACGCTTTTGAGTTTCTGCGCAATGACGCTTTGAACGCCAACAATTGGGCGCGCAATTGGCAGCACTTGACCAAGCCCGGCTTGCGCTGGAATACATTCGGCGGCACATTCGGCGGGCCGATCAAGAAAGATAAGCTTTTCTTCTTTACCGATTACCAGGGCTCGCGGCTTGATAGCCCTCCGGCAACCGGTTTCTTTACCGTCATGACGCCGGCGGAACGCGCAGGCGACTTCTCTGAACTGCTGAATCCGCCTCCAGGCAGCGGTCTCTCCACGCCGCGACCGCTTTATAATCCCTGCGCCTCGCTTGCTGGCCCGTGCGCCCCGTCCGCAAATCCTGCGGCCGTGCGGCAGCCGTTCCCGAACAACATTATCCCGTCCACCATGATCGACCCGGTCGCCCAGAAGCTTTTTGCTTCCGGACTCTATCCCAATCCCGTCAATTCAAATCTCCTGAACAATGCCCTCAATACCTCACATACCTACACGGACAACGACCAGGGGGATATTAAGATCGACTTCATGGTGAATGACAAAAATCACCTCTGGGGCAGTTATTCTGAGGGTTTCCAGCAAAACCCGACGACCAATTCCTTCAAACTTTTTGCTCAGAGCTTTAACAATTCCCCCTTTCACGGCGGCGTTGTTGACTGGACGCACACCTTCGCCCCCACGGTGGTGATGGACGCAAAAATGGGCGTGAACCGCATCCTCCTGCACAACGGCGGGGTGGTGACGGGTGTCGGCAATCTGGGCCAGCAGCTTGGCATCGCAGATGCCAATGTGCATGGGCCGGGACTGCTGGGGCTTAATTTTACCAATGGTCTGGCCAGCAGCCTGGGCGCATCCGACAGTGAAGAACTGTTTGCCGACACCACGCTTGAACCCACCGTCGATCTGATTGTCACCCACAACCGTCATGTGATCCACGCAGGACTCCAGATCCTGCGAGAGGACATCAACACTTACTACGCGGGAAATAATGGCAAGTTCGGGTTCCTGAGCTTCTCAGGCGTGTACACCGACGGTCCAGATCCGACAAGCCCCGCGGCGCACTCCGGCCTTTCTGAAGCCGACTTCCTGCTGGGTCTTCCGAACACGGTGGGGCTTGGCATCGCCGCCGGAACCTGGGGCCAAAGGAGCGCCATCATCGCGCCCTACATTCAGGACGACTGGCGCGCCACAGAGCATTTGACGCTCAATCTCGGGGTGCGCTGGAATTACAATTCGCCGTGGGGTGAGGTTTTCAGCCGCGAAGCAAACTTCTCGCCTTTTACCGGTGTGGAGGAATTTGCGAGCGGAGCGCTGATGGGGCCTTGTCCGGAGCTGCTCGGAAGCGCCAACTGCGTGGTGACAAATTCCAAAGCGGTTTACAACGCTTACTGGCGCGACTGGCAGCCCCGCATTGGGTTCGCTTACACGCCGGGCTTCCTGGGCAAGACCACCGTGCTGCGCGGCGCTTATACCATTTCATCATTCCTCGAAGGCACCGGCACCAATCTTCGTCTGCCGCTGAATCCGCCTTTCCAGTCGGAATTTGAGCAGGACAACAGCACCGGCTCATTTCCTTTCTTCCCCAGCTCGACCACCGACCAGGGACTTTCGCTGCTGTCAGCTCCCACGAATCCCTACACGGGCACCAACATCCGGCTTTGGGATCCCAACGTACGGCCGGATCAGGTGCAGCAGTGGAACCTGAGCATTGAACATCAGTTTCCCAGCCAGACGCTGCTTTCCGTGGCCTACGTTGGCCAGCATGGAACGCACCTGATGGTCCCCATGCCCTATTTCCAGAGGCGGCTCGTCGGCGAAGCTGGCTGCACGGCGGCCAACGCCATTGTCCAGAACCCCAAGGTCCCCGTGCCGACCTGCGGCAGCCCTTACCTGTCGGGGGATATGCCGTTATACAACACTATCGGCCAGATCTCCGGTACGGAATCGAACGGCGATCAGGCCTATGACGCCCTGCAGGTGAGCCTGACCAAGCGCCTGACCCGGGGACTGGAATTCCAGTTCTCTTACGCGTACTCCAAAGCCATGACCAATTCCATCGGCTACTACGGCGAGGGCGGCCAGGCGGCAAACAATTCCGCCTACTGGCAAAACCTTTATAACTCGACGGCGGAATGGGGTCCGGCGTACTTTGACACCACCCATAACCTTGTCTTCTCTTATGTCTACCAATTACCCTACGGCGCCGGAAAACGCTTTGGCAGCCACGCGAATCCTCTGGCGAGGGCGGTTCTCGGTAACTGGCAGATCAGCGGGATCGTCAGCGACCATACCGGCTTCCCGCTTACCATCACGGGGCCCGATAACTCTCAAACCCATGGCCGGGGAGGGAAGGCTAACTGCATTGGTCCTAACGCCTATCCGCAAGGGGTTGGCCTGGGGACCACCTGGTTCAGCACGTCGCCTTTCTCCGTGGCATCTGTCGGAACGTTCGGTAGTTGCGCGAATGGCACCGTGCGCGGGCCTGGGCTCCGCGACTGGGATTTTGGAATCGAGAAAGACTTTCCGATTTCCGAATCCAAGCGCTTTGAGTTTCGCAGCGAATTCATCAACTTCACCAATACTCCGATCTTCAATGCTCCCAACCGAAGCGTGACCAGCGCTCAATTCGGCGAGCTCTTGAGCTCGCAGTACGAACGCAACATCCAGTTCGCGCTGAAGTTTTACTTCTGAGTTCTTTCTTCCCGCCGTTGCGCCGCTGCCGTAGAGCGAGCAGCTTTGCGGCAGCGGCGGCGGGCGTGTTGAGAATGGGATGAATTGGTTTCAGCCTCGCCCTCATGGTTGTGGATCCTCCTCAGCGGTAGTCCATAATCTCCACGCCGCGGGCATCACCGCCCGCCACACAAAGCAACCGCGCCACTGATCATTAATGCGAATGCTGTACTGCCCTTCGCGCTTGCTACGCAGCAACTGAATGAATCTCAGGCTGTGGATTGACTGCAATGAAGCAGGCTTTTATGATGCCAATAGATCGAGGGCGTGTAGCTCAGCCGGATAGAGCATCGGATTTCTAAAGCGTCTTTTGGCACTTTGCACCGTTCCGCACCGAAGCGCATCACAGCGAAAATCGCCAGTATTTATGCGGTTCCGCTCCACCTCTCACCTTTGCACGCTTGCGAACCGAAACGCACCGTTTTGAACTTGGAACTGACCCCAGAACTGACCCCAACTTTACCGCGCAAAGTGCACATTTTTTGTGCATTCCCTCTTCCGAACGCGCCCGCGTGTCACCTTCCTTCGCGGTGAGAGGTTTTAAGGGGGAGTCCGATTTTACGATCCGTAAACTGGTAAGGCCGCCAGAGTTTGTCATTCAAACGCCCCCGAAATGACCCCTCGCGCGGGCCGTTTTTCACTCTCAATTCCCCGTCCCCACGGTTTTGAAACGTGACAGCGTGACAACTCGCATGAACATTGGCTGAAACCCTATTTTCATGATCGTGACAAGCATACCTTGTCACGTTTTCAAAAAGTGGCTCAGACCCGCATGGATATTGGCTTGTCACGCTGTCACATTTTGAAGTGGGGGAGATACAGAGAAAACGCTTCTTGAAAAAGGCTGCCAGAGTGAAAAAAAGGGGGATGCCACGGTATGGGTCAATGTCTACCGGCGCGTCTGCGGGCAACGTGGCGCGATTTTTTCGAGTCAGAGAGCCGTGAGAATCCAAACTGTGATGATCAGCGCAAGCCATGCCAGCCCGATAAGCAACAGGTCATGCCCGAATCGCCGCCAGCCGGTGAGCTTGCCCGCCGCCTCATGAAAGGGCTGGCCGGTATGAACGCCGGAATACCAGCCCCTGGTAGACGTGGCGAAGAGGCCGGTTCCGGGGATACCTACCGTCTTGCGAATGCCCGAACGTCCTACGGTGAGATGCGCTCCGCGAACCCCGAAGGAAACAGACGGGCCATGCTTCGCCAGGTTCAGGGTGACGCCAGGGGCGAGACGGACGCGGCGGAAGAGACGAACGTAAGCCATGACTCGCTATTCCCGCCGTCTCAGCGCCTCTTCGTGCCGCCCCAACTCATGAAAGAATTGCCGAAGGTCAGCTTCGATTTGATTGAGACGGCTTTCAATCGCAGAAAACCGCGCGTTCATCTCACTCCGCAAGTCTCGCACGTCCCCGCGCAAATCGTTAATCCGGGCATTGTTCCACAGCGCCGCCAGGATGACGGCAAAGGTAGGTATCGCAACGGCCAGCGCTTCATGCATGGCTGAATCTTACCACACTTCACATGGCTTGCTGGCAGGGAGAAAAAGCCGAGCCAGGGGTGAGCGCGCCCCTGGCCCGGAAGTGTGGCAGTGAGCGTCTGCCACTTGCGGCGGTAGGCAGGGCCACCGCAAGGTCAATGTTTCCACGGTTCCGGCTCGCCCGGAGGCCAGAGCGGAAGCGATGGACTCAAAACCCCGATGTCCACGGGTAGATGCGAATACCGCGAACGTGGGGCCGGAAGGTTCTGAGGCTCTTCCCTGGCCGGTTCGGGCTTTGGCTCTTCCGGTTTAGCCTCAGAAGT
>CADDZJ010000120.1 GCA_902812415.1 Acidobacteriota bacterium
AATTACAAATTATAGTGACAACGCGGATTGTAGCGGCGCTGTCCTCAGCGCCGAAAAACGCCGGTGAGGACACCGGCGCTACAGAAAATGCTGTCACTATAATTTGTAAACCCCAGTAGGGTCAATACGGCCAAGAGGGAAAGCCATACCGATTGCAAAACGCATTGTCCGATTGATACTAGGCACATTGGGGATTCCGGCGCTCCTGCTAAGCGCTGCGACTCAGGGCAAGGAGCCGCATTGGGAAATCGTGGGCCGATTATCAGAAGCATGCAGTTGCCGTGTTTTATGCGGTTGCAATTTCGGAGCGGGCGCCTCACCCCACCATTACTGCTGGTCGATGATGTCTTTTGAAATTCAGAAAGGTCACTATGGCCACGTGATTTTGGATGGATTGCATCTGGCAGGAGCGAACGGAAAGAAGGGCACCGTGTGGTATATCGACGATCGCGCCACGCCAGAGCAAGCGGCGGCTCTAAAGGCTATTGCGGATCACGTGCTGCCTCAAAAGCCCCATGCAAAGCGCATAATATACTTCCAGACAGCCCGGGTGATTCAGGAGATTGGGGACAAAAGCCAGCGCTTGCAAATTGGCAATCGGGGAGAATTTGAAGCCGATTACATTATTGGAATGGATGGCAAAACTCCCATCATTGTTGAGAACATGCAATCGTGGAATGTTCAACATGACGTGAAAGCCAAGACCAAAAGGCTTTATTACCGGGATCCCTTTGGGAACAAATACAATCTGAAAAACGCAAATTCAAACATGGGCCGGTTTAATTGGACAGACAAAACTCCAGCCTACTTTTGACAGGAAAAATGGCGGATGTCATCGATGCATTCGTGGCGATGGAGACGATCTTGGTTGCACCGAGAAGGAGGGACGCACCATGAGGCCGCGGGGGTTGGCTGTTGCAGTATTGAGCATATTCTTGCTTCCGACAATTCTTGTGGCTGCCGATTCAACCCGTGGCAAGGAACCGCATTGGGTGATCAAAGGCGAGTTGAGCGAGGCTTGTACCTGTAGCGTGCCCTGTGGCTGTAATTTCCATAGCCGCGCTTCACACCCTTACTGCTGGTCTATTGCGTCGTTCAATATTCAAAAGGGCCATTATGGAAGAGTGAAGCTTAATGGCTTGCATCTGGTTCGCGGTCACGGTGAGAAAGCTATTGTGTGGTATATCGATGATCGCGCGACCCCAGCGCAGGCCGCAGCGCTTCAGAAAATCGCGGCGCATATCTCCGAGGCATTGCGATGGCGACTGCCATCGTTCATTCACTTCGAGACGGCTCATATTACTCAGGTGATAGGAAAGCAAGGAGCTCGGGTCAGCATCGCCGGCAGGGGTGGGTTTGAGGCTGAATATCTTACCGGAGGCGACAGAAAAAATCCGATTGTGGTTGAAAATATGACCGCCTGGAACGTCCGTCACGACATCAAAGGGAGCGCCAAGAGCCTCCGTTATAAAGATCAATTTGGAAGCGAATTTGACATGGCCAACACCAATGCGAACGAGGGAAAATTCGACTGGACGGATCGGACAAAATGGTACTTATGAGCCACCACCATGCCCGAAGATCAGGATACGAGAATTTTCAACGACCTTCATATGAGAGGGCGTCATGCAAGAAGCCTGGATAGTTTCAATCGCTCGGACAGCCGTGGGGAAAGCTCCACGAGGAACCCTGCGAAACACGCGACCGGACGATATGGCTGCCGCAGTCATCCGGGAAGTCCTTCGCCGAGTCCCTCAACTCGATCCCAAAGAAGTTGAGGATGTGATCCTGGGTTGCGCCATGCCCGAGTCTGAGCAGGGAAATAATGTTGCGCGCATTGCCTCTTTGCGTGCCGGCTTGCCGGTCGCCTGTTCGGCTATGACGATCAATCGCTTCTGCTCCTCGGGGCTCCAATCTATAGCCTTGGCCGCAGAGCGTATTATGGCGGGTTTCGGTGAGGTATTGATCGCCGGCGGCACGGAGAGCATGAGCCTGGTTCCAATGGGCGGCCATCACTTTTCTCCCAATCCCACGCTCGTCGAGACCTATCCCGACGTTTATCTCAATATGGGGCTTACCGCCGAAAATCTGGCCCGCAAATATCAGATCACGCGCGAGCAGCAGGATGAGTTCTCACTGCGCAGCCATCAAAAGGCGATCACAGCGATTGATGCCGGTAAATTTAAGGACGAGATTGCGCCCTTGGAAGTGATCGAGGTAAGTCTGAACGGAAGCGCAAAACCTGAGACTCAGAAGATAGTGTTTGCCACCGACGAAGGGCCTCGCCGCGATACCTCGCTTGAAGCTCTGGCGAGGTTGAAGTCTGTTTTTCATGCGCATGGGACGGTGACCGCGGGCAATTCCTCACAGACCAGCGACGGAGCGGCGGCGGCCGTGGTGATGTCAGCGCGGAGGGCCAAGGCTCTGGAAATCCAACCGCTGGCTCGCTTTGCAAGCTACGCCACTGCGGGAACATTGCCTGAGGAGATGGGCATCGGCCCCGTTGAAGCGATCCCCAAGGCTTTGAAGCTCGCGGGCCTCCGGCTGCATGATCTTGATTTGATCGAGCTCAATGAGGCTTTCGCGGCTCAGGCGCTGAGTGTGATAAAAGTTGCGGGTCTTGACCCGGAGAGGACCAATGTGAACGGCGGCGCCATTGCTCTGGGGCATCCGTTGGGCTGCACTGGCGCTAAACTTACCGCAACTCTGCTGGGTGAGTTGAAGCGGCGAAAAGCGCGCTACGGCATGGTCACCATGTGCGTGGGTGGCGGCATGGGCGCGGCAGGAATCTTTGAAAATCTGCAAGTCTGAAGTTCGCGATGCCAAATCTCTGATTTGAACGCGGAGCTCGAATGACCACGACCATGAGTTCAATTCCCGCTGTCATTAAAGGCGGCAGCTTCCTGATTGAAACTCGGAAGCCGGAAGAAGTCTTCACTCCCGAAGATTTAACCGATCAGCACCGGCTGATTGCGCAGACGGCGGAAGAATTCGTTCAGCGCGAAATTATTCCTCGTCTGAAGGAGATTGAAGAAAAAAAGCCCGGGCTGCTGCGCGAGCTTCTAAAGAAAGCTGGCGAGTTGGGCTTGCTGGCCACGGACATTGCCCAAAAATACGGCGGTCTGGAGCTTGACAAAATATCTTCCATCATCATCTCGGAAAAAATGGCGCGCGATGGCGCCTGGGCTTCCACGATTGGTGCGCAAGCCGGCATCGGCATCCTGCCCATCGCTTTTTTCGGCACTGAGGCTCAGAAACAGAAATATGTTCCCAGGCTCGCGCGAGGCGAATGGGTGGGCGCCTATTGTTTGAGCGAGGCGAGTTCCGCTTCTGACGCACTGCACTGCAAAACCAAGGCCACGTTGAGCCCGGATGGAAAACACTACATCCTGAACGGCGCCAAGATGTGGATTACCAACGGCGGCATCGCAGATATCTACATCGTGTTTGCCCGGATCGACGGCGAAAAATTTACGGCATTTATTGTGGAGCGCAACTTCCCGGGCGTTTCACCCGGCGCTGAAGAACACAAGATGGGCATCCAAGGATCTTCCACCACCCCGTTGAACCTGCAAGATGCGCCAGTGCCTGTTGAAAATGTTCTCGGGGAAATCGGCAAGGGCCATCAGATCGCCTTCAACATTCTCAACATGGGACGGCTGAAATTAGGCGCGGGCTGCATTGGCGGCTGCAAGGTTTTAATCGTACCGACCCTCCAGTGGGCCAAAGAGCGCCAGGCCTTCGGGCGCCCCATCGCCGACTTTGGAATGATCAAGGAAAAGTTGGGCACGATGGTTGCGCGCATTTACGCTGCCGAGAGCATGTCCTACCGCTCGGCGGGCATGATCGATAGGTTGCTGGAAGGCGTGGACCAGGGCGCTCCTGAGGCCGCGCTCCAGATCCTGGAAGCTCTGCAGGAATATGCCGTCGAATGCTCCATTCTCAAAGTGGCCGGCACTGAAGCGCTGGATTACGTGGCGGATGAGGCGGTGCAGATCTTCGGAGGGTACGGTTTCAGCGCGGATTACGAAGTGGAACGGACTTATCGCGACCAGCGCGTCAACCGCATCTTTGAAGGAACCAACGAAATCAATCGTCTGTTGATCGTGGACATGCTGCTGAAGAGATCCATGAAGGGCGAGCTTGCGCTGATCCCGGCGGCGCAGCGAGTTCTGGATGAAGTGCTCGGCCCAACAAGCCTGGATGAAGAGGAGGATGGGATTTTGGCCGCCGAGACAAGATTGGTCGAAGGCGCCAAGCGCGTGGCGCTGCTTGTGGCAGGCGCGGCTGTGCAGAAATATTTGCAAGCGCTTTCAGAAGAACAGGAAGTGATCGGCGGGCTCAGCAATGTGATTATAGAAGTCTATTCTATGGAAAGCGCTTTGCTCCGCGCCCAGAAAAAGCTCTCCAGAGAAGCAGGGGAGATAGCCAGGCTCCATTGTGAAGCAGCGCGCTGCTATATTCACGAGGCAGCGGACCGTGTGGAAATGGAGGCCCGTCGCGTTCTGCCTCGGGTTGCCGAAGGCGACGCGCTGCGATCCTGCATGGCATTGCTTCGCCGCTTCCTGAAACGCTCGCCGGTTGATACCATCGAACTCAAGCGTCATCTGGCCGACCGCGCTCTGGAGCTTGGCCGGCATCCCTTCGCCTGACGCGCGACAGCGCGTGAAAGCCGGCAGGTTCAGCTTGGGCTAAATTTTGGAGGCACCGCCGTTGCGCCGAACAAGTTTATCCACGGTGTCGATCAATGCATTGAGTTTGTAATCGGTCTGGGCCAGTATCTCCCGGAGTTCCTGGAACCCTTTGTCCATTCTTTCGGTGAGAACGATTTCGGATTGGGCTAGTCGGCCGATCAAATCTGTAACGCTGGCAATCTGAGCGGTGTTCTGCGCAATCTGGGTGGTGTTCTTTTCGATCTGGACTGCGTTCTGCGCGATCTGCTCATCGTGCTTTGCCGCAGCCGTCTCCAGCCGCCCGAGTTGTTCGACCACGAACTGCATGGCTTTTTCAAGGTCCATCGAAGTCACCCGGAGTCAAGAGGGATAAACGCCAAATCGCCCGCACCCTGCCAAGGCATGCAAGCTGTTGGTAGCGCTACCGGGAATCGAACCCGGGTTTTGAGATTGAGAATCTCACGTCCTAACCCCTAGACGATAGCGCCATCAATCTCCTGTCGATGATAACACTTCCGATGGATAGCAGGCCACTCGCAATCGGCCGCCCAGAAAGGTCTCAGCCAATTCCCCAACCATCACGCCCAGCGAGGTATCTCGCGGCT
Organism: Acidobacteriota bacterium; assembly: GCA_902812415.1. Lineage (GTDB taxonomy): Bacteria > Acidobacteriota > Terriglobia > UBA7540 > UBA7540 > RH2-MAG17b. The sequence continues at coordinate 5,279 of CADDZJ010000120.1, forward strand.
TGCCGGGAAATGAAGAACGCAGAATTTTTTCAGAACTTGGTGAGGGATGAGAAGTTGAACTCTCGAATCTTCATTTTCGGAACGACCATCTCGATGGACTCTTCCCCGGCAGCGCGCTCAGATGGGCTCATCATTTCAACCTGATTCAGCATCTCGATGATGCTCTGGTTGAAGCGAAAATTCTTGACGCCGTACTTCACTTCTCCATTTTCAATCCAGAAAGTCCCATCGCGCGTCATGCCGGTCAGAATCTTGGCATAGGGATCCACTTCGCGGATGTACCAGAAGCGCGTCACCAGCAGGCCGCGCTCGGTCGAACGAATCATTTCCTCTTCGCTGGCGTGGCCCCCTTCCACCACCAGATTCAGCGGCGCTTCACCGTATTCGTTCGGCAGGGGGAAACCGTGGCCCGTCGGCTGCGCGCCCATTTTATGGGCCGTTTCGCGGCAGTAAACCAGGTTCTTCAGCACGCCATTCTCCACCAGCGAGACGCGTTGGCGCGGCACGCCTTCGCCGTCGAATGGAGCGCCGCCTGACGAGGGATGGAACACATCATCCCGAATCTGAATATTCTCGCCAAAAACCTTCTCGCCCACCCGCCCGGTAAAACAACTCCGTTTCTCGTAAACGGAAAGGCCGCCGAAGTCGAGCAGCAGGAATCCGAGCAAATCCATCACCGCTGAAGGTTCGAGAATCACCGCATATTTTCCGGGCGGCGCCTCGCGCGGCTCCCGGCTCCGCAGGGCTTTACGGGCAGCGCGATCCGCAAGCGCATCGATGTCAAGCGCCTGATGTCGCGGGCCAGTCTTCTTCGCCCAGCCGGAACTTGTTTCACCGAGCATCGTCACCGAAAACTCGGAGATGGATTCTTCATGAAATGCCGCGAGGCCCCGAGAGTTATAAAGCGCATGCACCGTGCAGCCGCTTGAAAAAACGCCGGCAGCGGTCAACCCATCCTTTTCCGCGCGCTGGATCACTTTGCGCACGGTTTCAGCGCGTGTTTGGGGGCTCAACTGCGCCGTTTCCCCATCGTAACGGTCAACGGCCCGATACATCTGCGGGCCCGGCATCGGCAGCAGGTCCGGGTTCGGCGGCTGAAGTGAGGCCAGCGCCAAAGCTGCCTCACACACCTCGCGGATCGAGTCATCATCCAGTTTATTCGTGCTCGCCCGCGCTGTGCGCTGGCCTGCCACGGCGCGCACGGAAAGGTTGATGTCTTCTTCGGAAACATTCTGGTGAATCGTATTATTGGCGAACCGCGTCAGCGAATAAGAGGTTCCGGTTACTGACGCTTCGGTCTCTTCCGCGCGGGAATACTTCAGCACCTTGCTGAAAAGTTCGTCAGCAGATTGGCGGGATAAAGTCATCGGTTCATTGTGCTGTTGTTTCATTGAATCAATGAAACAACGAAGAAATCCTTCAATTTCCCTGGTAGGCGACGCCGACCTTTACTTTGCGGAAGCGCGCCGGAGACGCTCCGTGGCCCGTGCCCATGGTTTGCATCGGCTGGCCTTTGCCGCAATTGGGAGTGCCCCAGAGCACCCACTCCTCCAGACCGCAGATCGCATCACAGGAATTCCAGAACTCGGTCGTGATGCCGCCGTAGCTCGGGTTTTTCAGCATCCGGGTTTTCTTGCCATGCTTGATTTCCCACCCGATTTCCGTTCCGAACTGGAAGTTATAGCGACGGTCATCGATCGACCAGCTTCGGTTGGTCTCCAGGTAGATGCCGTCATTCGTATCGGCGATCAGATCCTCCAGCTTCCCTTTTCCGGGCAGCAGGCTGACGTTGGTCATGCGGATGAGGGGAATGCGATTCCAGCCGTCGGCGCGCATGGCGCCGCTCGAACGCGGCTGGCCGATGGAAGCAGCCGACTCGCGCGAAGTAAGATACCCTGCAAAAAGGCCGTTCTGGATGATGGGCGTGCATTGCGCGGCCACACCCTCGTCATCGTAGGCGAAAGTTCCCAGGCCGGGACCGTGCAGCACGGTGGCATCCGCCACCACGTTCACAATATCGGATGCATACTTCAGCTTTCCGAGCTTATCCAGCGTCAGAAAACTCATGCCGGCAAAATTGGCTTCATCGCCGAGCACGCGATCGAGCTCAATCGGGTGGCCGATAGACTCGTGAATCTGCAGGCCCAACTGCGAGCTTCCCAGGATGATATCTTTTTCCCCTGCTGGGCACTGGTCGCACTGATGCAGCGCCACAGCCTGCTCGGCAATCTCCGGCGCGTGACCAAGCAGGTCGAGCTCTTCAACCAGTTCATAGCCTCTCGTCTGATATTGCCCGCCGAAGGAGTTAGGGTAAGAGCGCCGCTGAATTTCATTTCCACTGAATGAGGTGGCGACGAATCCGGCGCCGGTTTGCGTCTTCACCTGGCGGATTTCCGAGCCTTCGCTGGAAAGGAAAACCTGATCAATCTTGCGGAAATCCAGCGCCGCTTCCGCGAGCGTAACGCCTTTCACTTTGCGCAGCTCCGCATCGACTTTCAGCAACAGGTCGAGGCAGGTGGAAACCGGGATGGTGAAGGGGTCAACCTTGCATGCGGCTTCCCAGTGGTCGATAGCCTTGCCCTCCGGCGCCAGGCGGACATTCCGCTTTTTGCAAAGCGCGCTGGCGCGGGCGATTTCAACCGCCTGCGCCGCCGCCGCGTCAATGGACGGGCGCGAAAGATCCTGTGTGGAAGCAAACCCCCAGGCGCCGTCGGCGATTACGCGGATGCCGATGCCAAGCGAGTGCGAGTCCCGCACCTGGCCCGCCTGGCCATTCTTGGTGGAAAGATAGCGCTGGCGGATATCCATCACGCGCGCGTCGGCATAAGTCGCGCCTTGCGCCGCAGCCGTATCAAGCGCCTGTTGAGCCTGATCTTTCATGAGAAAAATTCTTGGACTCCTGGAATTGCGAAACTTGATAGAATCCCATTCTGAGGATTACTTCTTGCGCGTAGATTCCCACTTGCGCAGGAATGACAGCGTTCAAAACAATGGCCGCTTTGGGTTGCGGCTGAAGAGTCTGTATAAGAACCGCTCTTGTAACGTCGGTGCCCCTTTGCTCCACTCAGGGCCGACTCTTACGATCGATCTTCATTTTTCAATGGATTCGGCACTGGAGACAGCGCCGCGACAGCACTTGAAAACCAGGAGAGAATCTACAGAGATCCTCCATGGGGTCTTATGTTCCTTCCGACCAGGAGGCGAGGTACTCCTTTTGCTCTTCCGTAAGTTCGTCGATGCCAATGCCCATCGAGTCGAGCTTCAGCCTGGCAATTTCCTGATCGATCTCAGCCGGCACCGGATAGACTTTCTTCTCCAGCTTCCTGGCGTTCTTCACCATGTATTCCACGGAGAGCGCCTGGTTTGCGAAGCTCATATCCATCACGACCGCCGGATGACCTTCAGCCGCGGCCAGATTGATGAGTCGCCCCTCGCCCAGCAGGCAGATTTTCCGCCCGTCGGCCAGCGTGTACTCATCCACAAACTCGCGCGGCTGGCGCTTGCTGACGGCAAGCTGTTCAAGCGCCGGGATATCAATCTCCACGTTGAAGTGGCCGGAGTTGCAAACCACCGCGCCGCTCTTCATCGCCTGGAAATGCTCTTGGCGGATAACGTTCTTATCGCCCGTCAGCGTTACGAAGATGTCGCCGATCCGGGCCGCTTCGGACATGGGCATCACGCGATAACCGTCCATCACCGCTTCGAGCGCGCGGGTTGGATTCACCTCCGTGACAATGACGTTCGCGCCCAGGCCGTGCGACCGCATGGCGAATCCCCGGCCGCACCAGCCATAACCGGCCACGACCACGTTCATGCCGGCGAGCAGAATATTGGTGGCGCGGATGACGCCATCCACGGTGGATTGCCCCGTCCCGTAGCGGTTATCGAACAAGTGCTTGGTGTCAGCGTCGTTCACGGCGATGATGGGAAACTTCAGCACGCCGCCTTTCGCCATGCTCCGCAGGCGGATGACGCCGGTCGTGGTCTCTTCGGTGCCTCCCAGGATTTCCGGCACGAGGTCTTGCCGCTTGGTCAGCACGGTGGTCACCAGGTCTGCGCCATCATCCATCGTCACCTGCGGCTTGTGAGCCAGGGCAGCCAGGATATGACTGTAGTAGGTGTCATTGTCCTCGCCTTTGATGGCAAACACCGGAATGCCATAATCCTTCACCAGCGAGGCGGCCACATCGTCCTGCGTGCTGAGCGGATTGGAGGCGCAAACCACCACATCCGCGCCGCCTTCCTTGAGCGTCACCGCAAGGTTTGCCGTCTCCGTCGTCACATGCAGGCAGGCCGAGATGCGGACTCCCGCCAGGGGCTTCTCCTTGCGGAACCGCCCGCGAATGAGCCGCAGCACCGCCATCCACTGCTCGGCCCACTCAATGCGGAGCTTCCCCTTCGCCGCCAGATTCAGATCTTTCACGTCATATTTCTGATTAACAACCGTTGTCGCCATCTACAGTCCAGCCTCCTTGCGCAGTGTTGCAGCTTTATCGGTTTTTTCCCACGTGAACTCGGGTTCCTGGCGGCCAAAATGTCCATAGGCCGCCGTCTTTTTGTAAATTGGGCGAAGCAAGTCAAGCGATTGGATGATTCCCTGCGGGGTCAATTGGAAGTGTTTGCGGATCAGATCCACCAGCTTAGCTTCGCTGATTTTTCCGGTTCCGCAGGTGTCCACCATCACCGATACGGGCTCGGCGACGCCGATGGCATAGGCGAGTTGCACTTCCGCCCGACGGGCAAGCCCCGCGGCCACCAGATTCTTGGCAATGTAGCGCGCCACATAGGTCGCGGAACGATCCACTTTGGTGGGATCTTTGCCTGAAAACGCCCCGCCGCCGTGGTGCGCCGTGCCCCCATAGGTATCGACAATAATCTTGCGTCCCGTCAGTCCGGAATCCCCCACCGGACCGCCGGTGACGAATCGTCCTGTAGGATTAATGTGAAATTTTGTCCGCTCGTCCATCATATGCGCGGGGATCACCGGCTTGATGACGCATTGCAAAATGCCTTCGTGCAGGGTTTCGCGGCTGACGTCATCGGTATGTTGAGTGGAAACCACCACCGCATCCACCCGCACCGGAACACCCTTTTCATATTGCACCGTCACCTGGGATTTGCCGTCAGGCCGGACAAAATTCAGAATTTTCTTCTTTCGCACTTCCGCCAGCCGCTGGCAGAGCTTGTGAGCCATCATGATGGGGAACGGCATCAGCTCGTCAGTTTCATCGCAGGCATAGCCAAACATCAATCCCTGGTCGCCGGCGCCGCCCGTTTCCACGCCCATGCCAATATCGCCGCTCTGCCGGGAGATGTTTACTGAAATCTGGCAATCATCCGCCGTGAAACCGCAGCCAGGATCGGTATACCCGATTTCTCGAACCGTCTCCCGCACCAACTTCTGAATGTCGGGCTCGGCGCGGCTCGTGATTTCACCCGCCACGTAAACCAGTTGGTCTTTCACCATGGCTTCGCAAGCCACCCGCCCTCTGGGGTCCTCAGCCAGGACGGCATCCAGAACAGCATCTGAAATTTGATCGCAAACTTTATCCGGATGCCCTTCCGTAACCGATTCTGAGGTAAAGAGATAGCTGCTATTTGCCTGAGACACGGCATTCCTCTCCAGCGTTGGATTCCGAGCACGCACAAAATATTAACGCTAGCATGCCGCTTCTTGGCCTGTCAAACATCGAGATTACGTAACCTGTAGCGGCGATCTGTGATCGCCGGGCCTTTGCTTTCAAAAACTTCGGCGAACCTCAACCACGCCTGGGCCGAGACGGCAACATCCCTGTGATCGCCGATTTCCGGCGATTCTAAATCGCCGCTACAGATCGTCACAACCACGCTGTCGCGGCGAACTATGTTCGCCGATTCGCTCTTTCCGGCGATCGCAGATCGCCGCTACAGGTTCCAGGATAGCCGAAAGACTTCGCCCCGGTAGGGCCAATCTTCCGCGGCTTCAACCAGCCCGGCGCGAACCGGATTCTGGCGCACGTACTCCCACTTTTCCTGGTACGATTCCGCCGACCGCAAGACATGGTCAAAAAAGCCCTTTTGCCAAAACGGGCCTGTTTCGCCAGCATCCCGCAGCGCCCTGGCCAGGGTGATCTTCAGCATTTGCACCCACTTCGAGAGGTTAGGACCGACGGGAGCGATAGCGACGAACAGGTGAATGTGATCGGGCATTAAAACGTAACGGCCCACAAAGGCGCTGCGGCGCGCCGCCTCGCCCGCAAATGACAAAAACGCCTGCTGGACGCTCTCCCGAGCCAGCCAGCGCCGTCGCTCGAAGGCTGTCGCGGTAATGAAGAACAGCGGCGATTGGGTGTAGAGCCACTTCAACCGTTGCAGTCGGGGCTTCGTAGCAACCTCCTTGCTGTCGCGGCGAACTGTGTTCGCCGATTCGTTTTTTTCCGGCGATCGCCGGTCACGGGTGTCGGCGATCGCAGATCACGGCTGTCCAAATTAGCGGTGGTCCGGTAGAAGCGGTGTTGCAGCGAATCGGCTTAACCAGCCCGCCGGTGCCGTTTGGAAAAGCAGGTTGGGGTAATTTTCGCACGATGCTGTCCAAAG
>CADDZJ010000121.1 GCA_902812415.1 Acidobacteriota bacterium
CGCTCTTTTCGATTCTGCTGTCAATCCAACGTACACCGGATCTCATTCTGTCTTTCTTCCAGCTTCCCGGCACCAAGTACGCTGCTGATGCGGTTTAGTGCAACTACTTATGCAACGATTGATAAAAACCGACGGTGGGGACACGGCGGCTACAGCTAAAACCATCGACGCGAGAGAGGGCCAGCCCAACAGGGCTATAATGAAAGGCTCGGAATGCTGGCTATGCTGGATCGCAGCACCCCACGCCAGGAACAAACATGATTCTTCCTCTCACCCCGGTTCGTTTCAAACAACACGCAGCGCGGATTTTTGGCCAGAAGACGGGCATCGTCTGTGAAGATCTGCGCCTGACCTACCAGGAATTCAACGAGCGCTGCGACCGCCTTTCGGCTGGCCTTTTGCAGCTTGGCGCAAAACCAGGGGATCGCATCGCCTTTCTCAGCTTTAACTGTCATCGGCTGCTCGAAGCCTACTATGGCGTTCCGCAGATTTCGGCCATTCTTCTGCCCTTGAACATCCGGCTGGGCGCGGAAGAAATCGCCTACATCCTGAAAGATTCTGCTCCGCGTCTGCTCTTTTTTGATCCGGAATTTGCGCCTATGGTGGAATCCTTTCGATCCGATGCAAGCCCGGTCGAGCATTTCATTTGTCTTCGTCAGCCGCGCCCGGACTGGGCTTACCCGCTCACTTACGACGAACTTCTAAGCAAAGCTCAGCGGCGCGAGTTTGATTTCCAGGCCATTGATGAGAATTCGGTTGCGGAACTCTTCTATACCAGCGGCACAACCGCATACCCCAAGGGCGTCATGCTGACGCATCGCAATCTCTATTTGCACGCCTTCTATGTAGCCAGCGCTCTGCGGCTGTCAGACGCCGACGTGGGCATCTACACCGTTCCGCTTTTTCACGTCAATTCCTGGGGCTCGCCCCACACGCTTACCCTGAGCGGCGGGCGGCACGTGATCTTGAAGAAATTTGATCCTCAAACCGCGCTGGAGCTGATTCATCGGGAGCGAGTGACTCGGTTGCAGATGGTGCCGGCCATGATCATCGCGCTCATCAATCATCCCTGCTTCTCGCGCTATGATCTTTCATGTGTCCGGGAAGTGATGATTGGCGGAGCGCCTTCGAGCGCCGCTCTGATTCGCCAAGTGGAGCAGAAATTCCCCGGAGCAACGGTTGCCGGAGGCTACGGCCTGACTGAAACCTCTCCAGTGGTTAGCGTTGCCTATCTCAAAGATCACTTGAAAAATGAATCTGAAGAGGCAGGCCTGCTCCGAAAAGCCACAGCGGGCTATCCGATCGCCGGAGCCGAAATCCGCGTGGTGAACGCCAGCGGGCATGACGTCCGTCCGGACGGCCGAGAAGTGGGCGAGGTTCTGATTCGCGGAGACGCCGTGATGGCCGGTTATTGGAATCACCCGGAGGAAACCGCGTGCGCCCTGGCCGATGGATGGCTTCACACCGGCGATCTCGGAACCCTCGACGCGGAGGGTTACGTTCTGATTGTGGATCGTGTCAAGGACATGGTTCTAAGCGGCGGAGAAAACATTGCCACAGCGGAAATCGAGCGGGTCCTTTATGGACATCCTGCGGTCCTTGAGTGCGCGGTGATCGCCGTCCCGGATGAGCAATGGGGCGAAGTCGCCAAAGCCCTTGTCACGTTGCGCCCTGATTGTCGCGCCAGCGAAGAAGAAATCATCGCTCACTGTCGCCAGCATCTTGCAGGGTTTAAGGTCCCGAAGTCGGTTGAGTTTCGAGAGTCGCTTCCCAAAGGAGGCACTGGGAAAATTCTGAAGCGCGTGCTCCGGGAGCCCTACTGGGCCGAGCATGAGCGGCGCGTGCATTAAGATTTCATGCCGATTCTGCCCACTTCATCCACTCCTCGCATTCTCGAAAATCAGCCGCTCAAGCCCTTCACCACGTTTAAAATCGGCGGCCCGGCGCGATATTTTGCCCGCATCGGAACCTGCCAGGAACTGCTCGATGCTCTGAAGTTTGCGCGCTCAGAGAGTCTGCCGGTTTTCGTATTGGGGGGCGGAAGCAATGTCCTGATCAGCGATGAGAGACTCGATGCACTGGTGCTCCATCCCTCGAATGAAGGAATCACCCTCCTTCACGAGAACGCCGAACGGATCAGAGTTTCAATCGAGGCGGCAGAGACCTGGGATCGTTTTGTAGCTTGCGCGGTTGAACGCAATTGGTGGGGCGTTGAAAATCTCTCGCATATACCCGGACAGACTGGCGCAGCCCTGGTTCAAAACATTGGCGCTTATGGACAACAGATCAGCGACGTTCTCGAAAGCGCCGAGGTCATGGACCTTGCAACTGGCGAAAGAAAAATCTTTCAGAGGGAAGAACTCGGGCTGGCCTATCGCCGGAGCATTTTTAACACCACGCACAAAGGCCGATATTTTATTGCGCGAATCACTCTTCAACTCTCCAGGGAACCGCGCCGGAACCTCAGTTATTCGGATGTCAGATTGTGGTTTGAAAAGCTGGGCGTGCGAGAGCCTTCGCTCGACCAGATCCGGCAAGCGATCATTGCCATTCGCGATCGCAAATTTCCTTTCCCCCGCGAGGAAAAGGGCGGGAATGCAGGCTCCTTCTTCAAAAATCTGATCGTAAACGAGAAGGAGTACATGGACCTCGAACATCGTTTCCAAACTCATTGGAATGCGGAGGCTTTAGACCGGTTGCGCATGATTCGTAACAAGTTTTCGGAGCCTTCAGGAATCAAAATTCCCACCGCTTTCCTCATCGAAGTCTGCGGCCTGAAAGGGCTGCGCGTGGGAGGCGCGCAGGTGAATGAGGCTCAGCCGCTGGTGATTCTGAATCAGGGTGGAGCCACAGCCCGTGACGTGCTGACTTTGGCGCGGCGCATCCGGCAGACCATCTATGCGAAGATGGGGTTGAGGGTTGCGATTGAGCCGGAACTGGTCGGCTTCAGCCCTGAGACGCTCAATGAGTTTTTGGCTTTCGAATGAGTAAGGAAGCGATAGGATCTTCGCGGTGGAGCCTGCTGGCGCGCATGGCGTGGGGAGGGGCATGCGTGGGGTTTTTGGTAGGCGCGCTCGAGGCCTCTCTGTTTTACTTCATCCCTCGCGCCGCCGGGCTTCTGCATCCGGATGTGCGGTACGTCATCTGGTTCCTGACGCCGCTCGTTGACCTTCTCACTGGCGCGCTGTTGGGCCTTATCGTGGGCGCAATAGGCGCGCTTCTGAACCTTTCTAATCCCGCGCGAACGGCCGTCGTCGCCGGTGTGGGCCTGGGATTCGCGGGCGCTTACATCACATGGCTCTTGGATTGGTTCCGTATTGGAACCGGTCTGATATTTCCCCGACAACTTGAAATCACCACCGCAGTGTTCGGCTTTCTGGTGACCTTTATCCTTGCGCTTGTGATGTTCCGCATGTTCTGGCTGCGCGTCGGCGACTTTTTCACAGCGGAGCGATCTTTATCAATTGGCCGATGGGGCTGGGCTCCCTTTGCGATCGTTTTAATGCTCGCTGGCGGCATTTTGTTTTTTGTTACCCACAGGCCCCTGCCAAGCTTTCTTGCCCGCGCATCCGAGCACGGGGCAACAACCTCCATCCATCCCAATATTGTTCTCATCATTCTGGATACCGTGCGCGCGGACCACCTTTCCTGCTATGGCTATCGCAGGCCAACCACGCCCCACCTGGACGGTTTCGCCGCGCGCGGGGTATTATTTGAAAACGTTTCGGCGCCTTCTTCCTGGACGTTGCCCTCACTCGCTTCCATCTTCACCGGCTTGCTTCCTCATCAGCATGGCGCCGATTGGGCTGCGCCGCTGGATAATGAGTCGTGGACACTGGCAAGAATTCTTCAATCCAAAGGCTATGAAACCGCGGGTTTCAACGCCAATCCTTTTTATGGGCTTGCCGGCTGGGGCCTTGATGAAGGCTTTGATCTGTATGACGACGACAGCTTTACATTGCGACACAATCTGGCGGTCACCTTCGTGGGGCAATCCGCGCTGCGCTTCCTATACGATCGCCTGATCCGCTATAACCGGTTTGACCGGCGTGATGCAGCCGATCTGAATAGCGATGTCGCGCGATGGTATCGCTCGCGTGATCCGAGCCGGCCCTTTTTCCTTTTCGTCAATTACATGGACGCGCACCGGCCCTATCTTCCCCCTGCGCCCTACGATCACCGCTTTGGTAAAATCCCACGCCACTTATTGGCGCGCCTGACCGCACCGCTCCAAGACGGACATCCTCGCCATCCTTACCCCGACCAGGAACGGCAGGATTTGCTGGATGGATACGATAATAGCCTGGCCTATCTGGACGATCAGATTGGTAGTCTGGTTCGAATGGTTCGCTCGCGGCCCGGCGGCGAGAATACCATCTTTATCGTTACCTCTGATCACGGGGAAGGCTTCGGCGAACACGGCACTTACGATCACGGCTGGAATCTTTATTCGGAAGTCCTGCGAGTCCCACTCATCATTTGGGGACCGGAAATTCCTGCCGGAATTCGCGTTTCCGATCTGGTCTCTAATCGGCGATTGTTTGCCACCGCTGTCGATCTGGCGCTGGGGCTGAAAGGGCCCATCGCCCAGGCAAGCCTAGCCGCCCATTGGATGCCTCATTCATCTCCGGCTCTTCCTGAACGCCCAGTCATCTCGGAGCTTGTAACCCTTGAAAATGGCCGAGACCCTTCCTCCGTGAGCCTTCTCACCCCGGAATGGCACTTCATCCAGAATTCCGATGGCAGTTCGGAACTCTTTAATTCCCGGCGCGATCCTATGGAAAAGATGAATGTGGCTGCGAACCCGGAGATGCGAGAAGTTACGGACCATCTCAAGACGTTGCTTGAAGCGCGCATCGCTTATTCGGTGCTTCCGTGGCGCTCACTGGCATATCTCACTTCTCTTGACAGACCGGGAGCTAGTTTTATCCATCAAATCACGAGCCAACATCCTGAACTTCCCTCTGTGGGGCCTGCCATCGGCAGCGAGCAAGCCTACTTTTCACCACATCCTCCGTCACAACTGCTGCGCACCCATGAGGCCGAGCAAGACCTGCTGCGCACCCTTCCCTATCATTAAGAGGCGTAGCCGGTCGGGTTGCGGCAGCGGGCTGCTCTATGCTACGTTGACTTCTAGGATTTGCATCTCTGTCTTGCCGCTGGAGTTTCAGATTGGCGACGTCAACGGGAATCGCGCTCAAGCGCACAGCGCTCTATGCGGCCCATCGCGAGGCGGGCGCGCGCATGGTTGAGTTCGGCGGCTGGGAGATGCCCGTCGAGTACTCAGGCATCATCGAAGAGCACCTGGCCGTGCGGACTCGCGCCGGGCTTTTTGATGTGAGTCATATGGGCGAGATTGAGGTTCGAGGCCCACGAGCGCTCGCGCTGCTTCAGCATCTAACCTCCAATGATGTTTCACGGCTCAAGATTTATCAGGCTCAATATTCGGCCTTGATGTACCCGCAAGGAAGCGCGGTGGATGATTGCGTCATCCATCGCCTGGGCGAGGATCACTTTTTCATTTGCGTGAACGCAGCCAACACCGAGAAGGACTTTGAATACATCCGCAGTCACAATCCCTGTGACGCCTCAGAAGTCCGGGTGCGCAATGTCTCGGCAGAATATTCACAATTGGCTCTTCAGGGACCGGCTTCAACAACGATACTCAGCAAAGTAACGGATGCCAGGCTCGCGGAGTTGAAATACTACTGGTGCTGCCCCGCGAGCTGTTGCGGAGTGGATGGCCTGCTGGCACGCACAGGCTATACCGGCGAAGACGGGTTTGAGTTCTATTTTTCTTCTTCGGAATCAGAAAAAGTCTGGAGAACGCTGCTGGAAGCCGGACAGTCGGAAGGCCTGATTCCTGCCGGCCTTGGAGCGCGCAACACCTTGCGCCTGGAAGTCGCCTACCCGCTTTACGGGCATGAACTGGACGCTGAGACCACCCTGCTGGAGGCGAATCTGGGATGGATTTGCAACTTTGAGAAGGGCCCCTTCATCGGGCGGGAATCACTGCTGGAAGAGAAGCGGCAGGGAGTGCGGAAGAAGCTGGTGGGGTTTGAGATGGCAGAGCGCGGCATTGCGCGCGATGGCTATTCTGTCTTGACTGAAAGTAAGGGCCAGGGGCGCGTCACCAGCGGCTCCTATGCGCCTTATTTGAAAAAGAATATCGGCCTCGCCTATATCCCCCCCGAGGATGCTGAGCCCGGCCGAAATCTCGAAATTGAGATTCGCGGGAAACGAGTGCGCGCCCAGCAAGTAGCGCTCCCGTTCTATAAACGGCCGAGAAACCCTAAAATTAACGATTGAATCAAACTCCAAGCAGTTTGATTTGCAAAGAAGAGGTCATTCATGTATCCCGAAGAATTCTTATATACACAGGACCATGAGTGGATCCGCGTCGATGGAAACACAGCGTCTGTCGGCATTACCGACCATGCGCAAAAGGAACTGGGCGATATTGTATTTGTCGAGCTGCCCCAGGTCGGCGCTCACCTGACGGCCAAAGAGTCCTTCGGCACGGTGGAATCGGTGAAAGCTGTGGCGGATATTTATTCGCCGGTGACGGGCGAAGTGATCGCAGTGAACCCAAAGATCCAGAACGCTCCCGAACTCGTGAATTCCGACCCTCATGGCGAAGGCTGGCTGATCCAACTGGAGCTTAAGGATCGCAGCGAGACGGATCGCCTGATGTCGGCGGAGGAGTACGAGGCCTATCTCAAGGGAGGCGCCGCGCACTGATGCGTTACCTTCCCAACTCCCCGGGCGACCGGACGCGAATGCTGAATGAAATCGGGCTGAAGTCCATCGAAGAGTTATTCAATCAGATTCCGGAGGAGCTTCGTCTGAAGCGCCCGCTCCAGGTTCCCGGCCCGTTTTCGGAACAGGAAATCCTTGAATTTTTCCGCGAGGCGGCTAAAGAAAGCAGTCACGAGTACGTTTCGCTGCTGGGCGCAGGCGTCTATCAGCACTACAGGCCTGTGATCATTGATGTGCTCCTTTCCCGGGGCGAATTTCTGACCGCCTACACGCCCTACCAGGCCGAACTTGCGCAGGGCACTTTACAAGCCCTCTTTGAATTTCAAACTCTGATCACGCAACTGACCGGAATGGAAGTGGCGAATGCCTCGCTCTACGACGGCTCAACAGCTACGAACGAAGCCGTGCTCATGGCCATGCGAGTCACCCGGCGCGAACGCGTTGTGTTGGCGCGCACTCTCCATCCGGAATATCGGGAAGTGATCAGAACGTATCTGCAGAATCTGGGCGTCAAGCAGGTGGAAGTTCCTTACGCGCCTTCCGGGCAAATCGACTTGGCGCAACTTGAGTCCAATCTAGATCATGAGACAGCGGCGCTGGTCATTCAGTCTCCAAACTTCTTTGGCAGCATCGAGCGCGTGAGAGAGATCGCCGCGATGACGCGAAAGTGCGGAGCTTTGCTGATTGTGGCGGTTCCTGAACCCTTATCCTTAGCACTTGTTAAGGAGCCCTCCGAGGCTGATATTGTGTGCGGCGAAGCCCAGTCGTTTGGCGTGCCGGTGGCTTTTGGCGGGCCCTTCGCCGGTTTCCTGGCGACACGTGAAAAGTTTGTGCGGCAAATACCGGGACGGTTGGTGGGACAGACTGTCGATAGTGAGGGGCGTCGAGGCTTTGTGCTGACATTGGTAACCCGCGAACAATTTATCCGCCGCGAAAAGGCGACCTCCAACATCTGCACCAGCCAGTCGCTTTGCGCGCTTGCGGCCACCATTTATCTTTGCCTGCTTGGAAAGCAAGGATTAAAAAGGCTCGCTGAGCATAATCTCGCCAAGACTCATTACGCCGCTAAAGTCCTGGCCTCCGTCGCCGGCTTCGAAATTCCGTTTACCGCGCCTTACTTTAACGAGTTTGTGATCAAAACGCCGGATCACGCAGTCGATTTGCTGGAGACCTTGCGCGAAGGAAAAATCATCGGCGGACTGGAACTGGAAAGGTTTTATCCCGAACTGAAGAATCACCTTCTCCTCTGCGTAACGGAAGTGGTGCGCAAAGCCGACATCGATAGAATGGCGGAAGTCTATCGTCGGTTCGGCTCACACTCCCGAACACAGGTCACAGAAGGTGAACTTCAGGCCGCTCCGGCAGGAGAGAAAGATTAGCATCAGCCGACGCAGAGCTGGTTTTCCTGGGCTTTCAGAAAACTCTGAAGGCCGCTTAAGGGCAGCCGCAGGCTATTGTGTGCCCTACTGACTGACAAATACTTGTTATGGAAAATAGAATCCGTGAGGCGCGGCCTCACATGACACGCAATGAAGGGCTGATCTTCGAGAGATCGTCGCCTGGGAAGACCGGCATGGAATTATCCGCTCTGGATGTTCCCCCAGTTTCAGCGAAGGAACTTCTGGGAGAGGAATTTTATCGCTCCGAAATTCAGGGATTTCCCGAAGTCTCAGAACTCGAAGTTGTTCGCCATTTCACGCGGCTATCAACCTGGAATTACGGCATTGATACCGGTCTCTACCCTCTCGGCTCCTGCACCATGAAATACAACCCGCGCGTTAACGAGACGGTGGCGGCTTTGGAGGGCTTGGCAACCGATCATCCCTACACGCCTGAATCACTCGCGCAGGGTTGCCTCAAAGTGTTAGCGCAAACAGCTCGCTGCCTGATTGAAATCACGGGCATGGACGCCATCTCGTTGCAACCCGCCGCCGGAGCCCAAGGCGAACTGACAGGGCTGCTGATGATGCGAGCCTACCACAAGGATCGGAATGAGCAACGCAGGTATATTCTGGTTCCTGACTCCGCGCATGGCACAAACCCGGCCAGTGTCACGATTGCGGGCTATGAAGCGCGCAATCTGAAGTCGAATGACCGAGGGTGCGTAGGTCTTGAGGAATTAGGCCGCGCGATGACAGAAGAAGTGGCAGGCTTGATGCTGACCAATCCGAACACGCTCGGCATCTTTGAAGACCAGATCCAGGAAATTGCGCGAAGGGTTCATGCCAAGGGCGGCCTGGTTTACATGGATGGCGCCAACATGAATGCGCTGGTAGGAGTCGCCCGGCCAGGAGAATTTGGCGTCGATGTGATGCACCTGAACCTTCATAAGACTTTTTCCACACCGCACGGGGGCGGAGGTCCGGGTTCAGGGCCGGTGGCAGTCAAGAAAATCCTGGAGCCATTTCTCCCCGCGCCGATCATCGAGGAAGACGCGGAAGGCTTTTATCGCGTCAATCATGACCGTCCTAAAAGCATTGGGCGAGTGCGAGCCTTTTATGGGAACTTCGGGATGGCCGTGCGCGCTCTGGCCTATATCCTGGCCTACGGCCCACAGGGATTACGCCAGGTTACGGAGGACGCTGTCCTGAATGCCAACTATGTGTTGGCGAAGCTGAGGAGCGCCTACGAGTTAGCTTATGATGCGCCGGCGATGCACGAATGTGTTTTCTCTGACCGCCGCCAGGCGCAACACGGCGTTCGCACCGGCGATATTGCCAAGCGGTTAATCGACTACGGCTTCCACCCTTATACTGTTTCGTTCCCCCTGATCGTTTCCGGCGCCATGATGATCGAACCCACCGAGAGCGCGAGTAAGGCGGAGCTTGATGCATTTATTGACGCCATGCTCTCAATCGCCCGCGAAGTGGAAGAAGATCCTCAGATTGTAACGAGCGCGCCCCATACCACCCGCGTCACTCGACTGGATGAAGCCACAGCGGCGCGCAAGCCTGTTCTGCGGTGGAAACCGTGAACCATCGTGCAGTCTGTTACCGCCTGGGGGTCGAGCGCGCACAGTGTTCGGGTTCTCTTCTTGAAAAACCGCGTCGGCAATCAGACTGAGTGTTCCAAGGAAGGAACCTCATGAACGTCGAACGAGCGAGGAATTTTATCCTGCAACAGCAGGCGAAGGTTGAGGAAAGTTTTCTCCGAAGCAATCGCCGTATGGATCGCATGGAACGCGGCCTTGCAGAAACCCAACGGGTATTGAAATAGACGCACCACGTGGTGGCCGAGCTAGCCTCAACCGGCGTTTCGCTTCGCAGTGACATCCGACGCCGCAAAAAAGCTATTGCCAAGCACGAGAAAATGATATCGAAAATGGAAAGCAAACTGAACGCTCTGATCGATGTCGTGGATAAGTCGATCTGCCGTAATGGAGAGACCAAGCGATGAAGGAATTACGCCTCGATCAGATCGCGGAAGCCTACATATCGTAGGTCTTGAACCCTTGCGTGCTTTTGCCGCTCGATAGTTTTCTTTTCGGGCAGTGCGTCACCAAGGTTCGCAACAACCTTGATGAGTAGACAATTATCAACACTGTCGTCCTGCGCATGAAATCTTTCCAGTGATGCCCGCATTTTGTCGATTGACAACCTGAATTGATAGTCTACAATGAGCAAGGTTCGAATTTGCGGTGGTCCATCAAACTCATTCTGGCCCATTACTAAAAACTGATTTGCCCGGCATCAAGCTTTTTTCCCGCGGCAAAGTTCGGGATATTTATGAGCTGAGCGACGATCAACTGTTAATTGTCGCCACGGACCGCCTGTCCGCATTTGACGTGGTCATGGCGGACGGCATTCCGGATAAAGGGCGCGTACTCACGCAACTCTCATGTTTCTGGTTCTCCATGTTCTGGGAGGTTTGCCGGAACCACTTCTTAACGGCGAATACGCGCGATTACCCTTCGGAACTGCATCCCTATACGTTGGAGCTTTCCGGACGCTCGATGCTGGTTCGCAAGGCGCGGCCTTTCCCGGTTGAATGCGTCGTTCGCGGCTACCTGGCAGGTTCAGGCTGGAAGGACTATAAGACAACGGGGGAAATCTGCGGCATCCGGCTGCCCATGGGGCTTGTGGAATCCGCAAAACTGAAAGAACCTATTTTTACGCCCGCCACAAAGGCTGTATCAGGACACGATGAGAATATCTCAATGGAAGAAATGGCCTCGCGGATCGGAAAAGAGCATGCCAAGAAGCTGCGTGACCTGAGCGTCGATCTTTACCTCCGGGCGAGCAACTACGCCACAAAGCAAGGCATCATCATCGCGGACACCAAGTTCGAATGGGGAATTTATCAGAACGAGATCATGCTCATTGACGAGGTCTTGACGCCGGATTCATCGCGCTTCTGGCCGCAGAAAGGCTATCAGCCGGGCGGTCCCCAACCCTCATTCGATAAGCAATTTGTTCGTGACTACCTGGAGTCTATTCGTTGGAATAAGAAGCCGCCTCCACCGCCGCTGCCGCCGGAAATCATCAAGAAGACAGCCGAAAAATATCGGGAGGCGCTTCGCAGGCTCTCAGGCCGCGATCTCTATTGAAATGGGCTGGCTTGTTCAGTGGCCTGGCTTTCACAGCGATATCATACAACACCTCGTGTTTCGCCGCGCAGCGGAAAAGGGAATCTGCTCTCTCAAAGCATGCCATGGGTGCATGGAATTGGCTCGACTGGATATTGGTAATTATTCTTGTCGCTTCCATCATCCCAGCCATCAAGAGAGGGTTTGTTCGGGAACTGATCTCGCTAGCCAGCGTGATCGTGGCGCTTATTATTGCCGCTCTCGAATATCCACGGGCGGCCGCCTGGTTTCAAGACCTCACGAAATCACGTGAGGTAGCGATGGCAGCCGGGTTTCTGAGCATCTTTGTAGCCATTCTAGTCGCAGGAGCCGCGATTTCTTTTCTTGCGCGGCTGCTGATCAAAACGGCAGGGGTCGAATGGTTCGATCGCTTCCTGGGGGGAATCTTCGGTCTCATTCGCGGCGTCATCATCGATTCCATTG
>CADDZJ010000122.1 GCA_902812415.1 Acidobacteriota bacterium
ACTAAGGGTGGTACGCATACGTCACTGCAATCTTAAATGTCAGCGCGAAGTCTTTGTTTTCAATTAGTTGCCTGCAATCGAGGCCCCCGTTTTTCGCGGCGCGAAGGCGTCCCAGCCGCCCTAACAAGCGAGGCTAGATAGCTTGCCTTATTCGCTGGAGCGACCCGATCCACTGGTTATGCGGTTTACATCCGCGAGCCCGCCCTGTATTATAATTATTAAATGAAAGGTTATGTTGTGAGATGACCCAGAGGATGCACAATTCCGGGGTTCTCCCATGAGGCTTTCCAGACGGCGACGGCAGGCCCGCTCAAACCGATTGGTTCTGGCTTCCAAGCGTTCAGCCGCGCGCGCGACAGCCTTGCGGGGGAAGCGCAAGCAAGCTCCTATCTTCCTCAAACCGAGCTACGATAGGGGGGTAAAAGCAATGCCATCTGATGCTATGGCTCAAAGGCGAGACAGTGACGCCCAGTATGCGGCGGCCGTTAAGAACTACGAAACCGCCATCCGTTACATGCAGAAGCAGAACTACGACAAGGCCAAGGAGATTCTGGAGAAGCTCATTACTGGGGGACCAGCCGAAATTGCCGATCGAGCCCGAGTTCATTTGCGCTTATGCGAGCAAAAGCTCCAGCCGACCGCTGGCAGTTTTAAGACTGCTGAGGATTACTACGTTGGCGGCGTCTCGGAGTTGAACGCCCGGCGCCTCGAACGAGCCATTGAATACCTGACGAAGGCGGTGAAATTGGAACCCAACCGCGAGGAAACGCATTATGCGCTGGCGGCTGCCCATTCGCTCCACGGCAATGCCGACGCCGCGCTTGAGCATCTGAAAGCTTCGATCGATCTGCGGCCGCAAAACCGGTTCCAGGCCCGCCAGGATGAGGATTTCCAATCGCTGGCTTCTGACCCTCGTTTCACCAATCTGGTAAGTCCGGAGCAAGGCATGTCTGCGCGGGCCGGCTCGTGAAAACAAACCTAACGCCTGCTGATTTTGGCTTAAAAGTTCACGGCAAATGAGAGTTGTGGCTATTGGGGGCGGTACGGGCTTATCCACCGTCCTGCGGGGGTTGAAGCAGCACATCGCGGAGCCTTCGCGCGCGCCTTCCGTGAAACCCGCGATCACGTTTCTGAGCGCCATCGTGACGGTGACTGATGAGGGGGGAAGCTCAGGCCGGTTGCGCCGGGACTTCCGCATTCTGCCGCCGGGAGACATTCGCAACTGCCTGGTGGCGCTGGCCGAGGATGAGACGCTTTTCGCAAAGCTCTTTAACTATCGCTTCAGTTCCGGGATTGGGCTTCGCGGGCACAGCTTCGGCAACCTTTTCCTCACGGCCTTAACCCACATCACCAAGGATTTCGCCAAGGCTGTTCGCCTTTCAAGCGAGATTCTCGCGGTGCGCGGCGAAATCTTTCCTTCCACTCTTTCAGACGTTCATCTCCAGGCCCGGCTGAAGGATGGCCGCACGCTTTACGGCGAATCCCGCATCACCCGAACCAGCACTCCCATCAAAAGGCTTTACGTCACCCCGCGTCGTTCGAAACCCCTGCCGGAAGCGCTTTCCGCCATCCGCTCTGCCGACCTGATCACGATGGGACCTGGGTCGCTTTACACCTCGCTCATTCCCAACCTTCTGATCAGCGGCATTGCGGAAGAAATCGCCAATTCAAAAGGTCTCAAGCTTTACGTCGGAAACTTAATGACGCAACCCGGCGAGACGCGGGGCTACACGGCAGCCGACCATCTGCGCGCATTGCACGAGCACGCCGACCGCAAGCTTTTCGATGGAATCATTCTGAATACAAGTCCATTCTCCGCCACCTTGCGTAAGCGCTACGCTGCAAAACGCGCTGAGCCGGTGGTCAATGACCTTGATCGAATTAAAGCCCTGGGCGTTGAGCCTATTCTGGCCGACCTGCTGGCGGAAGACCACGTTGCGCGCCACGACGCGCAGAAGCTGGCGAGCTTGCTCCTGAATCTGGTCGCGAGGCGCAAACCACGCCCTCCGTAGGCTTGTGTCACAACCCTTCTCAATCACCTTTAACCACCAGCTTCCCCTTCATGCGCCGGTGACCCAGGCCGCAGAATTCAGAGCAGCGAAAGGTAAACGTTCCGGCTTTATCCGCGGTGAATTCGACCGTTGTGGGAACGCCTTTTTTGAGTTTCTGGTTGATTCCAAAAGCTGCGAGTTCGAATCCGTGATCGCGGTCCAGCGCCGTAATGATGAGCCGCACCTTTTCGCCCTGATGGACCGTGATGACGTTCGGATCGAATTCATATTTCTTCGCGGTCATCCGAATCTCTTCCGCACCCTGGGGCGACGGCGGCGAGGGATTTGCAGTCGCCGAGAGTGAAAATCCAACCAGGAGCGCGCACAGGATGACTGAATTCGATTTCCACAAATGAGTCATGGTCTTTTCCCTTTCTTCATGACACGAATCAATCTGCGCGAAGCCCGCGAAGGCAAAACAGGTGGATTTCAGAGCTAGTTTGACACGCGCCACCGGGTTTCGCGCAGCAACCGCAGCCCGAGCCGCGCAGGCATCATGGCCGCAATCCAATCCTGAATTTCGGCAGGGACGCGCACCACGCTGCGAAGCAGCGCGGCGATGACATAGTTTCGACGCACAGAGCGCGCCAGCTTGCGTCGGTATCGCTGAGCGACCTGGCTGGCAAGCACAGGAGAGTCCGTAGCTGCCAATTCCTCAACGGCCAGACGGGCGCTTTGTAACGCGATCGAGATGCCGTCGCCCGTAAATGGATCAAGGAAACCCGCCGCATCGCCCACGAAGAGCACGCCGTCTTTATCTGCCCTCCGCCTCGCGGGACACACCGGAGCGGTCGCCAGCGTCGCAGTCGCTTGCATCGCTCCTCGCAGCCTCGCCTCAAGCGCCGGGTGGCGCGCGATGCGGTTGAGCCATGCCGCAAAGTCGGCCATTTCCGCTCCTCCGCGTTCGCGGGTGACGCCGCGATGGATTAAGCAACAGACGTTACACAAGCCCTCCTCGATCGGCGCCACCCCGCAGTATCCACCCGGGAAGAAGTACATTTCGACGCAATCCTGAGCCGCGATTTGCCGGAAATGCGCCTTGGCTCCCATCCATTTCCCCGCGTGGTCTGAATTCGCGGAATCCGCTGGAGAAGAGATCCCCTCCAGCTTCCACCACCGCCCGCAGGCAATAAGCGGTCTCCGCACCTCGTAAACGCCCGCACTGGAATATATTTCCCAGACTCCGCGCTTGGCGTTCCGATGAAACTTTCGACGGATGCCGCGAATGGCCTCCACTTGCCGACAATCGGCGCCCGCCGCCCGCGCTGCGCGCCATAGGGCGCTATCCAGGGCAACACGGGAAAGGCCGCATCCCGGCTGCGGTAAACGGATCGAAAAAGTGCGGCCCTTCCTCGAATAGAATTCGGCCCGGCGGATGACGGCCGCGCGGCAGAGCGCGTCCGGAATTATTTCACTGAGAAGCGGAATCGACTCAGGCGAAAGAAATTCCCCGCAAACTTTATCGCGGGGGAAGCGATCGCGATCCCAAAGCACAACACGCAATCCCCGGCGCGCAGCTTCAAACGCAGCCAGCGAGCCAGCAGGGCCGCCTCCGATAATCCCCAGGTCGATGACTCTGGAACTGGAAGAGTTCAAAGCGCCATCGGTCTGAACCGTCTCACTTTTCATGATGTACACAGCCTGACCTGAGAGACGGCGCCCTCCAGATGATCACGCCCAGTCGAAAGAATGGGAGTCGCACCACGTCAAAGTTTTGAATGTCCGATTCGGCGAGGAGAACTTTCACTTCAGCCTGCGTGTAAGCCTGCCGCACGCTTGCGGCCCCATCCAGGCGAGTGATGGGGCTGCGAGCGATCCATGGCGCGTAACGGATGAAGAGATAGGGCAGCCATCGGCGTTCAAGATCATTGATCAGCACCGCGACGGTCGCAAGTTCCTCCAAGGCGTTCAACAACTGCCGAGCCATGGACCCGGAGAAGTGATGGAGCAGGAGATTACACAGAACGATCTCAAAAGATCCCTTCCTGAAGGAGGGAAGCAAAGCGTCGGCCACGACGCGCTGCAAAGTTCCTGCCGGGGCATGGTTATTGGTGAGATGGGATAGTCGCCGGTCCAACGCGAAAATTTTTGCCTGCACGCCACGTTGCCGGAGAGCCTGGGCCAGGAAAGCCGCCAGCCTGCCGTCGCCTGCTCCCACCTCCAGAATGCGAGGTCCCGATACGTTCTTTCGCGCCAAGGCTCGGTTCAGCAGGCGCAACGTTCCCGTGACTCCGCCGAAGTACCGGTTGATGCGCCACAGATCGTCCAGGCTGGCTTGAAGATCGCGGGGATCGCCCAGATCGTCATCCAGGAGTTCGCGCGAGGTTACGCGCTGCATGAAGAATCTCCGTGAAATCCATTCACCCGAGAGAGAACCAGGGCTGAGTTTTTTGACCCGAAGGCGATGCAGTTGCAAACCGCATGGTCAATTTTGGCGGGGCGGCAATGCCGGGGGATGTAGTCCAGGTCACAATTGGGGTCCGGAACATCGAGGTTGATCGTAGGTGGCAGACAATTATCACGCATCGCCAGAAGAGTCGCCGCCACGCCCGCAGCCCCACAGGCCCCCTGGGGATGGCCGATCAAGGATTTGAGAGCCGAGCAGGGCACGTTGTAGGCCCGCTTGCCCAGGGCCAGCTTCAGCGCGCGTGTTTCGATGCGGTCGTTCAGTTCCGTTGAAGTGCCATGGAGGTTCACATAGCCTATCTGCTCTGCCGTCACGCCGGCCTGTTCCATGGCGAGTTGGATGGCGCGCGCGGGCTCTTCGCCGTTTTCCTCCAGCCTGACGCGATGGAAAGCTTCGCAAGTGGAGCCGTATCCTGCAAGTTCGCCGTAAATGCGCGCGCCACGCGCCACGGCCTGCTCGTAGCGCTCCAGAACAAACATCCAGGCGCCTTCGCCCAGCACAAATCCATCACGGTCAGCCGAAAAAGGCCGCGAGCCGCGCTCGGGCTGATCGTTCCAGGAAGTTGTCAGGATGCGCATCAAGGTGAAGGCCTTCATGATGAGGAATGAAAGCGGGGCGTCCGCTCCGCCACAAATCACGGTGTCGGCCATGCCGCACTGAATATTCTGCATGGCATAACCGAGCGCATCCGTGGATGAGGTGCAACCCGTTGAGATGACGTGGCTGAACCCGCGAAACCCGAAATACATCGAGATTTCACTGGCCAGCGTCCCCATGGTGGCCGAAGGGATGGTATAAACGCTGCATTGTTTGGCATGGCCGGAGAGATAAAGCGACAACTGGCGCTGGACGAATTCCTGACCGCCTCCGCCGGTGCCGAGAAGCACCGCCACCCGGCGGCGGTCTTCCAAAGGCATTAAAGCCGGGTCTAGATCCGCATCGCGGATCGCCTCACGGGCGGCGGCAATGGCCAGCGGCACCACGCGACTGACGTGCGCTGCATCCTTTTCACTGATGTGCTCGTGAGGATCGAAGCCGACCACTTCTCCGGCGATTTTTACGGGGAGGGGCGTGGCATCGAAGGATTGGATCTGGCGGACGCCGCTTTTGCCCTGAAGGGTTGCAGACCAGAAAACTTCGCGGCCAATCCCGTTGGGGCTCACCGCACCGATACCCGTCACCACAACACGTGGTTTCATCCCTGTTGCCGCATGCCTGCGTTCCTTTTAGCATGCGCCTCCTGACTGTGTTAATCAAGCGCTACGATGGCCTGCGCGGCTCTGAAAAGATGCACGCGCCCCGCTCGGAGCCGCAAAACTCAACTTTTCGCATACGTTTGATACATTTCATACGTATGAGACAAAACATACAAAATATACGCCCACTGGGCTTTTTAAACCTGCTAACCTGCTCTTGTCTGTCAATGATTGTGCGCACAGGAGGCAGGCATTGCAGTAGAAAACGCCATGGCGTTTTTCCCAATTTTCCTGAGAGACGCCAGAAACTCTTTTCAAGGCGTAATAAAAGAGCAATCCTAAGTCGTTGATTTTCTTCAGTCCGAATCGCTTTCGAGCGGTCATTCATCACATTCCCGCTACCGCGTATCTAAAAGACTGCTTCACCACAGAAAGCACAGAGGTTTTGATCTTCGTGTTCTCCGTGTTCTCCGTGCTCTCTGTGGTGAGTCTTCCCATCGTTTACGGAGTTGCGGATTTTGTCAGCGCGGCCTGCGCACTGCACGAGCCATAGTCCTTGACCAGTTTTTTGGCCACGAACGTGGGTTGACCGGAATCGCTTTTCATCTTTTTACCGCTTAATTTCACCCAGTCTCCGACTTTGAGGCTCAGATCGCCAGGATCAATAGCATACGTCTTCTTGTCTTTCTCATTCAGAAGCTGCGTTCCGCCAGCGGATTCTTCAACACAACCGACTACTGACTTCCGATTATGGAGCATGTAGTATGCAAGGCCCACTCCCGCCGCCGCCCCAGCCCCGATAGCGATTCCTGTGCTTGAGCTATATCCACCCTTCGGGGGCGTATAAACGCCGCCCGCCGATCCCCCCGCCATGCCTCCGGTCGTGCCGCCGCCGTATTGAGCGAAAGCGGCTCCCGAGACAGTGACTACTAAAAAGATCATCCCCATGAGCCGAAGCCCGATATTGGTTTTCATAAATATCTCCTTTTCACACGCGCGCCACAAGTTGTTGAAGAACGTTCCGGGCGCGTCGCCTGTCATCCTGAGGAGCCGAAGGATCTCTGCGTTTGCTTGATTCAAAAATAGGGGGATTCTTCGCTATCGCTCAGAATGATAGAGAAGAAGTCTCCTGTTTCCGGCTCCTCCAGGCAGCAGGCTGCCCGAATTCTTCAATCAACAATGGGTCACACTTCAATTGGATGCCTTGGTGAAGAGCGGCTATATCGGAAGGATGTCAAAGGATTGTCAACAAATTCTCAGCGGCTTCATCCCTCTCGCCGCTTGCCTGCGCTGCCTTCAGTATGCCCCTCCCGATTGCATTAATCAAGCGCAGTGATTGTTGTGCCGGACTTTGGGGCGCGAGGTGAGGTTCTCATGAATCGGCAGGATCCCCAGAGGGAACGCAACAACGTTTTCACTGAAGGCTGTTCGCCGTAGAGGAAGGTTCTCCCTGCGACGCCGGCAGCTAGAGTCGAGCGGAAAATCCAGTTGATCCGATTGCGCGTTCGCGTTTCCTGATCGCCCCCGGGAAGATGTTTGAGGTACGAGGCAAGCTCCGGGCGCCAGGCCTGATTAAATTCAGCCAGTTTTGTTTCCACGGCGCCGCTTGAGAGCGCCTGCGGGATAACGTTGCAAGCCACTTCAGCGCTCACCATAGCCGGATAAATCCCTTCGCCGGTTGAGCCAGAAACAAATCCTCCCGCATCTCCGATCAGAACCACGCGGCCTCGTGTGAGCGCGTTCAGGCGATAAACCGCGCCCACGGGAGCGACGTCAAATCGAGCGCCGGTGAGTTCCAGATCTTCGGGCAGGAGCCCGCGCTCTTTAAGATCGAAGAAAAATTTCGCAAAGAGCGGCCGGATGCGGCGATTATCAACCAACATGGCGCCAATGCCGACGCAGATATGATGCCGCTTGGGGAAAATCCATCCGTAACCGTAAAGCATCCGGTACTGGAGATAAACCTGAAAAGGGAATCTTGAACCAAAAAAGCGCTCAATTCCCGCGGCATCGTAGGGGATGTCGGCGTTCCCACAGATAACGTAGTCGCTTCGGCCCCAGCCGCGACGCAATCCGGCGCTCATCGCCACGCGGCTGGAAGCGCCGTCTGCGCCGATCAGGACGCGACCGCAGAAGACATCGCCGCCCGCGGTGTAAGCCCGAACTTCCGCGCCATCCTGCTCAACGCCGACCACGCTCGATCCGCCATGGAATTCCGCTTTCGCTTCCACGGCAATCTGCCGCAAGCCGTCATCGAATTTTGTCCGCAACGAGAGATAGCCGGAAGGCCTGGTTTCCAAATAGCGGGCCGAGCGTTTCAAAAAAGAATCGAAGAATGCGACGCCGAAAAAGGGCGACTCGATCAGGTCATTCAGCTTTGGTTTGAGATAGGGGAACCGCTCAAAGGCAAGGCGATTGATCCAGCTTGCGCAGGTCTTGTAACGCGGAAAAACAGCCCGGTCCAGCAAGGCGACATGGAATCCGCGATCGGCAAGAAGTTTGGCAGCCGTCGAACCGGCTGGCCCCGCCCCGACAACAATAATATCCGCTCGATGGATCATTTCATCTGCAATTCCTTCAGCGCCTTTCCAAGCGCCTGAATCTCCTGCCCGTATCCATTCCAGTTGCCCTGGCGCAGGTCCTGCTGCGCGCGCTGGTAATGCTCATTGGCCTGCCGAATCAAGGATTGAATATGCGGCGGCAGCGAGGGCAGCCTGGCCGTGTTCGAGGGCGCGGTTGCAGTCCCGGACGGCGCTGAAGGCGCTCCGCCTTCGGATTCTTCCACTGCACCGCCAAATATCTTCGCCAGCGCCTCGCCAAGCGTCGGTTCCATCACCAACTCGTCCGAATAGGCGACAATGACTCGCTTCAGTTGCGGCAAGGCGGCGCCAGCCTGCGCAGCAAGATAAAGCGGCTCGACATAGAGCACCGCATTCTCCACCGGAATGACCAGCAGCGTCCCTCGAATCACCTTGGAGCCGCCCTGGTTCCACAAGGTCAATTGCTGAGAAATGCTGGGGTTCTGGTCAATGCGCGACTCAATCTGCTGCGGTCCGTAAATGAGCTTCTCTTTAGGAAATGCAAAAACCAGGACCTTGCCGTAATTCGGGCCGTCGCATCGGGCCGCCATCCAGGCGATCATGTTGTTTTTGCGCGCGGGGGTGAAGGGAACCATCAAAACAAATTCTTCCGTCTTCCCGACTTCGGGCAGCTTCATGATGGTGTAATAAGGGGTCATGGGCTCCACTTCGCCGCCCACGGTGCGACTGGCCACGCGCCAGAGGTCTTCCTTGCTGTAGAACACGCGCGGATCGGTCATGTGAAACACCGCGTATTTGCTGGCCTGAATGGTGAAGAAATCCTCCGGATAGCGAATGTGCGCGCGCAAATCAGAAGGCATGGATGACAAAGGCTCGAAGACGCCGGGGAAAATGCGCGCGTAAGCCTGAATGAGCGGGTCGCTGGGATCGCTAATGTAAAAATGCACCTGGCCGCTGTAGGCGTTCACCGTCGCCTTCACCGAATTGCGAATGTAGTTGAATGAATCGCCTGCCGCGCTCTCCGTGGGGTCTGAATAAGGATATTGGGACGAAGTCGTGTAGGCATCCAATATCCAATCGAGCGAGCCATCGTCCGAGACCACCAGATAAGGATCGCTGTCGTAACTGAGGAAAGGCGCCAGCCGACTCACTCGATTCAGGATGCGACGATGGATCATGATGCGGCTCGCAGGCTGGATATAACCCGAAAGCAGAATGTTGATCTGCCCGAAATGCAAGGAGAAGAGCAGCCTGCGCCAGATGTTGCCGATCGGGAGACCGCCCGTTCCCTGATAGCTTTTGTAAACATTCTCCTCGCCGGAGGGATAATCAAACTCATTGGCCTTCGTTTTGACGATGCAGTAATCGTTTGAGAGCTCGCCATAATAGATCTCCGGACGCTTGACCTTCAGAGGAATCGTCGAGACAGGCGGAATATCCTTAATGAAGAGCACAGGCAGGCCGTCCGGCGTGGATTCGTTCACAGGCCCGAGGCAGAGGCCATAACCATGTGTATAGATCAGGTGCTGGTTCACCCAGTTAGGGTCGGGCAGGCTGTTGGAGGCAAGCTCCCGCGCCGAGAGGGAGACTTGCCGATCATCGCCCTGAATCTGATACCGGTCATTGTAAATGCTGACGAAATCATAGTAAGTGCGGATTTCCTGAAGCTGCGCGAACGTGGTCAGCAGGGGTTGGTGGTCCCACAGGCGGATGTTGCGCATGGTGGCGTCATTTTTGCGAACGGAATCGAGCGTCAAGTCCTGGACGGCGGGGAAATTGCGCTCATCGAAGCGATCCAGCGCATAGGCCTGGCGGGTGAACTGAATGGCGTGCTCAATGTAAGGATATTCCTTGGCAAGTTCGTTCGGAGTAACCACGTACTGCTGCATAATCGCCGGGTAGATGGCCACTCCGACAAGCGCGACGGCAATCAGGGCGCTGATAGAAAAAAGCGGCGGGCGGAGACTTCGGAGTTGAGCTCCTACAAAAAACGCCCCGGCTGTGATCAGGCAGAGCGCGAGCAGAATCCAGAGAACAGGAAGCGTGGCATGAATATCCGTATAGCCTGCGCCGTGGATGATGCCGCGCGCGGAATACAGGAGGCCGTACATGCCCAACCGAGCTCGATAAGCAATGACCAGAAAAAGCATCCCCCCCAGCACCATCAAGTGGAAGCGCGCGCCGCGCGCCATCGAGACTCCGCGCGGCATGATCCAGACGCCGCCTTCCACAAAGTAGAGGAATCCGGCAGTAAGCAGGCAGAAGATCAGAACGATCAGCACAAAATGGTAGAGAAACCAGATGAAAGGCAGCTTGAAGAAATAAAAACCGAGCCCGATTCCGAAGATCGGATCGGATTCGGCCATGTGAATGGGATGTGTAGCCAATAAGTAATCCTTCCAATGACCGGAGGCCCATTCCCCGACGAAGTAGCCGATGATCAGAACGCTGAACCAGATGAGCCCGCGAAAAAGATTGTTGAGGCGGTCGAGCGCGGGGAATTCGATGACCTGCGAATAGACGCGGTAGCCGGAATGGTGAGCGATAGAGCGAGCGATCCAAAGGTTGATCCCCACCAGGATGATGAAGCCAATGCCGCAGTAACCGCTCAATCCAACCTGGGCCTTGAGGATCGTCAGGTAAATGACGCGAAAGCCCTGCTGCCGAAACCAGAGCCAGTCCACCAGCAGGCCAACCCCGTCTGACAGGAGCGGGGCGACAACGAGCAGCAAGAGGATGAGAGCCGCGATCCAGCGGTAGAGCCGATCCGAACGCATAAAATCTCCGCCCGTATATTCACACAGCGGGGCGCAAGTGTCAAAATTTAAAGCCTGAAAATCGGCTCTTCTTCTTATCGCGGGTTTTGGAGTAAGCTGTTAGACTGATTAAAGACCTCGTTAGGCGAGGTTACCACGCAAATATAAGCCACTGCCCAGAAACCCAGAGACGGGCCGATGGGTGAGCAGGCCGGGCCGGATTAAGGCTCGGTCTAAAGGGGCTCTTTTCCGCAAGAGCCGGAGAGCTACTCATGTGTCACTAACGTTTCTGGACAATGTGTGGTCATGGCCAGGATGGCCATGCCACAACCGTGGCACGGGCGTCCCGCCCGTGGATTCAGCCCAGGTATTTATGTGACATATGACTACGTTGCGCGGAGCCAAAGCTCACACCAGGAGGATCTGTAGATGGATTAGCGGCAGCCCCGCGGGAGTTTTTGGCCTTCGCGGGGCTTTTCTTTTGCTGGGAATCGCACCGTAAGACAACCAGTGACAGCAGCGTGTTGTGGCCGCCTGCTTTTCGGCCTCCGAAGGGCGCGGTGATGCTCGTCGCTTTAATCGCAACCGTTTTGAAGGGAGGAAGGCGTGTAGAAATCGGGGCGAAAGAGGGTATGTGAGAAAGACCGTTTTTCACCCTTCACCCGTCGCTTCGCGCCACCCTCTCCCCGCTAGCGGGGAGAGGGGCAGGGGGTGAGGGGTGCCGGTAGCAAGCCCTCGGGCCATGCAAAGGCATTCCATTCATTGAGTGCTTCCAGCCTCCTTTTCTTCCTTTCCCTCCCGCCA
>CADDZJ010000123.1 GCA_902812415.1 Acidobacteriota bacterium
GAGGCGTTCCATCACGCGGGCAATGGCTGTAATCGTTGGGATAGGTTGCGCGGCAGGCGGTGCAGCTTTTCATTACCCCTCAAGACCCCGCTAACGACTTGCTGAAGTATAGCACGAGAGATCGCCTGGCAGCTCAGCGGGGGTGCATTCGATGGAATCCGGTTGAAACCCATTGAAACCGGTAAACTCTCCGGTTATGCTGCTATCGCCAACGCAGTTTGATTGCAGTCCCGAGGGGGAAGAGGACCGTTTCAGGATACCCATCCACCACTTCGCAGACAGGAGGCTCACCGTGAAATTGAGAGAGCGCGTGACCGGGATCATGTTGCTGGCGGGAATCAGTGCCCTCGCCACAACTCCGGCTTTTGCCCAGACTCGGAACAGCGTGGTGACCGTGCGCTTCGCCGCATTCTCGCCGATTGTGGCCCTGATCGCCGGCATCCTCATTCTGATCTTCCCCCGGCTTCTGAACTACATCGTGGCCATTTACCTCATTCTGATCGGGCTCATCGGCCTCCTCGGTCGTTGAAAGCGCCCTATTCCGCCACGCGCGAAACGCAGCCCAGGCTGCTTGTGAAATAGCCGGGTTTGAAGACGGGTGGCGCGCCCATCATGTCCAGGTGGACGCCCACCGTCATCGGTTTGCCGTTCGGCAAATAGAGGATTCGCTCGCCGTTCTTCTGCACCCAGGTCAGATCGTAGCCTGATCCGCTCGCCTGCCATTGCGCGTCGCGGAAGAGAGCGAAGATTCCCCAGGGGCCAGGATAGGAAACACCCCCTTCACCCACTGTCTGACGCACTTCATGAGCCGTTGCGGGCGACCATGCAAACTGCACCGGGGCGCCAGGATAAGTCAGCGTCTGTCCGTCAATGGTCAAAGAGAAGCTCTTCACGCCCTCGGTCGGCAGTGGCGAAAGCGCAAAGCGCAGTTGGGGTTGAGGAGAGCCGTTGGGATAGAGGGCGCGCGCGAACTCCATCGCGCGATTGAAGAAGGCCAGAAACGCCGGCGTCAGCTTCACAGGACTGCCGGGGTTCATCACGTATTGCGAGCCGGTAAAGCTGAGAATGCTGGCGAGGTTCTGGGCATAGAACTTGGCCAGAGCGCCGTCGTTCGGCTGGAAGACGCCGTTCAGTTCCGCGACGCTGGCTGCCGGGCTGCGCGGATTGGAGCTGAACGGATACTCCCGCATTAGCGAGTTGATCTGCGCGCAGAGCGAACGGCCCTGCCCGTTCAGCGCTTGGCCGGGCTTAGGCAAAGCGGATTGAACGTTCGTGATGGGCGCAAGCATCAGCCGCTTCACGAGATCATCCACGTGGCCGGTGGGGTCAGGCGTAAAGCCTTGCGCCATCTGCTCGGTTACGGTCGTGGCCTGGGCTGCGCTCGAAGCCACCGGATTGGGCGCGCCCGGGGTCAACGCCGCCTGGGGCTGCTGCGCCAGTTGATCGAGCGAGCTTTTCAGGTTGAGCAGTGCGCCAAGATAGCTCTGATTCGCTGAGGAGACGTACTGCTGTTGATCAGAGGGCGGCACCACTTTGGCAACAGGCTGAAATTCCCGGGCCGCTTCCGGGTTCACGGAAACGTGATAGGAAATCAGCCAGAACAATTCGAGCAGTGGAGACGTGTTGCCCGTCAAGGCTTCCAGTTTGCGGCCTGCATCCTTCAAGTTCGCATAGGGAGCCACTCTGGCGCTGGCCAGAAACTTGCGCCACGCATTTGTAAACTCGCTCTGGTAGCGTTGCCGGAGATGTTGTTGCAACGTGATCACATCGGATGCGCCGCTCACCTGCGTGCCCAGCACCCAGGGCTCGCCTTTCATGTAAGGCTGCGGGTTGTCGAGAGCCTTCTGCATCAGGCTCCAGCCCGTTTTGGTGTAAGCCCCTGAGATTTCTTCAGGCGCCGTTACAATGCCGACCGAGTTGGGATAGGCGCGGCTGAAAATGATGGGAGCGCTGCTTTTGGAAACGTCGGCCAGCATCGCGCGATAGACGCGCTCTTCGGGTGGAAACTGGTTCAGGTAACTGCGCGCATGGTTCACCGCATCCTGATCAGCCTTGGAGGCAAAGCATTGGGGAGCTCCCAGGCGGGCGCTCGCGCGAAGTTCGTCGCTGTAGAAATCAAACTGCTTGCGGGCAAGCTCAGCCGACTGGGGGTCGACTGTCCGGGCTTGAGACCAGACCTTGAATAATTCGGACGACAGGAATTCCCGCTGGCTCTCTTC
Source organism: Acidobacteriota bacterium (assembly GCA_902812415.1). Classification (GTDB taxonomy): domain Bacteria; phylum Acidobacteriota; class Terriglobia; order UBA7540; family UBA7540; genus RH2-MAG17b. Next base: position 2,220 of record CADDZJ010000123.1, read on the forward strand.
CGGGTTTGTTGTGGTGATCAGATACGCTCGCAGCATGTCATAAGCCGGGCCGTACTCGCCGGTGGGCGTCGAAGGCAGCGCCTTCAGATAGCTCACCATCGCGCTCTGAGTCGGATCGAGCAACACCTCTCGAAACTTCCGCGCGTAGGCGGCGCAGGCCGCCGGGTAAAGTTCAGGACCTGCGAATAATCCCCAGCCCAGGCGCCAGGGCGCGCCGTTCTGGTCGTAGTTGCGAATCTTTTCGAGCGGCTGGCGCAGCGCTTCCAGTTGCTGAAGGGAATCGGACAGAGAGCCGTTCGGATTCGCCTGAGCGGCGCGCGCCGCGCTGGCCACTTCGGACTCGAGCGCGCGATTCCCCAAAAAGGAGATCATCAGGCCGATGCTGATGATCAGGCAGATGACGGCGGCCGCGGCCAGCAGGAATCGTCGCCAGAAATTCACCCGCGCGCTTGAGCCGCTTGCGGCGAGCCCCACCCGGTCCTTGAGCAGAACTTCATGAAAGAGATGCCCGAGAAAAACCGGCTGCTGGACGGTTTGCGTGCGGAGCGAGGAAGCGGCAATTCCGCCGCCCAGCGCCGCCTTTCGAGGGTCGAAAATGCGAGTGGCGCCGGAGGCGTCTTCCAACCCTTGCGGTGGCTGAGTCGCCAGGCGGCGCAACTGACCGGCGCTGAATACGCGTGTGGCGCCTATCTCGGCGTCGGCGGCTTCGGGGGCGAGCGTCTGCGGCTCGGCCTCCGCTTCCACCATCACGGAGCGCGTGCCCGCAAAGTAAAAGCCGCGCAGAAAGGGGCTGGCGGTCAGTTGGCTGGGACGGCAAAGGTCCACCAGAAACTGAACGACGGAGTTGCGCAGCTTGCGAAATTCGCGGGGGAATTCATAAATTCCGGGCAGCCGCTCTGATTTGCGCTCGCGGCTCAGAAGCTCGATGCGATGCTCGCTGAGCGAGTAGAAGAGCTCGTCGAAAGCCGCGGAGAGGCGCTGGCTTTCCTGCTCGGCGTAAATGCCGGTTGCGCTCTGCGCGCGAATGGGAAGCGTGGCTCCAAAGACCTGTGCGGCTTCAGCCGGAGTGAAGTTCTCCGCATAGTCGGCGAAAAACGGCGCGCGGTCGATCTTGGTGAACAGGGCGTAGACCGGCAGGCTGATGCCCAGCCGCCGCGAGCATTCATCCAGGCTGGCGCGCAGCGCGCGGAGCGTGTTCGCGTTCTCCTGGGCCGCGCCGGGCTTCAGAAGATTTTCCAGGCTGACGCAAACCACCGCTGCGCGCGGGGCGGATTCCTTGCGGCTGAAGACGGAATGGAGTTTGCCGGGCGCGATGCGGCGAATGACTCGCGCCCAGGAAGGCGTTTCGGCCAGCAGCTTTCCGGCGGCTTCCACAAAGATCGCCTGACGCGCAAACCAGAGGTTCACTGCGCGCGTGGGCGCCACCTTGTTATCCTGCGAGACTTGCCCGGCCAGCAACTCCGGATCAAGGCCCGATGCCAGCATGACGCTGGTTTTTCCCGCGCCCGTCTCGCCCAGCAGCAGGATGACCGGAAGCTTGCCGAGCGCAGCCTGGCGGCCCAGCCGCGAAGACTTCAAGCGCGATTCGGCCTGACGCATCAGGAGATCGACTTCCTGTTCGCCCTCGGCGGCGACCGGCGCGACGCCGGCGATGTTCGCGGCGTTTGCCACAGCCGCCGCCTGACGCGCGCGCATCCACCAGAGCCATGCGCCTGCCGCAATCAGCCCGAGAGCCGCGAAGGCGCCAAGCAGAATCCAGAAATTCGCTCCTTTCAGGTGAAGCAGAACGGCCGCCGCCCATCCGATCACGACAAAGACTATGAAAACGGCGATCGCAATCCCGTTTTGTTTCATCAATCCCCCTTTAACGAGTTCCCTGGGCCGTTGCCGCATTGACTTCCGCGATGCCGGAATGGAGCGACGCCTTGAAGCCTGCAAACAGCGCCGCCGCCAGAATCGCGCTGGCCAGCGCCGCGTAACCCAATCGGCGGACCCAGGCGTCGCGATGGCGCGCGGGCGCGGCCTGAATCGCATTCGCCCAGGCCGCTGAAAACGGCCGCAAGGGTCCGCGAATGCGGCGGATCTTCTCCGCAATCGCATCCTTGTAGCCGCGCAGCGCCTCCGGGCCGCTGATGCCGTAGCGGCCGCGATAGCCGAGCAGCAGGCAGAGGTCGTACACTTCCAGAAGATCGGCGAGATCGTTCGAGTCTTTGCCGCCCAGCAAGCGGTCGAGACTCTGGAAGAAGATTTCCCCGGCCACGTGCCCTCCGAACAGCTCTTCCTGCAAAGGCTTGCGCGCCCAATCGGCAAAGACCGGATTGCGGGAGTTCAGCACGGTTTCATCGAGCAGGGCGACGACCGCGAAGGAAGCCAGCCGCGTATCCTGCGCGTTGTAGCCCCGGGCCAGGCTTGTCTGCTCCGCATTTTTCAGCGCCGCGCGCATGTTGGCGCGGAAGGATTCGGCATCATGAGTGGCCTGGCGGTCGGAGCGGATTCTAACGATTACGGTCAGCAGTTCCTGATAGATCAGGGCCAGATTCTCAGGACGCGCGCGCATCGGAGGCGGCGAGGGGGGATTCAATGGGGATCCTTCCGATTGTCGAGCCATAAGTTCTCCTCAATAGCTGCCGCCCATTCAGTCTTCAAGCAGGATAAGCAATTCCAGTTCAGGGTTGGGAATCTCGCCGGGCACATAGACGCCCACACGGCGCGTTTTGACGATGTGCTCCCAGCAAGGTCCTGCGCGATTGATCGCAAAATACTGGTTCGTCACTTTGGGCGACACCGCTGCCGGAGGCGCTGAGAGATGCGTCAGTGTGAGTCCCGGCAGCGCGCGCTTGACCAACTCCGGAACAAACTGGCTGGAACATATCTTCACCAGTTGCGGCGTGCGCGAAATCAACTCCACTTCTCCCAATTCGGCATGGACGCCGAATATCCAGCGGGCGCGATCCAGGCATCTTTGATCGCGAATCTCGCCTTCGTAAAAGTAGCGTGCAACGGGCTTGAGCGGAATTGGCGCGCAGTTCTCCGGGAAGATCGTGACCATGTGAGCGCGAATGCAAGCTTCAAGTTCCGTGAAACACTTCTCCAGGTTGCGGTGATCGTAAAGAGGAATCGAGCGCGGGTGCGAATCCGCCTTGAAGGTGGTGAGCGCTCCAGCTAGCCGCGAGAGTTCGAGGAAGAGCTGTTCCGGATGGCCGCGCCGCGCGAGATAAAGGTGGCGCAGCGGGGCCAGGCTCGAATTGAGCGTATGCAGATACCAAAAGTTGGCGACATCCTGCGCGGAGAGCCCGGCGGAAAACTTCCCTCCTTTTTGACCCACCCGTGAAAGCGATGCGCTTCGTTCCCCGAGTTCCTCGACTAGCCGGCGGACGAGAGACATCAGCTTTTCGCTCGCCATAAAATCGAGGCAAGGCGGGATGAATCCCGAATCGTAGACGAAGCGCCCGGAGCCGTCGCGCGTGACGCGGGCCAGAGGCAAGGTCGCCATGCCTTCGCTGCTTTCTGTTTCTAGATGAATGCGGATACTCTTGGAGCCCAGTTGCAGCGTCTTCTCATCGCGGCCCGTATTCTCATCCGGCAGGGACTGCGAGCGCGCCACATACCGGACGCTCGCTTCCGAACCGTTTTCCGAGACGCTGCAATTCAGCCCGTCAGGTTTGTAGACGGGAACTGCCAGCCCTATGCCCAGAGACTGTTGGGTGGGCGGGAACAGTTCCTCGATGTTGCGCGCTGGAGGCAGCGGATCGCTTTCGGGCATGTGGAATACGAGGCCGTCCGGGAAGATTCCCCGCGCATGCACCAGGGAGACCGTCCCGTTGCGGAGCGCGTCTGCATCCAGTTCGTAGCCGAGAAAACCATACGGCTCGAACCAGAGGCTCGAGATGGTAAAGTGGATGAGGTCTTCAAAGTAGCGGTTCTGGGCCTGGAAGTGATGGGTTGCAAGATACATCCCCTCCGACCATACGACTTTTGAGAGGCTCTTCATCGATTGTGACAGTGCGTCAGGCCGCCCTTCCCCTCCTTCAAACTGAGCTGGGATGGTGAGAGAGTCCAATCCCCCTGAGCTTCGTTCGGCAAGAGCGCCGGAGATGAATGTCATCATGGAACGCAGTGGAATGCGTTGTCAAGCCAATCAACAACTGGATTTATGGTTTACCAGTGTTAGAATAAGCGGCGGGACCCCCGCCCCGGGGAATTGACATGAATCCATTGGAGCAATACGAGAACCTCGAAGCGGTCGCTGAAGGCGAATTGAAGACTTTCCGCGCCCGTGAGATGAACTCCCATCGTCCTGTCCTGTTGCACCAGTTGAGCCACAGGCCGGGATCAGGCCGTCCGCTGCGCTTGCTGACGCGAATCCTGCGCTATACCTCCGGCTTGAGCTCCGGCAGTCAGAATCCGATCCTGGGGATCGAAGAGCTAGAGGACGCTGTCTGGGTGATTACCGAAGATCGCCCCGAGCTTATGAACCTGTGGGAATGGCTCGATCAAGCCAGCGAGAAGCGCGAAAGCCCGCCGGTGGCGCCCTCTGCTTCGCCCGCCGCACGGCCGCAGGAGGCGGCGCAGCTTGGCTCGAATTCAGCCGAGGCAACGCTTTTCCTCTCTTCGTCGCCAGCGCCGCAGGCAACGGAATCGATGCCTGCAAGCTCCGCGTCCCAGTCTTCAAGAGAAGAGACGGCGGCCGATTCCATCCTTATCCTGCAGCGCTCTGAGACCGCTCAATTCAGCGCGCCCGCTTCCAGTGAGAGCGCGACTCAACCACCGTCGCCAAGCCCGAACCAGCCGGGCGAATTCACCATGCTGTTCCAAACCAAGCGCCCTCAGGACTTCCCGGAGAAAGCGCCGCCGCAGGAGCCGGCGGTGAGGCCCTCCGACAGGCCCGGCGAATTCACAATGGTGTTTGGAAAACCCACGCGAGGATCGGGAGACGATTCCAAGCCCAGGTTCCTGGGATACACGGCCCCGATGCAAAACCGGTCTGCGCAAGCGGACCCCTCCGCCACCGTCGTCCGGAACCTTGCGAATGAAACCACAGCGCCAAGACTCGAGCCGCCTTCCTCGCCTCCTGATACGCTGCCGCCTGGCGAATTCACCCGCATGTTCCAGCTTCCCCATCGCGATCTTCCCGCGAGCGATCAGACCATCCCTGATCTGTTGAAAACGGAGCCTCCTGCTTTGGGGCAGCCTGGCGAGTTCACCCAGGTCTTTCGCACATCGGACTCGACCCGGGTCTCGCCCAATCCTCCGGGCCTGAATGAGCCGGAGCGCAAGGAGCCTGGAGCTTTCACTGGCATCTTCCGCATTCCGGTGGGTAGCGACCTGCTCACGGAGCGGCAGCCGCCGCTTTCTTCAAGGGAGAAACCGCCCGGTGAAGCGGCGTTCGAGGCGGGCGCTTTCCAGCCGGTGGCGGAGGAGCCGCCGCCGCAGGTAGCGCCCGTGGCTCAAGCTCCGCCTCAGCCTTCTCCGACCCCCGCGCCCGTCGCTCCGCCGAGGGCGTCCTTCGAGGGAATGCCCTCGGCTCCCGCGATCAAAGTTCCTGGAGCAAGCTCCGCGCCCCAGCAGCCTAGCGCGCCTTCTTTCTCCATGCCCCAGTTTGCCCCGCCACAGATGCCGCAGGCGACCAGCCCCATGGCTCCCTTCCCTCAGGGGCTTCAAGCGCCGAAGCTGCCTGAACAGCCCGCTGCCGCTTCCGGGCCTTCGTGGCTTCCCATCGCTCTCGTGTTTGGCGGAATCATCCTGATTGCCGTGCTCTTGGTCTTGTTCTTCCTGACGAAGTAACAAGGTTAATAGAGCAATGGCCGGGACTTGGCTTGACGGTTACGCCCGCCACGTCAACTCCGCTGATTAAGGCAACAGGATGATCAGCTCAAGCTGCGGCGAGGCAAAATCCGCTGGCACGTAAACAGCCAGGTTGCGCGCGCGTCCCACAGCATCCCAGGATTCTCCGGATTGGTTCAAGCTGAAATACTGGTAATTCAGCTTGATGGGGAGCGAGCCGGGCGGCGTCGAGGTATGCGTCAGCTTGATTCCCTGCAGGGCCTGGCGGACGAGAGTCTCAATCTGGGTTGCCGCTCCCACCTTGATGAGCTGCGGCGCTTTCCTGATCAGGTCGGCCTCTTTCATGTCTGCGGCGATGGCGAGGTACATCCGGGTATTGAGCAGGTACTTGTCGTCCGCGAGGGCAGTGGCGTAAATGGAGGGCTGAACCAGCTTCAACGGCAGTGAAACGAAGTTCGCGGGCACCACCGTTTCAAGCAGCGCGCGGATGATCTCATCCAGGGATATGAAGCAGGGGCCGAGATCGTCGTGATTGTAGACGGGGAAATCGTGCGGCTGAAACGTCTGAGAGAACGTGGTGAGCGCGCCGGCAAGCGAGGTCATGGCGGAGAAGAGCTGCTCGGGATGCCCGCGCTTCGTCTCAAACAGGTGGCGCAGCAGAGGGAACCAGGCGTTCGTGGTATAGAGCAGCCAGAAGTTGGCGATGTCGGCGGCGGTGAAATCGGCAAGGCCCTGGTTCTTCTGCCGGCGCAGCCCGGACTGCATGGCGCTCTTCGCCGAAAGGATCTCGACCAGCCGCCGGAGAATCCCCATCAGGTAGTTGCTGGCGGAGATGTCAAGCAGGGGCGGCACGAAGTGATCGTCAAGCTGAAAGGCGCCGGCTGGCGTCCGCATCACCCGAGCGACGCGGAGCGCCGTGGTTCCCTGCCGCGATTCGCCTTCCACCAGCAGCCTGAAGTTCTTCCGGGCCAGTTGAATGGATTTCTCCCCGAGTCCCGTATTCTCGTCCCGCGCCATGGCCACTTCCGTTCGGTAGCGGGTGTCGCCGTTGCGCGAGTCGAACGAGTTGTTTCGCCCGCGCTCGCGGTATTCCGGGATGGCCAGAAACACCTCCACGCGGTCGCGCTCCGCTTCGAAATAAGGGGCGAGGGTCTTGCGCGGGGGCGGCGGATCAGACTCGGGAATCTCAAAGGGCAACCCGTCGGGCAAAAGTCCCGCCGCTTTGGAGATGGCGAAGTTGCCCGCTGCGAGCGCTTCCTGATCGATCTCCAGAGAGGAGAAACCCCAGGGACGGAAGTTGAGCGCTCCGACCCGGAACTCCAGCGCGCTCTCCGTGAAGCGATCCTGCGCCTGCAAATGCTGCGGCGTCAGGAACGTGCCTTTGGACCAGATGACGGGTTGTAAATGCCTCATAATCCATCAAACTACTAGAGCGCGTCCATGAAGTCAAAGGGGAAGGCAGCGATTTCGTAAGCCTATCTTGCGGTGCACCACACTCGCCTGATTATGGGCCGGTTCGGTCATCGGGAGCAGCGGGAGGATTTTTGCAAGCGCTCTCTGCTCCGGGGGTAAGCGTTGAAAGAGAAGACCTGAGCTGGTTTGGCGTGCTGAGGGAACAGCGGGCCGTTGCCCTCACCGGAGGCGCTGAAGAGGATCAGGGCAAATCAGTAGGACGGAGAGCTTGGCCGGGGTTTCAGCCGGAATCCCGGCGAGGTGCTGAGGGCAGGAAGGCATAGGCGACCTGCCTGGCCAGGTCGCAGAAGCCAAACGAGGCCTTCCGGAAATGGCTGCGGACCTGACGGTGGTAGAAAACCATGGATAAGGTGTAGGCCAGCACGCGAATCATGATCAGGTTGATCAGGGCTTGGCCGCGGTTTTGGTGAACGGAAGGCTGTTTGAGATGGGCGTCGGTGGTCAGCGTTTGAAAGACTTCGGTGTCGATTCTCCAACGGCTGCGGCCTAACTGGTGAATGAACAGGGGCGGGACCGATCCCAGCTCCACGTTGGTCGCGTAATAGTTCAGGCCGGTTTCATCGCAGGGTTCCTTGCCCTTGATCTTGGTGCGAGCCGAGGAGGGTCGCAGGGGCAGCCGGTTTTTATGCACGATTCGCTCTGTCTTGACGATGCGGATGGAACGATCGGCCACCGGCCAGAAAACTTCGGGCGCGTGCCAGAGTTGCAGTTGGTGCTCCGGGTCTGCCTGTCGGTAATCGGGCGGCCGGGCGCGTCACCGCAGCTCTTTGGCGATTTCCTGATGCCGATGGCGGCGTTTCTCTCGCTCGAAGACATCGCCCAAGCCTTGCCGCCCTACCGCGAGGAGGTCGTGCCGGTCGAAATGGACGAGCCGTTGCGAAAGGCCTACGAGAAGCTCGAAGAAGACATCAGGGAAGCCCTCAAAGAGCATCGCGGCAACAATTCCGTAGTCAGCGTAGGGATGAACGCTCTGTTGCTCTATCCAGATCGTCCGTTCGGTCTCGGAACGCTCTATGGGTGGGAATACGATCCTGACGCCGGCAGGCGCGAGCGGTTTGTGATCGCCGAGCCGGTAGACTTGCCCGAGAACGTGCTGTATGCGAAGGAACGGAAGCTGCTTGAAGAAATTAAGGCGAGCCTGAACCGTGGCCGAAAAGTTCACGTGTTTGCCGTGTACACGAGGACGAGAGACGTGACACGCCGACTGGAACGGATTCTGCAGCGCAAGGGCGTTCGTGTAGCGGTCCTCAGCAGCGATGTTAAACCGGAAGTACGCGAAGCGTGGTACGAGCGGCAATCGCGCCAGGGTGTACAGGTAGTGATCTCACACCCGAAACTCGTGAGTCTGGGCCTCGATCTTCTCGAGTATAAAGACCTGATTTTTGGGGAAACGGGCTATTCGCTCTACACTCTGCGACAAGCGAGCCGGCGATCGTGGCGGATTGGGCAAACCGAGGAGGTGACAGTCAAGTATTTCGCGTACGCTCGGACAGCGCAGGAGACCTGTCTGCGGCTGATGGGGCGGAAGCTGCTCGTGGCGATGGGTATGGAAGGTAAATTCTCAGCCGAGGGATTACAGGCCCAGGGCGAAGACGACTTTCTCATGGCTATGGCGCGCGAACTGGTCACCGAAAAGGGCATCGGCGAAAATGCCCAAGCGGTCTGGCGCGCCGTCCAGCAGCAGAACACAGCGTTGCTCCACACATCTCCGATCGTGGCCGAAAGGCGGAGTGAGCCGCCGTCTCCGCCCTTCGAGGCACCGCTTCCTTTGCAGGAGCCCCTCGCTGGCATCGGTCAGTTGTTGCTCTTTGGCTCGTCGCCTGCAGCTGCACCAGGCCACAGGCGGACCGCGCGCCAGCGCCCAATCATGGTTTCAGGGGGCACCGCTCAACTAGCAGGTTGCTGAAAAACAAAAAAAGTATTTGATATTATATCGCAATGTGATATATTGCCTCCTGAATTTCTGAATCCCCCAGGAGGTCTGTCTATGCGCGGTGAAGATACTCAGCAAAATGCGA
>CADDZJ010000124.1 GCA_902812415.1 Acidobacteriota bacterium
CACTTTTGGGAGAGGAGTCAATTTTCAAGGGGTCAAAGGCAAAGAGGAATCATAGCGAGAGTGATAAGTGATAAGTGAAAAGTGATGAGTGACAAAAAACAGCCAAAGGGCAAGAAGTGATTCTTTGCTCGTCACTCATCAATTGTCACTGGCTTTTGGGTTTCTGGCTAACCCTCAAAGCTTGCCGGCGCAGAGCAACGGGAATGAGGCACAAGGCGGCGCATGACGGATTGCTGCAATCCGTGCGACAATGGATGACGATTTCACTTTCACCGATTTCATTTAAATGACCTCACGGGCGCCGGGTGTGTGGAGAGATGACTATGACAAAAGCTGATCTGATCGAGGAAATTTCACGGACTGCGGAAATGAGCCGCAAGGATTCCGAGCTGATTGTTGAAACGGTGTTTGACAGCATCATCCGGTCTCTCCGCTCGGGGCAGAAGATCGAGATCAGGGGGTTCGGCAGCTTTCGCACTCGCGAGCGGAAGTCTCGAGTGGGCCGGAATCCCAAGACGGGCGCTCGCGTTGAAGTTCCGGCCAAAAAGATTCCCTATTTCAAGCCCAGCAAGGAACTGAAAGACGTGGTGAACGGCGGCCTGGGTCAGGCTCAGGCTGCGCCCGCCCACCCTGCAGAAAATCAGCATACCGGCGCCGGCACGCCGGGCCAAACCGAACCCGCTTAAAGTCCTGCGCGCTCAAGCTCAGCCTGCAAAGAACGCACCATGCTTGGGCAGGATCACGCTCGATGGATTATTTGTGGAGCCCGTGGCGTTATCAATACATCCGCGAGGGGACTCGTCGGAATGGATGTCCGTTTTGTGAGATGGCGCGGCGGGACCCCGCGCGCGACCGTGAGTGTTACATCCTCCATCGGGCTCGCCTGAATTTCGTCTTCCTGAATCTTTACCCGTACACCACGGGCCACGTTCTGGTGACTCCTTACGCCCACGTGGCAAATCTCTCGGACCTGGGTGACGAGACGCTTCAGGAGATGATGGTTCTGGCGCGCCAGGCGGAGGCCGCGCTGAAATCCACTTATCATGCGGAGGGATATAACGCCGGAATGAATCTGGGCAAGTGCGCGGGCGCGGGGGTGGCGGATCATCTCCATCTCCATTTTCTGCCCCGCTGGGTAGGGGATACGAACTTCGCGTCGGTGGTGAGCGAGACGCGCGTCCTGCCCGAAGACTTATCCACCACCTACGACAAGCTGGTCGGCTTCTTCCGCAAGACCAGGCCGGAATAAGCAGGTTTTTTGCGCCCCTATTTGAATTGAGAGCCTTCGGCTACGAGGCTCGCGGTGCAAGGCGCTGGCCGTTTCGGGCGCGGGCGGCCTGGAGTTCGGGGAGGTGCTGCTCGGACCACCGGCAGATGGCTTTGAGCGGCTCACAAAGAGTCCGTCCAAGAGGGGTGAGCGAGTATTCCACGCGGGGCGGAACCACGGGATAAACCCTGCGGGTGACCAGGCCGTTGCGTTCGAGGTTGCGCAGAGTCTGGGTCAGCATCTTTTGCGAGATGCCTCCAATCCGCCGCCGCAGTTCGCTGTGCCGCAACGGGCCTGGACCGAGGCAGTAGATCACCAGCGCGGTCCACTTGTTGGCGATCAGTTCCAGCACTTGCTGGGAGCCGCACTCGGCCTTCAGGACATCGGGCCTCTCTTGCGTTGTTGCGCTTGGCATAGACACTTTCAGGTAACTATATCACTTCAAAGTGCCTACTTCCCAGAATTTCCCTTCTCTGTTGTAATGGTCTAAATCAATCACCCGGATCATGAAAATCATGCCGGGGAGGGAGACATTCCAATGAGGACACCCACTTATCAGTTTGTTACAGACTCTATTTCTGACGATCAGAAACCGCGACCGGCGGAGCCAGCCGCGGATTCCGAAAGCGCGCTGCTCGACGCTTACTCGCAGGCCGTCGTCTTTGCCGCCGAGCGCGTAAGCCCCTCGGTGGCGCACATTCACGTGACTCATCAACTCCGCGGGCGGAGAGCGCAGGACCCTCGTTTTCCGCGGGAGGCGCGCGGCAGCGGATCGGGGTTCATCTTCACGTCAGATGGCTTCATTCTCACCAACAGCCACGTAGTCCACGGCGCGGAGAACGTCAAGGTTACACTGTCGGATGGCAGCGAGTTTCCCGCCGAATTGGTGGGCGACGATCCCCATACCGATCTTGCCGTGATCAGGATTCATGCGCCCAATCTGGTTCCCGTGGCGCTGGGCGACGCGCAGGCGCTTCGTGTGGGCCAGCTTGCGATTGCCATCGGCAACCCTTACGGATTCCAATGCACGGTGACGGCTGGCGTGGTCAGCGCGCTTGGCCGCTCGCTGCGCGCGCGTTCGGGACGGCTGATCGACAATATTATTCAGACCGACGCCGCGCTCAATCCGGGCAATTCCGGCGGCCCGCTGGTGACCTCGCGCGGCGAAGTGGTGGGCGTGAACACGGCCACCATTCTTCCCGCCCAGGGCATCTGCTTTGCCATCGCCATTAACACCGCAAAATTCGTGGCCGGACGGCTCATCAAAGACGGCAAAATCACGCGCAGCTACATCGGCGTCGCGGGGCAGGAAGCGCCCATTCCCCGCCGCCTGATTCGCCACCTCAACTTGCCGGTCGAAAGCGGCGTGCTCGTGGTTTCCATCGAGCCGGGCAGCCCTGCCGAGCGCGCCGGCCTGCGCGAAGGCGACGTGATTGTGGGCTACGCGGATAAGCCCGTGAAAGGCATTGACGATTTGCATCGTCTTTTGACGGAGCAGCAGGTGGGCGTCAGCTCGCCTCTAGCCATTATTCGCAACCACGAACGGCGGACCATTTATGTGATCCCCGCCGAAGCGCCAGCCTGATCGCCAGGCAGGCCGCAGCGGCTTCCTTCAAATAAACCTGCAACCCCGCAGGCGCACAGCCTGAGATGGAGGAAAACGATGAAGATTGGAGTGATAGGCGCAGGAAACGTAGGCGGCGCCCTTGGAAAGCTATGGGCTGAAAAAGGGCATGAGATCATGTTCGGCGTTCCCGATCCGCGCGGCGCGAAGGTTCAGGAACTGGTGAAGTCCATCGGAAAGCATGCGCGGGCGGGAAGCGTGAAAGAAGCGGCGTCTTTCGGCGAAGTCGTGGTTTTCGCCACCCCCTGGCCAGCGACGCAGGACGCCATCAAGTCATCCGGCGACCTTTCGGACAAGATTGTGGTAGATTGCACAAACCCGCTGGCGCCTGATCTTTCAGGCCTGGTCATTGGAACGACCAATTCGGCAGGCGAAGAGGTTGCCCGGTGGGCCCGGGGCGCGAAGGTGGTGAAGGCTTTCAATACGATCGGCGCCCCAAACTTCGGCAATCCTCGATTCGGGTCAGAGGCTGCCAGCATGTTTATCTGCGGCGATGACGCCTCCGCCAAAACCGTGGTATCGACGCTTGCTTCCGAGCTTGGATTTGAAGTGGTTGACGCAGGCCCTTTAACCGCCTCGCGACTCCTCGAACCGCTGGCCATGCTTTGGATTCATTTGGCTTTCAAACAGGGTCTGGGCCCTACAGGTCATGCTTTCAAGTTATTGCGGCGTTAGTCGGCGCCCAGCGGGATGCGTCGTTTTGTGAGAAGAGGAGCTAACCATGCAACTGGGTTGGATTGGATTGGGCCAAATGGGTCTTCCCATGGCTCGCAATGCCATAAAGGCCGGACACACGCTCACGGTTTATAATCGCACGCGCAGCCGCGCGGAGGAGCTTGCCCATGAAGGAGCGCGGGTTGCATCGCAGCCGTCGGAAGCCGCCCAAAACGATGTCGTGGTGACGATGCTCGCCGACGATGCGGCGACGGAAGAGGTGGTCTTTGGCTCTCACGGCGTGCTCGCGGCGCTTCAGCGCGGCGGAGCGCATGTCTGCATGAGCACCATCAGCGTGGCGCTCGCCCAGCGAATGACCCAGGCTCACCGCGAGGCGGGGCAGATTTATATTTCCGCGCCCGTTTTCGGACGCCCGGAAGCCGCCGCGGCTCGAAAGCTCTATGTCGTGCCCGCCGGGCCTCAGGACGTGTGCGCGCGCCTTCAGCCGCTTTTCGACGCCGTCGGCCAGCGCACTTATTACATGGGCGAAGAGCCCGCTGCCGCGAACGTGGTGAAGCTGAGCGGCAATTTTCTGATTGCTTCCATGATTGAAAGCCTTGCGGAAGCCTTCGCCCTGGTTCGCAAGTACGGCGTGAATCCGCAAGCGTACCTGGAAATGATCACCACGTCGCTCTTTAACGCTCCGGTTTATAAGACCTATGGAGGCTTGATCGTTGAGGATAAATATGAACCCGTGGGATTTAAGATGGCGCTGGGCTTGAAAGACGTGCGCCTGGCGCTGGCCGCCGCCGAGGCCGCCGCGGTCCCGATGCCCGTTGCGAGCCTGGTGCGAGATCGTATGCTGACGGGCATTGCGCTGGGCCGCCAGGATGCCGACTGGGCAAGCGTTGCGCGCATCGCTGCGGAAAATGCTGGACTGTAGCCAGCGCCATGATGGGTCAGTGGCAATACTTATATCAAAGATCCAACAGGAGTCATTCATGAAGGCGATTCGAGTTCATCAGTTTGGCGGCCCGGAGGTGATGAAGCTGGAAGAGGTTCCCGATCTTCGTCCAGGTCCGGGCGAAGTGGTGGTGCGTGTGAAGGCTGTCGGGGTGAATCCCGTGGATACTTATATCCGCTCGGGCGGATACGCCGCCAAGCCTGACTTGCCCTACACCCCAGGCATGGATGCAGCCGGCGTAGTGGAAGCTGTGGGCCATGGGGTGACGCGCTTCGTGCCTGGGGCGCGCGTTTACGTGGCCGGAACTCTGAGCGGCGCCTATGCGGAGCAGGCGCTTTGCAAGGAATCCCAGGTCCACCCCTTGCCAGATAAAGTGACGTTTGCGCAAGGCGCAGCGGTGAATATTCCGTATGCTACGGCCTATCGCGCCTTGTTTCATCGCGCGCGTGCGATGCCGGGAGAAACGGTTCTGGTCCATGGCGCGAGCGGTGGAGTCGGCGTGGCCTCCGTGCAGTTGGCGCGCGCAGCAGGCATGAAAGTGATCGGCACCGCAGGCACCGAGCGCGGCAGAAAGCTGGTGACCGAGCAGGGTGCGCACCATATCCTCGATCACCGCGCGGCTGACTACCTTAGCGAACTTCAGCAACTGACGAACGGGCGAGGCGTCGATGTGATCCTTGAGATGCTGGCCAATGTGAACCTGGGCAAGGATCTCACGATTCTGGCTCGCAATGGCCGGGTCGTGGTGATTGGGAGCCGCGGCAGCGTCGAGATCAATCCGCGGGATACCATGAGCCGCGATGCCAGCATCCTGGGAATGACGCTGATGAACGCCGCGGAATCGGAGTTAACAAGCATCCATGCCGCTCTCGTTGTGGGTCTCGAAAACGGCACTCTGCGGCCGGTCATCAATCAGGAATTGCCGCTCGCTGAGGCCCCTCGCGCGCATCAGGCCGTCTTGGAACCAGGCTCTTATGGAAAGATCGTACTGATCCCGTAAGCCGCGGCGTCCGAGCGGATCTTTTGGCCGCCTGGCAGGTTTTAAACCCCTCGCAACCATCGTCGATTGATGACTGCAAATTACCGTGACAGCCCTTGCTGTAGCGCCGGTGTCCCCACCGGCGTCTTTCGGCGCTGGGGAAAGAGCCGCTACAGAAAATAGTGCCGCGGTAATTTGCAGTTCCCATTAATGCCATGAGAATTTTAGGCGCGCTGGCAGGGTTCGCGCTTTTACTCACGATACTCTGGGATACTTTCGAGACCATCGTCCTGCCGCGGCGGGTGGTGAGATATCATTTTCGGCTGACACGCGTCTTCTATCGCTATACCTGGGCGCCGTGGGCTGCGATCGCGCGTCGCCTGAAGCCCGGCCGGCGGCGGGAATCCTTCCTCAGTTATTTTGGTCCGCTTTCACTTCTGTTTCTCTTTGCGCTTTGGGCCTGCGGCCTTATCTTCAGCTTTGCGTTGCTTCAGTGGTCTGCGGGATCCGTTGTGAGATTGAGCGGCGTGCGCCCTTCCTTCTGGATGGACCTCTACCTGAGCGGGAGCTGCTTCTTCACCCTCGGACTCGGGGATGTGGTTCCGGTCTCCACGGCAGCGCGGGTGATCACGGTGATTGAGTCAGGCACGGGATTCGGGATGCTGGCCGTGGTGGTCACTTATCTTCCGGTGCTTTACGGCGCGTTCTCAAAGCGTGAGGTGAATATCTCGTTGATGGATGCGCGCTCCGGCTCCCCTCCCACCGCTGCGGAGTTGTTGCGACGTCACGCGCGTCCGGAACACATGCAAACGCTCATTGAATACCTTCATGACTGGGAATCCTGGTCGGCGGAATTGATGGAAGGCCATCTTTCATATCCCGTTCTGTGCTTCTTCCGTTCTCAGCACAGCAATCAGTCATGGCTGGCGGCGCTGGCCACGGTTTTGGATACCTCGGCTTTCCTCATCACCCAGGCTCGCAACAAGCTTCAGTGGCAGGCGCAGCTCACCTTTGCGATTGCGCGGCATGCGGTGGTTGATCTCTCTCAGGTGATTTTCAGCCCACCGGAACCTCTCCGCGAGAATCGTTTTCGCAAGGAGGAGTTGGAGCGTCTCTGGACTTTGCTGACCGCCGAAGGGATGGAATTGGAGCGCGAAGTGGATTACGAAAGACTGTGGGAGCTTCGCCAGATGTACGAGCCTTATTTAAACGGCATGGCCATGCGCCTGATGCTGCCGCTCCCTTCATGGAGACTGTCCCAACAAGCCCTTGACAACTGGCAACGAACGGCCTGGAAATCAGGATTTCCCTCCAAGTTCGTTGTTTAGCTGCACCGGCGCCTCTCGCCGCCGACCCTTTGGTTTTATTGATTGTCACCCCTTATAGTGGTATTTTATCCAGACCACCACGGAATCTGGTTGAACCAGTTAAGATGCGGTTTAGCGTCATGGGCGAAGCCTGGCCAGCGCCCGAAGGCGTGGGGTTCGTCATGAATGTGAATCTTTCAGAACGCGTTGCGCTGGTTACCGGCGGCGCGCGAGGGATCGGAAAAGCTATCGCCGAAGCCCTGGCTCAGAACGGCGCCGTCGTCGCAGTGAACGACATCAACTCAGGCGGCGAGGCCGTGGCGGAAGGAATTTGTCGAAAGAGAGGTCGAGCCGCGTTTTATCAGGCTGACGTTGGCGATGCCCGCGCCGTAAACGAAATGGTTGCGACAATCGAGAAAGATCTTGGGCCCATCGCAATCTTGGTGAACAATGCCGGGATCAACGTGGTAAAGGAACGCCGCCCTGTTCATGATTTCCTCGACTCTGACTGACGCGCGATGCTGCGCGTGGACCTGGACGGAGTCTTCTATTGCTCGCGCGCCGTTTCGTCGAACATGGTCAGACGGCGAAAAGGGGTGATTATCAACATCGGCTCGATTCTGGGAATAGTGCCCATGCGCCTGCAATCCGCCTTTGACGCGGCAAAAGCCGGGATGTTGAATTTCACGCGTTGTCATGCGCTGGAAGCGGCCCCGCACGGAATACGAGTCAATGCGATTGCGCCCGGCTCGATCTTGACGGATGTCACCCAGGAGCTCTTTTACAACCCTGCGTCCCAGCGCCTGGCGGAGAGTCTTCTGGCCCACATTCCGCTTAGGCAACCCGGAGAACCTGAAGATATTGCGAACGCGGTCCTGTTTCTGGTCATTGACGAGGCGCGCTATATCACAGGCCATGTGCTGGTGGTCGATGGAGGATGGACCGTAGGCTTTGCGCGGGACTGGTGATCTTCGGTGCGCATGGATGCTTCCGCCGCGATGCGGTGAATCACACGGCCAGCGCCGAAGGCGTTTGCGACATACAGGGAGGCTTACGAATTATAGTGACAGCATTTTCTGCAGCGCGGGCGTCCCTTCGCTGCGCTCAGGGCAGGCTCTCACCGGCGATTTTCGGCGCTGGGGACAGCGCCGCTACAGTCCGTGTTGTCACTATAATTTGTGAGCCTCAGCAAGAGAACAGCGGTTTTAGGGAAACTTCGATGAATGTCTCGAAAGAATTGATTTTGTCGCTATACCGCACGATGGCGGAAATCCGCGAATTTGAACTCAAGGCGAGAGAAATCTTTCGGTCCGGTCGAATGCCGGGTTTCATTCACTTATATGTCGGAGAGGAGGCCATCGCGGCCGGCGTCATCGCCTGCCTTCGGAAAGAGGATTACGTCACAAGCTCTCACCGAGGCCATGGTCACGCACTAGCAAAAGGGATTCCAGCCCGGGAAGTCATGGCGGAGCTGATGGGAGCGGTGGGCGGTTGCTGCGGCGGGCGCGGCGGAAGCATGCACCTTTACGACCCGGCGGTGGGATTTCTGGGAACCAACGGAGTTGTGCCGCCCGGCATTCCCATTGCAGCGGGCGCGGCTCTAAGCGCGAAATTAAGGAAAACCGGACAAGTGGCTGTCGCTTTCTTCGGTGACGGCGCCGTGAACAATGGCGCTTTCCATGAGGCTCTTAACATGGCAGCCGTGTGGGAACTGCCCGTAATTTTCGTCTGAAATTAACCTCTATGCGACGGAAACACCCTTCAAGGTGGCAACGAAAAATACCAGCGTAGCGAGCCGGGGGGCAGCCTATCAAATGCCGGGGATCGAAGTGGACGGCAATGACGCGCTGGCAATATACGAAAAAGCCAGCGAAGCCGTTCAAAGGGCGCGGCAAGGTGAAGGGCCGACGCTGATGGAATGCCGCACCTATCGCTGGTTTGGACATCACGAGGGTGATCCAGGTGCGTCGTACCGAAGCAGGGAGGAAGTGGAGATGTGGAAGCAGCGGGATCCCGTCAAGAGACTGCGTGAGCAGGTGCTTGCTTCCGGATGGGCCGAACCAGATGACTTCGAGCGCATCGACGAGGAAGTGAGGAGCCTGATCGAGGACGCAGCCAAATTCGCCCTCGCCTCTCCACAACCGGAGGCGGCTACGGCGCTGGATCAAGTGTTTTGCGGCTGATGGAATCGAAAAGGGAGATCGAAGTGGCGAAAACACAATCAAGCGTCAGGCAGGGCTTGGATGAAACCTCCTCAGAGCGGGTTGGCGCTTATGTGGAAGCGGGCATCGAAGCGATTCGTGACGAGATGCGGCGGAATCCGGACATTTTCTATATAGGACAGGGCATTGGGCCTCGAGGCGGCAACTTCGCGCAGACTCGCGGCTTGTGGAATGAATTTGGCGATGAACGCTTGAGAGACACGCCGATCGCTGAACTGGCGCAGGTGGGGTTAGGCATCGGGGCGGCGCTTGCGGGCAGCAGGCCCATTGTTGATCTTGTCTTTTTCGACTTTATTCTGGAAGCCTCCGGGCAGTTGATCCAACAGGCGTCCACGATTCATTACATCTCAAATGGCAAGTTCAGAGTTCCTCTGGTTATCCGCGCTGCCATGGGAGGAGTTCGCAATACTGGCCCGCATCACTCGCATACCTTCTATTCATTTTTCATGCACATTCCGGGTCTGAGAGTGGCCGTGCCCGCAACGTCGTACGACGTGAAAGGTCTTCTGAAGACGGCTCTCCGCTGCGACGATCCTGTGCTTTTCATCGAGCACAAGGCGCTTTACAACACAAAAGGCCCGCTGCCGGCGCAAGAATACACCGTGCCATTTGGTCGGCCAGCGTCTCGACGCCCTGGAAGAGATGTGACTCTTATCGCCGTAAGCCTGATGGTGTCAAAGGCCCTGGAGGCGGCTGAAATCCTCGAACGAGAGGGGATTTCGGTGGAGGTCATTGATCCCCGAACCGTTGCGCCGCTGGATAAGGAGACGATTCTTCAGTCAGTTAGCAAAACGGGCCGATTGGTGATATTAGATGAGGCTTATGCCGCCTGCGGATTTTCTGCCGAGGTTGCGGCGCTGGCATCAGAGGAAGCTTTGGACGAACTGGATGCTCCGATCAGGCGAATTTGTGCGCTGCCTGCCCCTCACGCCTTTAGCCCGTCTTTGAATGACTATCTCATCCCGTCGGTGGATCGCGTCGTCCGCGAGGTGCGGTCGACCTTAAGAGGATAGGGCTTCTTGATGCGCGCGCCGCGAAGAAGTTTGAATCGGGGAGTACAAACCAGGGACCTCATCAGCGCGTTGTTCTTTATTTGGAGAGAATAAGGGATGAATGTCTCTATTGTGATGCCGCAACTTGGCCTGACGATGACGGAAGGTTGCGTTAGCGATTGGCTGAAGAAGCCGGGCGACCCCGTTCATAAGGGCGAGCCGCTTTTTGTGGTCTCCACCGACAAAGCCGACATGGAAATAGAATCGCCGGCAGATGGAACTTTAGGGATCCCCATCGTTGGACCCGGCCAGGTTGTGCCGGTAGGAACGGTGCTGGCACATGTGGAATCGAGCGCAGAAACGCTGACCACCGCCCCACTCATAGTGGCGCCGCCCCTCGCAGAGCCATCATCAGCGCCCCGGGAGAAAGCTTCTTCTGCTGCGCTGAAAGCTGCTTCAACTCGAAATTCGGCGGAGCTGCGCAAGGGACTTCCGCCTGCTTCGCCGCGCGCCCGCCGTCTGGCGCGGCAACTGGGCATCGACATTGGCTCGATCAGGGGCAGCGGCGTGGGTTCGCGCATTGTGGAGGAAGACGTTCGCAGGGTCGCTTCGGAGTTGCGGGCAAGACGATACGCTTCCAGCGACCACCGAAAGCTCATTGCGGAAGCGATGGTCAAGAGCGTTCAAACGATCCCCCATTTCTCGCTAAGGGTTGAAGCCTGTGCGGAGCAGTGGTTATCTCAGTACGAAGGTCTCAGGCCTCAAATCGCAGCGAAAACGGGTCGTAAGTTAACCCTGACCGATTTGTTCCTAAAAGCGCTTGGGGTCGCCGTTCTGGAAACTCCAGCGATAAATACGGTCTGGGCCGAGCGAGATGGCTTGCCGCGAAGCGAGGTAGACCTGGGTTTGGCCATCGCAACGGATCGCGGAGTAGTGGCTCCCGTCATCCGGAATGTTGCGACGCTGGATCTGGCGGAGATCGTTTCACGCCGCGAAGGATTGGTTGACCAAGCCCGCGCGCGCCGCTTATCTCTCGATGATCTCCAGGGCGGCGTGGGAACATTGAGCAATATGGGCATGTATCGTGTTGACGATTTTCAGGCCATGATCGATCCGAAGCAAAGCTTCATTCTGGCAGTGGGAAAGATCGCCCACCGTCCCTGGGTGGTCGGCGCAACGCTGACTGTTCGTCCTACGGTCAGGCTTAATCTTACTGTCGATCATCGCGTGGCTGATGGAGAGATTGCCGCGCGCCTTCTCGAAAAGCTGTGCGGGTTGATCGAGAATCCAGCCCCGATTCTGGAATCATGAAACGCAAGCGGTGACCGGATGGGGACTGCGCCCAATACAACCATTTTGCGCGCAGGACGAACCCAGAAATCACATCCCTCGTTGGGATGACGGCTTGGAGGCTGGGCAGCGTATGGAA
>CADDZJ010000125.1 GCA_902812415.1 Acidobacteriota bacterium
TTAGGGTTAATCGTGGGTTCTTCGTTACCGGCCGGTTGCGGGAACGCGCGGCGCCTACCGCGTCAATCTGCGGCACGGGGTGAGTTGCGTCCGATCAGGACGCCGACATACATTGGGCATCATTTTTCACGATGCGCAGTGAAAACGGCTGAATGAGCGCGAAGGGCATCATCCTCTGTTGGGTGCGCGCCGTATCAATCCGACCTTCCGGAGAGCAGCATGACTTTGTGAAATGCCAGCCTGCAAAGCAAGTGCAACACGCTTCACACCGTGGGCCTTTCTTTCTACCTTGTTCCTCGCGGGGAAGTTGTCACCCGAAAAGAATGGCGCGCCTGGAGGGACTCGAACCCCCGACCTACAGATTCGAAGTCTGCCGCTCTATCCAACTGAGCTACAGGCGCGTTCTTTAGAATCTAACAGTTGCGTTGGTGATTTGGCAATTCAAGCTGAGGGATGAAACTCCCTGAATCCAACGCTTGAGATGCGTCTTTCTGTCGCCACTTTTTATTGCGACTTCCAGAACTGCGCTCCAACCTTGCGCAGCTCGGCGCTGGCAAGATCATCTTGGCCAAGCTGACGATAGACCATTCCAAGCTCGTAATGTGCGGCGGAATAATTGGGCCGCAGCCTGATGGCAATCTTCAATTCCGCTTATGAGTCATGGAGCTTCCCAAGCCGCAGGTAGGCTTTCGCCAACTCATAATGGATTTCAGGCAGTTGCGGGCTTATCTGCTCGCCCTTCAGGAGACTGGGAAGATCCCGCTCGGGCCTGCCCATTTGAGTCAGTAATCTGCCCAGATTGAGGTACGGTTGCGCGCTTGGACGGTTCGCTCCTTGATCAAGCTTGATGGCCTGTTGGTAGGCGAGAAGCGCCTGGTTGATTTCGCCTTTCGCTTCGAAACAAAGCCCAAGATTATTTTCAGCTTTCAGGTTTTTCGGATCTTCCTTGAGAACTTCGCTGAACGCGGCAATCGCGTCATCATACCGCGATTGTTGGAATCGCACGCGGCCCAGATGATATCGAGCCTCGATATTGCGGGGCTGTAACAGTAAGGCAATCAACAGGTATTTAGCAGCATCACGATAATCGCTGAGCAAGGCATAATCCAGCGCGACAATTTTGAAATCGTCCGCTTCCGGGGTCTGGAGGGCTGCGGCGCGGGTAAAGAGCCGCAGGGAGTCTCTCGGCTTGTCTTCCCGAAAACGGCAGAAGGCCAGCAATGAGATGGCGTCATCCGAGCGCGCATGTGCGGCCACTTACTTGCTCAGGGCAGCATCTGCCTCCAAGAAACGGTTCATGTTGATCAGCGACTTGCCCAGGTAGAGCAGAGCGTCCGTCTGCCCCGGCTGCCGGGCTTCAACCTTTTCGAATACCGAGGCCGCCTCGCTCCAGCGATGTTGATTGAACAGCGTCATGCCTTCGTCAAATGTAGCCGTCTGAGCGGCGACGCCGCTGCTAACTCCCAGCGCCAGGGCGCACAGGAACCAGACCGTGAGGGGGAAAGCCAGAAGCGAGCGACGGTTTAAAAAGAGAGAAATGCTCATGATTGGCCCGGCTCAGCTTCGCGGATCTCAATTTCCTGATCCGGCGCAAAGCGCTTTACTGTCTGAATGCAGCCGCTCGGCCAAATCACTTGAACCGTCACCGGTTCAGCGCTCGGGCCCAGCCCGAAATGCGCGCGGCGGTCGCTTGCCGAGAGGTAGCTTCCCGCCGTTGAAACAGTGGCGAATCGGTCTCCGGCGTCGGTTGAAACTTTAATGCGAGCGCCGATTCCGTCACGGTTGCTCCGTATTCCCGTCAGCTTAACCGAGAGCCAGTGATTGGAGGCAGGAGTCTCATTCATTAACACGCCGGCGGCGCCGTTATTTGTGCTGATCACAACGTCCAGCTTGCCGTCATTGTTGACGTCTCCTACCGCCAGCCCCCGACCCACCTGGGGCTTCTCGAAAGCAACGCCGGA
The DNA here is from genome assembly GCA_902812415.1 of Acidobacteriota bacterium. Classification (GTDB taxonomy): domain Bacteria; phylum Acidobacteriota; class Terriglobia; order UBA7540; family UBA7540; genus RH2-MAG17b. Next base: position 1,962 of record CADDZJ010000125.1, read on the forward strand.
TTGGGCCGAAACGTCCACAAAGCGCCCGCCAGTATTTCTCACCAATAAAGGCGGCTCCCGGTAGTGAAGTTCAGGATAATAGAGCCGGACCTTATCGAGCACGTGTCCCTGCGCCACGATCAGATCCTGCCAGCCATCATTATCATAATCATAATCGAAAAACTCCACGCCCCATCCTGAATGGCGAAGCGTGATAAGGCCCAGACCGCTCTCCGTGGTTGCGTAATCGAAGGTTCCATCGCCGTTTGAGAAGAACGCATACATCTGGTTGGCAAGGTCCGTCACAATCAGATCCGGCCATCCGTCGTTATTATAATCTCCGAAGTCAGCGCCCATCCCGGCAAAAGTATTGCCGTTGCTGTCGAGCCCACAGCCCGCGACCAAAGCCACTTCTTCAAAGGTTCCGTCGCCCTTGTTATGATACAAGGACTGGGGGACGGAATCGTTGGCAATGAAAATGTCAATATGGCCGTCATGGTCATAATCCACGACGGCCACACCCAGGCCATTTCCCTTCCGCGTCAGGCCTGCTTTCTCCGAAACTTCTGTGAATTTGCCGTTACCCTCGTTGTGGTAAAGCAATACGGTGGTGGGCTGAAATACATCAGGATAGCAATAGGTCCGATAGCCTGGCAGCTTGCGACCGCAGTAAACATCCGACAAATCCCATCTGACGTAGCGGGTTACGATCAGGTCCAGCCGTCCGTCATTGTCATAATCCAGCCACGCCGCGCTGGTTGACCAGCCTCCGCCGGCGACCCCGGCCAATTCCGTCGCATCGGTAAACGATCCGTCGCCATCATTGTGATAGAGCGTGTTTCTCCCGTAGGCTGTGACGTAAAGATCAGCGTTGCCGTCGTTGTCATAATCGCCCACAGCCACCCCTGTGCAGTAACCCGTTCCACAAAGCCCGGCCTTTTCAGTCACATCTTCGAAGGCCCCGTCGCTCTTCTGGCGAAACAGGCGGTTCCAGAATGCAGGGCTCACCTTGCGCGGCATAGCTAGTCGGGGCATCGGATCAGTGATCAGCGCGCCGTTTGCAAAGAAAATATCAAGACGGCCGTCGTTATCGTAGTCAAAAAGCGCCACGCCAGAGCCCATGCTCTCGAGCAGATACTTCATACTGGTCGGGGATGACTGGTGGATGAAATTCACGCCAAGCGAGCGCGCAGCGTCGATGAAGCGGCCGGGTATTACAGGACCATTGGAGGGCAGGCTGAAAGCTCTTTGAAGGCCAACCGGCAGGGTGGCCGCTCCCAGAGAGGACATAAACTTGCGGCGTGTGAGTTGCATTCAAGAGAACTCATTATCGCACAGGTCCTGTGGACTGGACTGATGGGCTCGAGGATGCCGGCCCAGCTTGAGTCAAGCCATCTTTCTCTCAAACTGCTTTACCTGCGGACATCAGCGGCGATGAGGCGGCAGATCCTCATTCTTCCCCGCGCCTTCTGAGTCCAGGCCTGGCCCGACGCCTTGCAGCCCGCTTGCTGCGCGCTACGATTCGTCAGCGCGACGCTCGAGAGCGACAGCCAGAGCCAGTTCGCGTTCGGACGAAGCTTTGTCTCCGAGGCGGGCCTCGCAGAGCCCCAGATAATAATGCGCTTTATAGTTGGAAGGCGCTTGATGAACGACGCGCTCAAGCAAAGCCTTCGCCAAGGCATATTGTTTGCGATGGTAATCAACCTGGGCTAATGAAAGCAGAGCGCCGAGATGGTCCGGGCTTCGGGCAAGGACCTGAGAGAATCTCGCGGCAGCCCGGCTCATTTGGCCCTCCTCCAAATCGAGGATGCCGAGTTCGTAAATGGACTCCGTTTGTCCCGGTTCAAGTTGAAGCGTCCGTTTGAACTCCCGCCGCGCTTCCTGATTTCTTTGCAGCAACCTCAGCGCGTAACCGGAATCGTAGTGGGCGGCGGCATCGTCTGGGCGGAGATGCAGATAGGTTTGCAGGCGCTGTTCCGCAAGATCGTAGCGCTTTGCGGCCATTTCGGCGCGCGCGCGAGGGCCAGAACAATAGCCACATCAGCCGGTCTAAGCTTGAGCGCCGCGCTGAACGACTTTGCGGCGTCCTCGTATAGGCCCAACTTCGTTTGCGTCATGCCCAGCTCAACAAGAAGCGAGACGTTTTCAGGCTCCAGGCTTCGCGCCTGAAGAAGCAGCGGCAACGCTGTTCTGAAATCGCCTGCCTGTGCGTAACCTGCTGCTTCGAGCTGCAACGCTCGCGCCAGGTCAGCCATGATGTCAGGCCGGCGCGGTTCAAGCTGAAGAGCCTCTTTAAACTAGCTGACAGCCTGTTGCAGCCTGTTCGTTTCAAGATAGAGCAGGCCCAGATTAACGTGAGCGCCGGTAATCCGAGGGTCGCCGCGCACAGCCTCCTCAAACAGCTTTTCCGCCTTTTGGTTCCGGCCCTATTTTGCGCGGATTACACCCAGCAAATTGATAGCCTGGAAATCGGAAGGGTCTGCTTGGAGCAAACTTTCCAGCGTGGCTTCGGCTTGAGACAGCCGGCAGAAATCAGAGTCGCCGCCTTCTTCAGGAGAGAGTAAGCTGTGGGTCTCGATGAAGCCGTTGTTTGCAAGGATGCGGCAGACTGCGCGGGAAGAAGAACAAGCAGCCCGATCCACAGCATCTCTCGCCCAGCTTTCCACCGAGGCTTTTTCCGGGTCTTTTTTTCATCCCAGCTTCACAACTGAACGATGCAGGTTCAAGATTCTTGCGACTGATCCCCGAATCGGGCATACGTAGTATCAAACTCTACCATGGAAGTCAAGCGCTTTTCGTTAAACGCTTAATGTGACCCGGAATGAGGCGTTCCAGAACGTTCTGGAATACTGTTCTCAGCGCTGCGAGCTTATGCTTCTGGGGTCGTCGGCAGAGAGTTCAGATGATGTGGGTCTTGTAACGCCGCCGCCGAAGCATCTTGCCTTCTTTGGCCGCGTTTGATAGGCTTTCTCGCATCGGATTCCTATGGCTGGTGCGAGGTGATGCCTATGACCTGTCCGATGCATTGGCTCAAGTCCATATCAGCCCTCGCGGGCCGAATCATACTGGCAATCGCGTTTGGGGCGCTGGCGCTTCCATTGCCGCTGGGCGCACAAGTTGATACGGGCGCCATCCTCGGCACGGTGAGGGATCCGTCTGGCGCCGTGATCCCGCAAGCAACGGTGACTTTGCGGGACGAAGAGACCGGGCTGGTCCTTACCACCACAACCGATTCCAGCGGGAATTACACGTTCACGCCTGTCAAGATCGGCACGTATACGGTGGAGGCGCAGTTTCGAGGTTTCCAGAAGGTCGCCCGTTCGCATGTGACCGTGCATGTTCAGCAGCAGGTGATGGTGAACTTTGTTCTGCCCCCCGGCCAGATCACTCAAACCGTCCAGGTGACTTCCACGCCGCCGCAATTGCAGACGGAGAATGCCTCGGTGGGCCAGGTGGTCGCAGCCCGGGAAATCAACAACCTGCCCCTGAACGGGCGGAACTACATCTTCCTCGCCCAGATCGCCGCTGGCGTCACCCAGGGGCAGGAAGACACGCGAGGATTGGGAGCGACGGGAAGCTTTTCCGCCAATGGCTCGCGTCCGGCCCAGAACAATTACCTGCTGGACGGAGTGGATGACAACACCGACCTCGTCGATTTCCTGAACGGAACGGCTTACGTCGTCCGACCGCCGGTGGACGCCATTGCAGAATTCAAGGTGCAGACCGACGATTACAGCGCCGCGCTCGGCCGCTCCGCCGGAGCGGTGCTGAATGCGACGGTTAAATCGGGCGCCAACCAAATTCACGGCGATGCGTGGGAGTTTCTGCGGAATGACGTCTTCGACACCGCCAACTTTTTTGAAAACGCCGCCAACGAGCCGAAGGGGGCCTATCGCCAAAATCAGTTCGGCTTCACGCTGGGCGGCCCGATCCGCAAGGACAAGACGTTTTTCTTCGGGGACTATGAAGGGACGCGAATTCAACAGGCCACTCCCTGGACGGCTACAGTTCCGACAGCGCTGGAGCGCTCGAGCGGGTACACGAACCTCTCGGAACTGCTCACACAAGGCGGAACGCAGACCGACGTACTGGGGCGAAATTTCCCGCTCGGATCAGTCTTCGATCCCGCCACCACGCGAGCCGTCTATTGCGGGACGCCGGATCCGGTGACCGGGCTTGAACCGGGCTCAACGGCGTGCCCTGCCGGAACCCCTGCTGGAACTCTGGCTGGCTTTGTCCGCGAGCCCTTTCCCGGAAACATACTGCCCTCCTCGCGCCTGGACCCGAACGCCATCAAGCTCCTGAACCTGTTTCCTCCCGCCACGGCAGCGGCGCTTTTCAACAATTTCTCCAGCGATCCCCTCCGAACTGACACCGTGGACCAGTTCGATGTGCGAGTGGACAATAACTTCAGTGACCGTGACCGGATGTTTGGGCGGGTCAGCTACTCCAATGAACCCCAGTACTTACCCGGACCGTTCAAGGGTATCGCCGATGGCGGGGCTTTCCAGGACGGTTACCAGTCCGCGGTGGCCATCAACTCCGTCTTGAGCGAAACTCATTCCTTTTCCCCCACCACTGTGAATGAAGCGCGGCTTGGGTTCACCCGCATCGGAACCTCACGCCTGCAACCCTTTGCCAATGACCTCACCAATATCCCAGGCCAGTTCGGCATTCAGGATGTTCCACAGGCGCCACACAACGGCGGTTTAGGCTCCATATTTTTCGAGGGCTTGAACACACTCGGCAGCAACGAATTCCTGCCTTCGGTGGAGTACAACTCCACGGTTCAGTTCACGGACAACGGCACGAAAATCCGGGGAAACCACACACTCAAGGCCGGATTCGAATTTCAGCACCTGAAGTTCTCGATCCTCCAGCCGCCCGCTGGCCGGGGGACGTGGGCTTTCGACGGCGCTTATACGGAAGTGCCCACCGAGAGCGGAGGCAATACCGGTCTCGCACAAATGCTTTTGACGCCGATTCCAACGTCGGTTCCGGGAGGATTCGATGATGTGGGCGGCGCGGACGTGATTAATGCGTCAGACTACGCCAACACCGACATGGGGCGGAATTATTACGCGGCTTATTTTGAAGATGACTGGAAAACCACATCCAAACTGACCTGGCAGCTCGGGGTTCGATGGGAGTATTTCAGCCAGATTATCGAAAACTTCGGCGCGCAATCCAATTTTCTTCCCGCCGGTCCGGGCGGCCCCGCGCAGTTTCTACTTACCCAGGAGCGTTGCAACACTCCGCTCTCAGCCGACTTTTTGGCGGCGGCCAAGACCGATAACATCAAGATGGCCTGTTCCAGCCTTCCCGGCCTTGGCCACTCGCAGCGCACCAACTTCTCCCCGCGCGTCGGCTTTGCCTACCAATTAACTCCGAAACTGGTGGCTCGCGGAGGCTATGGCATCTTTTATGGCGGGTTTGAAAACTCGGTGATCGAAAACTACATCGATTTTCCATTCCAGTACACCCTGACCTACACGGCCACCACTCCCACCCAGCCCATTACTTTCCCGAATGGCGCACTAGGGACGCTCTCGACCGGCCTTTCACCGATCGTTCCACTTACCTCGGCAGATGCAGAGCCTGGCGGAGTTTCCTTTACAGGCGAAGACTTTTACATGAAGACGCCTTACACGCAAGGTTATAACTTCACACTCCAGGATCAACTCACCCCCAATCAGACTTTTCAGGTTGGTTATGTGGGCAATACCGTGCGACATTTAGGTTCTTACATCAACCCGAATACACCCCACGAACTGTTGCCTCCTTCCGTGAACTTTGTCAGCTATTTGCCGTATCCTGACTTTTCGACCTCTGCAACCTACACGACAATGGGGACCAACAGCTATTACAATTCCCTGCAGGCAACTTTCGAGCGTCGCTTCAGCGAAGGACTGAACCTGCTGACGGACTTCACCTGGTCCAAGTGCCGGTCAGACGCTGTAGACGTGCTGAATGCAACCGCGTTGTCAGGTTATCGTGCCCCGCTGTTGCCCGGCTTTGGAGTCCAGGGTGATTACGGGCTGTGCGACTTTAACGTTGCAAAGGTTGTGCACTTCAGTGGAACTTACGTCCTGCCCTTAGGCAACGGCCGCCACTTCTTGCGAAACGCGCACGGGGTGGCGAACCAGATCTTGGGTGGCTGGCAAACGAACTGGATTCTGACGCTTCAAGATGGCATGCCGTTCACGGTCCCTTGCATCATCGCGACAGCTGCGGACTTCGGGTGTAATGCGCTGATGGTTCCCGGACAGAACCTCTATGCTGGCCCCCACAATGTGAACCAGTGGATGAATCCGGCAGCGTTCACCAGCCCGCCAGTGGTTACGACAGTCGGCCAGTCTGACTATGCTCCCCTGGGTGGCACGCCGTCGCAGCTCATTGGTCCGGGATTCCATCGGCTCGATTTTTCGCTTTTCAAGCAATTCCAGACTTCTGAAAGAACGCGCCTGGAGTTTCGCGCCGAATTCTTCAATCTGACGAATACTCCCAATTTTGCCAACCCGGGATTCTCTGGCAATGGCGTGGTGGCGGCGCCTGGCGCGCTGGACTACAGCTCTCCCTCGACCTTTGGCAAGATTAATTCCACTCGTGACCTTCAGAATGACCAGCGCGAAATTCAGTTTGCCTTGAAGTTTTACTGGTGAGGATTCCTGCCGGCGGCATCCCGGGATTGAAAAAGCGGCCCCGCCAGGCCTTGACAGGGATTTCTCATCGAGAGCCACGGAAGCGTGTTTTTTTAACCCAGGCCATCGGTAAAGGATGAGGGACGCAGGGGTTGGGTTTCGCGCCGCGTTGCCTTATTCGTTTTTGCGTCACAACGCCACGGCTGATTCGGCGTCGAGGAAGAGAGTGGCTTGGGGATGGCGACGTAAGATCGTGGCCGGGCATGCCGTGGAAATGGGATCGTGAAGAGTACGCCGCACGATGGTGGCCTTACGTTCTCCTGGAACAGATACCACCAATTCCGGAACCCGCATGATGGCTGGAATGGTGAGGGTTATCGCCTGCTCAGGAACTTCTTCCAGCTTTGAAAACCACCCTTCCGCCACCTGCTGCCTGCGACATTCAAGATCGAGCCCAACCGGGCGCGCGTCAAGAGCGTCATTGAAATTGGCCTCTGCCGGATCATTGAAGGCCAGATGTCCGTTTTCGCCAATCCCCAGCAGGCACAAGAGCGGAGGATGAGAACGCAACAACGTGGCATATTCCATCGCGACGCTCTCAGGGCGGCTCGAAGAGCCGTCAATCCAATAAAAGCGGCTGATGGGAACGCGCTGGCTGAGATTTTCCCGCAAGTAGCGTCGAAAGGATGCGGGATGGCTGTCGGGAATTCCGATGTACTCATCCAGATGAAATCCAATGACGCGATTCCAGGGGAGGTCAGGAATGGTTGTTAGAGCGCGCAAGGTTTCGAGTTGGGAAGCGCCGGTGGCAAAGATCACCGGCACGGTCTCATGCTGGGCAGCCAGCGCGCGCAGCCTGTCCGCCGCCAGCGCCGCAGCCGCCTCGCCCAGGGCGCGGCGATTCTCATAAATTCGCACGCTGAGATTCCCGGCCTGCAACTGCTTAATTTTTCCCGCGCTGGCTTGCATGAAGATTCCTTTTCCGGCCAACCTGCCGGAGCCCCAGGAGCGGCGCGCCTCGATTCGCCTGAACCGGGCATTGTGCGCATCGCAACTGCAACAACGATCCCTTTAACTTAACGCAAGAGAATCAGGGCGGCAACACGTGAAACATTGTCATGGCGTCTTATTGAGAATTACAAATGATCGTGACAACGCAGACTGTAGCGGCGCTGTCCTCAGCGCCGAAAAACGCCGGTGAGGACGCCGGCGCTAAAGAAAATGCTGTCACTACAATAAGGAACAACATTCAGGGCTGCGGGGGGAGCGGGTTCAGAATCCAACGGTTTTTACTCATAAAGTCGCTGATGATTCCAATATCCTGCGCATCGCAGAGAACAAGCTGGCAGAAAACCATCGAGGAGGCAAGGCGCGGCTGGCGCTTGACAGCTTCCGCCAGCGCACGGCGCGCTTCGCGGCGTCGGCCCTGCTGCCACAGATCCAGCGATTGAATCACAAGCATCTGGGTGGAATTTGGATCGGCGTTGAGCGCCATCGCGCATTCAGTCAGTGAGGCGTCATAATTTCGCTGCTTCCACAGCACAAGGGCCATCACGCGGTGGCCTTCCGGCGCCTGTGGGTTGTGAGTGGCGATTATTTGCGCCTGCGCCGCCGCGTCGGAAAAATCTCCACGCCGCAAAAAGCCCAGTGCGAGTTGCTCACGCGCGGCGGGAAACTCGGGGTGGAGTTGGAGCGCCCTCTGAAAAAGGTCTGTCGCCCGCTGCGTTTTTCCCGCCTCGGCCATCAGCTCACCCAGCCGATAGGCGCTTTCCCAGTCTTCAGGATTGAGAGCGAGAACTCGCTCGAACGCGCTGCGCGCTTCGTCAGGCCGGTGGGTCTGCTGAAAAATTTGCCCGAGCGCCGCATAGGCGGTCGCCAGATTCGGCGAGGCCTGGATGGCTTCGCGAAAAGCCTTTTCCGCCTCCGCCGTGTGGCCCTCGCGAAGCTGCAATTGCCCGATTGCCAGATAGCCTTCGCCGTCGTGAGGGTCCAATTGAATCGCCTTTTCGTATTGACTGAGGGCCTGAACTTCGTTTCCATCAGCCCAGTAAGTTTGTCCCAGGATCACAAAAGCGCGGGCATCGGGTTTTAACCGGGCCGCCTCCTGCGCTTGCGCCGCCGCATCCCTGGTCTGATGGAGTTCGAGATAGAGTTCCGCGAGATTCAGATGAATCCCGGCGTCCTGAGGCTTTAAAGCCAGGGCTTTCCGCATTTCAGAAATGGCCAGTTCGCGATAGGCGTCGAGAGTCACTTCGGAGCCGGAGCTTCCGGCGCCCTGGGAAGGCTGCGATTCATCCGCCAGGCTCCAGGCGGCTCTGGCAAGGTCCAGGTGGAAGTCTGCGTTGCTCGGCTCAATCTGCTCGGCTTGCGTGAACTCGCGGAGGGCGGCATCCTTCTTCCCGGCGCGCCATAAAGCAAGGCCCAAGCCGTGATGAGCCGAAGCCAGTTCAGGCTGCAAGGCAATCGCCTTGAGGAAGGCAGCTTGCGCCCCTTTCAGATCGTTCCGCGAGAGCCGCGCATACCCATCCTGAGTGTTGGCCAAAGCCTGAGATGAGGGGTGGGAAACAACGGTGGAACGGGTTGAACTCGCTTGGGCGAACAGAGCGGGGCACACGATGGAAATCAGGCACGCCTTTAGAAAGGTTTGGAGAGACCTTGTAA
>CADDZJ010000126.1 GCA_902812415.1 Acidobacteriota bacterium
AAGAGATCGATTCTGTCATGCTGATGGCAGTGAAGCATCCCGGTATTTTACGGAAGAAAAAATGCTGGGATCCTTCGCTCTCGCTCAGGATGACGGCCCCCTCTGATTGATTCGCGCCTTATGAGCGATCATTCCCGCGCGGATCGCGGCAACGATGATGTCGACAATTTCCACAAGCCGGATTGAATCGGCCCTTCGAGAAAAGAGCGCTCAGGGCGCAAACAAGCTGGCGCTCTATCTGACCGCGGGCGATCCCACGCTCGACGACACCGGCAAACTGCTGGTCGCGCTGGATCGAGGCGGAGCGGACCTGATCGAACTCGGAGTGCCGTTCTCCGATCCGATGGCGGATGGGGTGGTGATTCAGCGCGCGTCAGAACGCGCATTGCGGGGCGGCGCTACGCTCGCGGCAATTTTGGAACGTTTGCCTGGCTGGCGAGCGGCGATCCGTGCGCCCGTGATTTTGTTCACCTACTATAATCCCGTATTGCAGTACGGGCTGAAACGCTTTGCGCGGGAATTGGCGCGGGCGGGAGCGGAAGGCGCATTGCTGGTGGACCTTTCGCCGGAAGAGGCGGATGAGTACGTTCACGCGATGCGCGCCGAAAGTTTGGACACAATTTTTCTTGCCTCGCCAACTTCCACGGATAACCGTCTCGCGCGCATCGCGCGGCTCTCAACCGGCTTTGTGTACCTCATCTCGCGGGCGGGCGTCACCGGCGAGCGCCTGAATTTTTCTGAGGCGATTCCGCCTCTGGTTGAGCGCGTGCGGCGGTTCACCGCGCTGCCTTTAGCCGTGGGCTTCGGTTTATCCAATCCCGATCAGATTCGCCAGGCGCAATCGCTGGCAGACGCTGCTGTGGTCGGAAGCGCTCTGGTGCGAGCCATCGAGGAACGATACGCTGCCGAGCGGGAGGAGGGCATTGAGCGCTTTGTGCGCTGGTTGAAATCAGGCACAGGGAGTCGATTTGCATGAAGGACATGGCCGAGTGGCGAAAGCGCATTGACGAGATTGACCAGCAGATCTTGAAGCTGCTCAATGAACGCTCACAATGCGCGCTGGAGATCGGACATTACAAGAAATTGCATCATCTTCCGGCCTGGGCGCCCGAGCGGGAAGCGGAAATTCTCCGCAACGTCGTCAAGGCGAATACCGGCCCGCTGGATGATGCGGCAGTGCGGCGCCTTTTTGAGCGCATTATTGACGAAGCCCGGTCGCTGGAGTACCACGTGATGAAAGAAGAGCGGGCTCGAACGAAGGAGTCCTGAATTATGGTTGTGGTGATGCAAGAGGGTGCGACGGAAAAGCAAATCCAGGCCGTCATCGATAAATTGATGAAGATTGGATTTGACGTCCACCGTTCAACCGGCGTGGTCCAGACCGTGCTGGGCGGAGTCGGCGCCAAAGTGGACTTTGACACTCGGGAGGTTGAATTGCTGGATGGCGTTCAGGAAGTGCACCGGATTACAGCCCCTTACAAGCTGGCCAGCAAACACTTCCGTCCGGAAGGCTCCGTTATCCACGTCGGCAAGGGCGTGGAAGTGGGCGGCAAGCAGGTGGTGATGATGGCCGGACCGTGCAGCGTCGAGAGCCGCGATCAGATTGAAACCATCGCGGCCATTGTGGCGGAGCAGGGCGTCCGCGTGATGCGGGGCGGCGCCTTCAAACCCCGCACGTCGCCTTACACCTTCCAGGGGCTCGGTCCGAAGGGACTCGAACTGATGCGCGCGGCGGCTGACCGTCACAACCTGCTGATTGTCTCCGAAGTGATGGATCATACGCAGATCCCGCTCATGCTGGAGTATGTGGATATTTTGCAGGTCGGCGCGCGGAACATGCAGAATTTTAACCTGCTCCGGGAGTTGGGCAAGACGAATAAGCCGGTGCTTCTGAAGCGAGGCATCTCCGCCACCATTGAGGAGTGGCTGCTTTCGGCGGAATACATCATGTCGGGCGGCAACTATAACGTGATTCTGTGCGAGCGCGGCATTCGCACCTTTGAGAATGCCACGCGCAACACGCTGGACGTTTCGGCGATTCCGGTCGTTCACAAACTTTCTCACTTGCCGGTCATCGCCGATCCTTCCCAGGCCACCGGCCGGCGCGATCAGGTGTTGCCCATGGCGCGCGCGGCAGTGGCCGCCGGGGCCGATGGGGTGCTTCTCGAAGTCCATCACGATCCGGAGAATGCCCTCAGCGATGGGCCGCAACAGTTATATCCCGAGCAATTTGTAAAGCTGATGAGCGAGTTGCGCATGATCGCGCCCGCCGTCGGTCGAACGTTCTGAAGGGCAGGCGGCGGGCGCCCGAAAATGCAACCTGAAGTCAAGATCGCGCGCCTGGCACCTGTTGTCTTGCTCAGCCGTGGCGCCTCTTGAAATTCCCTTTCATCGTATTGCGATCATTGGTCTGGGCCTGGTGGGCGGCTCATGGGGACTCGCGCTGAAGAAACGCGGCTTCCAGGGTCTTCGGGTGGGCTGCGACAGGCCGGAGATTTTAGAACGCGCCCTTCGTGTGGGCGCCATCGATCGGGGGGAAGAAAATCCCCTCCTTGCTGCGCGCGACGCCGATCTCATCATTCTCGCAGCCCCTGTGGGTGAAATCCTGCGCCTGCTGCCTGAGTTGTCAGGCATGGTTTCATCCCATGCGCTGATCACTGACGTGGGCAGCACCAAGCGCTCGATTTTGGAAGCAGCGCGAAAAGATTTTGGTCAGGGTCCGCTTTTCCTGGGAGGACATCCACTCGCCGGAAAAGAGCGTTCAGGCATTGAGAACGCTCAGGCGGATCTCTTTGAAAATGCGATTTACGCCGTCGTCCCGAATTCCCCGAACGATCTCGAAGACCCCAGGGCAAAGGCTTTTTGCGCGCTTGTCCGCGGGCTGGGCGCGCGCGTGCTGGTGATGGGCGCTGCCGAGCACGATGAGTCTGCGGCCTATCTCAGCCATCTGCCGCAGTTGCTCTCGACCGCCCTGGCAAGCCTGGCCAGAGGAAAAAGTGAGTTGTCCCTGGAACTGGCTGCTTCGGGATTTCGTGATGTCACGCGCCTTGCCGAAAGCCCCTATGTCCTTTGGCGCGATATTTGCGCAACCAACACGGAAAACATTCAGCAGGCGCTTGACGCCTTGATCGAGAAATTGCAAACCCTCCGAAATCACCTTCTTGATGAGACTTTAGCGCGCGAGTTCAGGCAAGCTCTGGAGTTACGTGAAAAATTGCGGGAAAAGACGTGAGGCGATGACCGAGCGGTCCTGTCATCTTAGGCTGGCCGTGGCCGCTTGTTGCCCGAGCCATGCACTCAGCTTTTCCTCTTCACGCGAACGAAGATCGATGCAGTGATTGATGCGCTCGATGGTGCGTTGGAAAGCCGTGCTGGAAGCCGGCGTAGGGTGAGCTTTAAAAAATTGCTCGATGTCGTCGCGGTGGCTGGCGTCGCAGAAGCTTTGCGTATCGCTGATGATATAAGCGCCTCCCCAGGTGGAAAGCTTGGACGCGACTTTCGGCCAGTTTGATTTGACGAAGTCCCACGTCGTATCTTTCGCCGCGGGGTTGCGCATGAGCCGGCCGATGAAGAAGGGAAAGTCCTGCTCGCGAATGGCGGGCGTGAGCGAATAGGCGAGCGTCTGATGGATGAGTGCCGGCTGGGTAAAGTCAGTAAGGGCATAAAGGAACTTGTAGAGCTCGCCGGGCGAGTCGGCGGTTTTGCTGCGTTCGAGGAACTGGTCGTACAGTTCCTGGCCTCCATCGAGCGCGGCCAGGTTTAAGACCATTCCTGACAGGGAGGGATCGACGGCGGAGCGATCCTTGAGATACGCTTCCGCCAGTCGCCTGGCTTCATGGAGCACCTCGGGGTCGCGGCCCGTATAGCCGAGCGTTCCGAGAACATCGGCGCGCATCAGTTGCGTCTCGAGATTTTCGCCGGGCGCAGGTTTCCATCCCAGGCGCTGCGCGGCAGGGCGCAACAGCCGGCGAACCAGCGCCTGGTATTGATCCCGGTCGGAGGAATTTACCAGCGTTTCTCCCACGCCATCCAGCGCGCTCGTCACTTCCTCCATCACCGCGCGGTGTGTATCCTCGCTCAAGGCTTCAACCGTCGAGAGATAATCTCCAATGCCGATCTGTCCCACACTCAGCATGGCTCCCGCGTCCGGGATGAGGGCGATGCGTTCCTCGGGCGTGAGCGATTTCTCGGCATTCTTGCTGATCTTCTTTAGGACTTCCGGGCTGTAGGAGAGCCAGTAATACCCGCGCGCTCCTGAATTGGCGAACACCCAGGGGGAACAGCCCGGCAGCCTGAACGCCTGCTGCGCTTGTTTGAGCAGTACACATTGGGCCGCCCCTGATGCGCTTTTCAGGCAGATGGGAATCGTCCAGCGTTCAGGACTGCCGGCCTGGAAACGCGCGCGGTCACGAAAATACCGCCGCTGTTTTAACGTGACCTCCGTGGAATACCCCTCACAACGGGATTGAACCGCCACGATCGGCGCTCCGGGCTGAATCACAAAGGTCGGCATGATCTGGTTCACGGGCTTATGAGAGGCTTGCGTGATCGTATTCCAGAAGTCTTGTGCGCTTGCATTCGCGTGAGCGAATCTTGTGAGATAGGCGTGAATGCCTCGCTGGAAAAGATCGCTGCCGACATAAGCTTCGAGCATGCGCAGGATCGCAGCGGTTTTCTGATACGTGATGCCATCGAAGAGTTGATTGATCTGCGCTGAAGTTTCGGCGTGCGGGGCGCGAATGGGCCGCGTCGCGGTCATGGAATCGAGTGAAAGAGCGGAATAGGTGCTCAGAGTGTCATCGGCATGCAGATTCCATTCCGGCTTCCAGGCTTCCACAGGCTTGCTGCTGAGCCAGGTTGCGAAACCTTCGTTCAGCCAGATATCATTCCACCACTTCATGGTGACCAGGTCTCCGAACCACTGGTGCGCCATTTCGTGGGCGACGACCGTGGCCACATTCTTTCGAGCCGCCGGCGAAGCATAGCGGTCATCAAGCAGAAGGTAGGTCTCACGAAAAGTGATGGCCGCGGCATTCTCCATTGCTCCGGCCTCGAAATCGGGCGCGGCGATCAGGTCCAGCTTCTTGAAGGGATAGCGAACGCCGAAGTAATGCTCGTAAAAGGGCAGGATATGTTCCGCCGATTCCAGGGCGAAATGGCCTAATTGCACCTGGTTGGGCGGGGCGCAAACGCGGATGGGAATGCCATCGGCTTCGCCCTGAAGGCATTTGAAATCTCCCACAATCATGGCCACAAGATAGCTCGATATCTTGGGAGAAGTTGCGAAGCGCACGGTGTGCTGGTCCGGGCCGGGTCCGGGCGTGTCTGAAGTGATTTCGCTGTTGGATATGCCGATGTCTCCCTTTGGGATAATGAGCGTGATGTCGAAGGTGGCTTTCAATGCGGGCTCGTCAAAGCAGGGAAATGCACGGCGCGCGTCTGTAGGCTCAAATTGCGTGATGGCGTATTGAAGGCCGTTTTCCTGCGCGCGATAAAATCCCCGCAGTTTGTTATTCAGAATTCCCTTAAACTGAATGTGAATCTCCGCCTGGCCGGGCTGAAGGATGTTCGGCGCTCTGAGCGTCGCCATCTCCCGTGCGGGGTCAGTGACAACCTCCACAGGCTGGGTCTGGCGGTCGGAAGTGACGCTCGCCTGCTCGAATTCGATTTCCAGCGCGTTAAGCGTAATTGATGAAGTTGGCTTCAGAACGCGAACCTGGATGACCTCATCGCCGGTATAGCTATTGTGAGCAAAATCGGGCGTCAAGGTGAGTTGGTAATGAATGGGCGTCGTCTCGTGGGGAAGACGTTGGGCGATGCCGGTAGAGCATAAAACCAGCATGATTCCGAGTCCTAGGGCTGCAAAAAGGCATTTATGATGCATCAGTGTTCTCCTGGTTCCGACAATCAGGCGATTTATCGGGCACTGAGGAATTTGATTAGCCCGGCGTTCCTCGTCGTCTGCGACTCCTTTGGATATCAGACCGTGGAGTTTCAAGAGCTCCTGACAAAGCGCAGGCTATGTCCAGGAAATTCCGGCCTCCAGTTCTGGCCTTTTCATTTTAAGGGTAGTAATCTACATCGTAAATTATACTTGGTTTTCCCGGAGGCACTTCATGGCCGCAGAACATTTCGCCGCCAGCGCTCGAGCGCTTGATGCGCTGGCCTTGTCCTTTAGTCGAGCTCGAGCCACCCTCTGGCTGATAACGGCTACGCTCACGGGGGGCGTCATCATGGGGCTTGAGCTTCTGGGTTTCCGCCTCTATGCTCCCTATTTCGGCTATTCGATCTATGTGTGGGGAAGCCTGATCGCGGTGGTCATGGCGGCCCTCGCCTGCGGTTACGCCTTGGGGGGATGGCTTGCGGATCACAGTCACGATGATACACCGCTTTATATTACGATTTTTTTGAGCGGAGTTTATCAACTTATGGTGATTTATTCCGCCGATCGCCTGCTGCGGTCGCTCTGGAATGATGGCGTCTTTGTCGGTCCGATTGTTGCGACACTGCTCATCTTTGCCCCTCCGATGCTGGCGCTTGCGGGGGCCTCGTCCTTTGTCATCCGGCTTCTGGCCCGCGCCGGACGCGTGGGAGCGTCGGCGGGAGGAGTTTATGCCCTTTCAACGGTGGGCAGCATCGTTGGGGTCTTGGCTACCGCTTTCCTCCTGATCCCGGATCTTGGAACCCACGCCACGCTGAAAATTCTGTGCGTCATCTCGGTGATGATCGGAATGGCAGGGCTTGTGGCGAATCGCCGTGTCGTCGTGCTCGGCATTTCGGTTTTGGTCGTCTTGGCCGCCGCGCCCAAGGCGAAATTGCATTCCTATGAAATCTGGAGAGCCGAATCGGTCTACAACGAGGTTCGGGTGTTCCACTATCAAGGTTACTTGTGGCTTGCATTGAATGACTTGCGCCACTCTCATACGACCTTCAAGGATAATAGCGTCTGGTCAGGGTCTTATCAGGATGTCTTTGTTTTGGGCCCTATTCTGATTCATGATCCGAGGCTGTTGGTGCTTGGAATGGGCGCAGGCGGCTCCATCCGGATGACCCGGCTTGCCGATCCGGAACTCCAGGCAGACGCCGTGGAAA
Organism: Acidobacteriota bacterium; assembly: GCA_902812415.1. Classification (GTDB taxonomy): domain Bacteria; phylum Acidobacteriota; class Terriglobia; order UBA7540; family UBA7540; genus RH2-MAG17b. Next base: position 7,093 of record CADDZJ010000126.1, read on the forward strand.
TTGACCCCAAGGTGGTTGAGGCTGCACATCGCTTCTTTGGTCTCCCAAAGCGCGCGAACTGGCTTCGCGTTCATGTTGCCGACGCGCGGCCCTGGCTCGAACGAGATCACACGCGCTATGATCTGGTTCATGTGGACCTTTATCAGGGAGGACCTTTTATTCCTTTCTACCTTGTGACCGAAGAGTTTTTCCGCCTGGTGCGGGCCCACATGACAGCCGACGGTTTGCTGATGATGAATGTCTACGATGCGGGCAGTCAGCGTGAAATTGTGAAGTCAACCGGCGCCACGTTAAGACGGGTGTTCCCGTCAGTGTTTGTTTATTCGCGAGTACCCAAGAGTTACATGCTCTTTGCGTTTGCTGAGCCGCGATCTCTCGCTTCGGTTCGCAACCAGCTTGATTCTGCCCAGGGCAGACCGGGTATCGTAAAAATGGCGCGCGAGGCGGCTGCGGGTATTAAGGATTTTCAAGCGCCAGCGGATGCGGTAGTTTTCACCGATGATCACGCGCCAATCGACCCGATGACCCACCGGATGCTGGCCCAGGATCATCCTTGAAGACGCAAAGGTCTCCACCATCATCGTCATTCTCCACGAGGTGGTTCTTTGAATAAAATCTTTTCCAACTCGGATGCGGCTGTTGCCGACATTCCTGACGACGCCACGCTGATGGTTGGCGGCTTCGGACTCTGCGGCATTCCGGAAAACCTGATCTCAGCCTTGCTGCGAAAGGGGGTGAAGGAGCTGACGATCATCAGCAACAACGCGGGCGTGGATGGGTTCGGCCTGGGGTTGCTGCTTGAAGCGGGACGGATTAAAAAATTGATTGGCTCCTATGTGGGGGAGAACAAGCACCTTGAGAGTCTGGTTTTGCGCGGCGAGCTTGAAATGGAATTGAATCCGCAGGGAACGCTTGCCGAGCGTATTCGGGCCGGCGGTGCGGGCATTCCAGCCTTTTATACGCCGACGGGCGTCGGGACTGTGGTGGCCAAGGGAAAAGAAGTGCGGGAATTTAACGGTCGCGGGTATTTGCTGGAGCGGGGACTCACGGCTGATTTTGCCTTGATCAAGGCCTGGAAGGGAGACCGCTGGGGCAACCTGATTTATCGCCGGACAGCGCGCAATTTTAATCCGATGATGGCAACAGCGGCGAGAACGACGATCGCGGAGGTTGAAGAAATCGTGGAACTCGGCACTCTCGACCCCAACGTGATTGTGACCCCTGGCATCTATGTGCATCGTCTTGTTCGAGGCGAGCGCTACGAGAAAAGAATTGAGAGGAGAACAGTTCAGACACGATAGGTTTTCTGAGAACGATGGTTGTGGCTCTGTGCTTAGTTCTTGATGACCTTACATTTCTGAATATTTTGATCTATGGATAAACGCGAAATCATCGCCCGCCGCGCGGCGCGGGAGTTGAAAGACGGCTATTACGTGAATCTTGGAATCGGCATTCCCACGCTGGTGGCGAACTATATTCCGTCTGGAATCGAAGTGATTCTCCAGTCGGAGAATGGCATGCTGGGTGTCGGCCCGTATCCCTACGAAGGGGAAGAAGACCCGGATCTAATCAATGCCGGCAAGGAAACGGTCACGGAAATTCCCGGCACGGCGTATTTTTCAAGCGCTGATTCGTTCGCCATGATTCGAGGCGGGCATATCGATCTCACCGTGCTTGGGGCGATGGAAGTCAGCGAGAAGGGCGATCTTGCGAGTTGGATGATTCCGGGGAAAATGGTGAAGGGAATGGGCGGCAGCATGGATCTGGTGGCAAGCGCAAAGCGGGTGGTTGTGGCCATGGAACACTCCACGCGCGATGGCGGTCCTAAAATTCTGAGGCAATGCAAGCTGCCTCTCACCGGGACCGGCGTGGTCGATACAATTATTACCGAGCTTGCGGTAATCGATGTCACACCCGAAGGCTTACTGCTGAAGGAGATCGTTCCTGAAACTTCGGTTGAAGGCGTGCAGAAATTGACCGAGGCCAGGCTTACCGTCGATCCAAATCTCCGTCCATACCAGATAGCCTAAATGCCGCGACGCGTATGATCGAGCCTCATTCCATTGTCGTTGCCACCTTGACGAACCCGAGAGAGAAAATTTGGGGAGAGTTACTGGCCCTTCGGCCGGAAGGCATCACCATGCGGGGGATCAGGCTGGAAGCTTTTGAGGACTTTCTCCACCAGATAGTTCAGCAGAGGGATGACTCGATCAGCATGGGTACGGCATTTTATCCGATGCACCGGGTTGAGCGGGTCGATTGCGATGAGCCGTGCGAAGGGATTCCATCTCTTGCCGACCAGTTTCGAGAAAAAGTTGGTTTGACGGTTCACGATTATCTCCATGGCGGTGCGCCAACGAGGTGAGACCCGTACGGATGGTTAAGCAAGAGGTCCCATTTCTTGACAAAAATTTGGAGCTGATGGCACGATGGAAAAACAGATTGTGCGGCAATGCTTCTAAAGTAGCATGACTGCAAGTTGAGCCGCACGGTTCCTTGCCGAAGTGGCGGAATTGGCAGACGCGCTACATTCAGGGTGTAGTACCCGTAAGGGTGTGGAGGTTCGAGTCCTCTCTTCGGCACCAACACTCATTTACGCTCTTTCCTTGCAATGAGTTATAAGTCAGGGTAAGCTTTGGTGTCTGTAAATTTGAGAAAATAGACACCAAATACCTGGCCATGAAGCCTGACACATTCGGAAGCGCGAAGCCGACCGCTACCGCACCTACACATGCGCAGCCCACGCGTCGCGTCCCCAAGAAGCGGGTGAGAATCATCAAGAAAATACGTCTCGCGAACAGCGTGTGGAAGTTCATCTCCTTGAAGCGAGCCGGCAGCCGCTACTTGTGGGACCACCGACCGGGGCACTATTTCCTGGAGTGGTGGTAGGGCTAAAAGCGCCGTCGAGAATACGCTGGCGACACCCCCAGCGACGCACTGGAGGCGCAACGGCGCAAACGCAATGAGTTGATCGGAGCAATCGTCTTACGCGATTCGGGTATCCGCCAGACGGATCCCGTCAGTTCCGGAGCGACTATAACGGAGGCTGCCAAGCTCTTTGAAGAGCATGTGAGAATACACTCCCCGTCGAAGCCTCGCACTCTCGAGCGGTACAAAGAGGTGCTGGTCCACTTTGAACGCATTCTGCATGACAAGAAGTATGTGGAGGCCATCACACGCTCCGATATCGACGATTACAAGATATTCCGCACCCGTGAAACAGTAGGCAACCACCGTCATCCTGTCTCGCCGGCGACGGTTAATTTTGAGGTGACGGTGCTGAAGACATTCTTCTATTATCTGATTTGCGAACGCGGCGTTTCGAGGGAAAACCCGTGTGCCCGTTCGAAACCACAGCGCGTCGAAAAGGAACGTCTGAAGCGCCGGCCCCCAACTTTTACGTCAGCGGAGACCGACAAGCTGCTCGCCGCATGCGACAGCATAGATCGGGCGATCTTCGCCACGCTGCTCCTATCAGGTTTGCGAAAGGGAGAACTGACATATCTCACTTGGTCTGACCTCGATTTGGATCACGCTACACTCCGTCTGACCGCCAAGGACGGCTTCGCTCCAAAGGATTACGAAGAGCGGGAAATCCTGCTGCCACCTGATCTGGTGGGCGTCCTTCGCAGACTACCCCAAGACTCGATGTGGGTTTTCTCCATGAGGAAGGGCAAGCGCTTCGGCCGCAACGAAATCCTACGGCGTTTGAAGAAAACTGCAGAGCGCGCGGGCGTTAGGAATGCGACGCTGCACAAATTCCGGCACACATACGCAACCCGGCTTCTTGAGGGCGGCTGTGATATCGTGACACTGCAACATCTGCTCGGTCACTCCGATCTGAAGACCACCGGAAAGTATTTGAGCCCCGATCAGGAACGGGCCCGAAAGGCGTTCAACCGCCTCTGCCTCCCCGAGCCTTCAAATAAGTAGGCACTCTCTGTGAGGTCTGTCCGCCGGCGATTGCACGCATCATATTTGGCTCATAACTCTGCTGGTCGATCCATTGAAGGATGGCTTCCCTGGGAAAGCGAACATTCGACTGAATTTTCACGTAGGGAATATCA
>CADDZJ010000127.1 GCA_902812415.1 Acidobacteriota bacterium
GAAAGGCAGTGACGAGTGCTGAGTGACGAGTGACGAGCAAAGATCGCTTGCGCGCTTGCGACGCTTTTTCACTCGCCTCTTTTCACTGATCATTGTCGTTGAGGTTCTTCGCTCGCTGCGCTCGCTCAGAATGGCAGACCGGAGGCTTGGCAGGGCTGAAACGGATGGGGATGAGAGAGAACCAACAGCGGTCAGCGGTCTTATTGAAGATATGTTAGGATGAACTTTTCAAGAAAGACTTCGCCTCCTAATTGACCGCCTTTTCAGGAGACTTCGTTATTCCTTCAATTACCGGCAAGCTGAGAGCAATTCCGCTCGGAGGACTGGGCGAGTTCGGCATGAACGCCATGGCCTTCGAGTACGGCGAGGATCTCATCGTGGTGGATTGCGGCGTGATCTTTCCGGATGCCGAATTGCCCGGCGTGGACGTCGTCATTCCCGACATCACCTACCTCCGCGAGAATCAGAGCCGGCTGCGGGCCATTGTGCTGACGCATGGCCATGAAGACCACATCGGAGCCTTGCCCTACGTGCTGGATGAAGTGGATGCGCCGGTCTACGGGACGCCGTTCACCCTGGCCCTGGTGCGCGCCCGGCTGGAAGAGCATGGCCTGGTGGAGGATGTGGAACTGCGGGAAATGTTGCCGAATGCTCCGTTTGAAGTGGGGCCGTTTCAGATTGAGTTCATCCATTTAACCCACAGCATCATTGATGCAGGAGCGCTCGCCATCACCACGCCGCTCGGGACGGTGATTCATACGGGAGACTTCAAATTTGATCCCACTCCGACGGACCAGCGAGTAAGCGACCTGCACACTCTGGCGGATTACGGGCGCCGAGGCGTGCTGGCCTTGTTTTCGGATTCGACCAACGTGGAAAGGCCCGGCATGACGCCTTCCGAGCGAGCCGTCCGCGAGCGCTTTTCGGAAGTGCTGGCGGAGGCCAAGGGAAGAGTCCTGATCTCGTGTTTTGCCACTTCACTCCATCGCATGCAGATTGTGGCCGATCTGGCCCGGGAGCATCACCGTCGGCTCTGCTTTATTGGCCGCAGCATGTTCAAGAATTCGGAAATCGCCATGGCGATGGGGCGGCTTCAGGTTGAGCGGGGCCTGCTGGTGCAGCCGCAGGACGTTCGCAAGCTGCCGCCTCATCAGGTGGCCCTGGTGGTCTCAGGGAGCCAGGGCGAACCCATGTCGGCGATGGCCCGGATCGCGGTCGATCGTCACCGTTGGATCAGCGTGGAGCCGAAAGATGAAGTGGTGATCTCAGCGCGCATCATCCCGGGCAATGAGAAAGCCATCTTTCGGATGATGGACCATCTCTACCGCCGGGGCGCGCACGTCCATTACGACAACGGCAGTCATCCACCCGTCCATGTTTCAGGGCATGGCAGCATGGAAGAATTGCGGCTGATGCTGAACCTGGTGCGGCCCAGATACTTTATCCCGATCCACGGCGAGTATCGGCAACTCTCCCGACACGCTGAACTGGCCAGGGAGCTTGCGGCGGTTTCGAAAGAGGTTTTCCTGCTTGAAAGCGGGGATGTGCTGGAGTTCGATGAAGATGGCGCGCGGCGCAATGGCCGCGTTCCTGTGGGCCGTATTTGTATCGATGTGGGCACGCTCGATGAAGTGGGGGATGTGATTCTCAACGAACGCCGCAGAATCTCCGCCGAAGGCATTGTCATTCCCATTCTCACCATCAATAAATACACGGGCGAGATGGTGAACTTGCCGGAGATTGTTTCGCGCGGGTTTGTTCCGCTGGAAGAGGCTGAAGGCCTGGTTGAGAATCTGCGGCAGATGATCCGCGAAACCCTTGAAAAATCGAATCTCGAAGAGATGAGCGACTGGGGTGTGGTGAAAGATAAAATCCGCTCCACCCTTCGCCGCTTTTTCGACCGTGAATTGGGCAAGCGCCCCATGGTGCTGCCGGTGATTCTGGAAGTGTAGAAAAATGAACGTCAATCTCGAACGATCGGGCCCTCAGCCTGTCGTACAAACCCAAGTTGATGAAAGCGGCGAGGTTTTCACCCATACCAAAGTTCAGCCGGAGGATCATGTTGTCCATGACTGGTATCAGTTCGTGTTATCTTTTCCGCCTCTCCTCGTGCGGCATTATCTCAAAAAGTTCAATATGAACCCTGGAAAGACGGTGCTCGATCCTTTCTGCGGCACTGGCACCACCCTGGTTGAATGCAAGAAGTTGGGCATCCCAAGCATCGGCATAGAAGCGAATCCGATAGCGTGCTTTGCTACTCGGACAAAAATAAATTGGAATGTTGATCCACGCGGTTTTCAAAGACACGCATTGGCGGTCGCAGAAGCAGCCCGACGGAAACTGGAAGCGCAAGGCCTCGGCGAAATAGATCATTTACCGCTCTTCGCAACCCGCAGGAAAGCCGCCACTAAACTTTTTACTCTTTCATCCGAGTGCTCCAAGCTTATTTTGAAGAACTCGATTAGCCCCCTGCCCCTTCACAGAACGCTTGTACTCCTTGATGCCCTGAACACTTTCAATGACCCGCGATTCAGCGCACATGAAAGGCTAGCCCTCGCAAAGGCGGTCGTGTTCAGCATCAGCAACTTGCACTTTGGGCCTGAGGTTGGGGTTGCGTCTCCTAAACGTGACGCTCCCGTGATCGCTGCCTGGCTTGAGGAAATTGAAGGGATGACAAATGATCTGATCCAATTGCGCTGCAAAAACCGTGTCCCTGCAGTGGCTTATGAAGCTGACGCGCGCTACCCTCTTTCGGTTCTGCAACCGAACTCCATCGATGCGGTAATTACATCTCCTCCTTATCCCAATGAAAAGGATTACACCCGAACAACCCGCCTTGAGTCTGTTCTGCTTGGTTTTATAAAAAGCAAGACCGATCTGCGGTCACTGAAGCAGAGCTTAATTCGCTCCAATACCCGCAATGTTTACAAGAATGATCAGGATGACTCGCTGGTAGCCGAACACGCAGAAATACAGGACATTGCAAAAAAAATCGAAGCCCGGCGCATCGCCCTGGGCAAGACTTCAGGCTTCGAGCGTCTCTATGCTCGGGTTACAAAACTTTATTTCGGCGGCATGGTTCGCCACCTCTCCGAGCTAAGAACGGCGCTGCGGCCGGGCGCTCACTTGGCATACGTCGTGGGGGATCAAGCGTCCTATCTGCGCGTCATGATCCGGATAGGCAATTTGCTGGCCGATATCGCAAAATCTCTCGGCTATGAGTTAGTGGATATTGAACTATTTCCCACACGATTAGCTACTGCGACCAAGGAAAGGCTCAGGGAAGAAGTTATCGTTTTACGATGGCCTGGCGCCAAAAATTACTGAGATTTACAAATTATATTGACAGCATTTTCTGTAGCGCCGGTGTCCTCACCGGCGTTCTTCGGCGCTGAGGACAGCGCCGCTACAGTCCACGTTGTCACTATAATTTGTAATTCTCAATAGGAAACTACCCAACTTAATGACCCGAAGCAAAAAGTACGTGCCCATCATCGAGAGAATTTTTGCCTCAAAGTTCAGAAAGGGCCTGCGCGAAATAGAGTTCGCGCGTGATGAAATCACCAGAGCTGCGCAGGAACTGAAGATAGAGCTTCCCAAGAACCTCGGCGATGTGATCTATAGCTTTCGGTATCGAGCAGACCTTCCCGAGAGCATTCGATCGAAGGCTGCCCGAGGAGAGGTCTGGATCATCCGTTCAGCCGGAGCCGCTAAATATCGCTTTGTCCTTGTGCCCGAAAGACCTCTGCTTCCCAACGTGAATATGGCGACAACCAAGGTGCCGGACTCGACGCCCGGTGTGATTATGAAATACGCGCTATCTGATGAGCAGGCTCTGCTTGCCAAGGTCCGGTATAACCGTCTTCTGGATATTTTCACAGGTGTCGCCTGCTATTCGCTGCAAAATCATCTCCGCACTCACGTGCCCGGTATCGGGCAGATTGAAACAGATGAAGTCTACGTGGGAGTTGACAAACGAGGTGTACACGATGTGTTTCCTATTCAAGCCAAAGTCGGGAGGGATAAACTCAGCATGATGCAAATTGAGCGGGATGCCGCAATGTGTAGCCATAAGTTCCCTTTGCTCGTATGTCGCTCCGTAGCCGCACAGTTTTTGAAGGATGATGTTATCGCGATATTTGAGTTTGAACAAAGCAAGGATGGCATCGGCATTAGCGCTGAAAAGCACTAGAAACTTGTGCCGCCCGAAGAAGTGACTGCGAAGGATCTCAATAATTACCGCTCTCGTGTTTCCGATTGAGTTTTTGGATTCAAAATCTGCAATCAGGGAAGAATGATGCCCTTATATCAAGCCATTGTTCTTGCTATCGTTCAGGGGCTGACGGAATTTCTGCCTGTCTCCAGCACAGCCCATCTGGTACTTTTCCCGTGGTTTGCGGGCTGGAAAGATCCGGGACTGACGTTTGACGTCGCCCTCCACGCCGGCACGCTGGTGGCAGTGGTGATCTTCTTCTGGCGGATGTGGGTCGACATGCTGACGGCGGCAGCAGGGCTGGGGGATTCTCAAAATCCTGAAGTCCGGCAGAATCGTCGACTCTTCTGGCTGCTCGTGATTGGCACCATCCCTGCCGGGATCGCCGGTCTCGTTTTTGAAAAACAGGCTGAGTCCGCATTTCGCACGCCGCTGGTGATTGGGCTCGCGCTGATCGTTATCGGCCTGATTATGTGGTGGGGAGAAGCCGTAAGCCGCGATAGCGAATCCTTAAAAGAAGTCAGCCTCTGGGATTCCATCGTGGTGGGCGTTGCGCAGGCGTTCGCGGTGATCCCCGGCGTTTCCCGCTCTGGAAGCACGATGACCGCCGGACTCTTTCGCAGCATGAAGCGTGAAACCGCCGCCCGGTTTTCCTTCCTGCTCTCAACGCCCATCATCGCCGGAGCTGCGCTCAAAAAAGGGCTCGAAGTCCGCCACGAGGGTTTGCCGCCGGACATGAGAATGCCCTTTTTAGTAGGAATCGTCGTCTCCGCTATCGTAGGATATATCGTCATTGGCTGGCTTATTCGTTATCTGGAGCACCGCACATTTAAGGTTTTCGTGATTTACCGCATTGCTCTGGGTGTGGTAGTATTGGCGCTAGGATTGGGATTGCATCGGTAAAGCCGGATTGCAGGCGTTGAGCGCCAAGCGCCATGAGTCGCTGATTGCGCCTGAAAGCGGAATTCTTAGACCAGGCTCACGTCCCCTGGTAACGCCTTACTTTTGAAAGCGGATACCCGCGTTTACAACCATGCAATCTGCCTCTTCTGCTCAAGCCAGCCGGTCACGAGAATCACGCCCCAAGCCTGCCCTCCTTGACGGGCGGCGGCGTTCCGAGCTTTTGGGCTTTCTTTTTGGGGTTCTGGGCTTAATGATCATCCTCAGCCTGGCATCCTACCACCACCTGGACCCCTCGTTTGATACCGCAGCGGCTTCCACAGCTCGGGTACACAATTGGGTAGGTCTGGCAGGTTCCTACACAGCCGATCTGCTCTTCCAGATCTTCGGCTGGCCGGCGTTCCTGATTCCTGTCATGCTTTTCATCGTGAGCGGGCGGCTATTGCTCGCCCGTCCTGTGCAATCGCCGGCCGCCAAGGCCATTGGAGCCGTGTTGCTCGTGGCGTCGCTGGCCTCGCTCCTGGAGCTTTTTCCCTCCACTCCGCGGGTGTTTGGATTCGCGCGTGGCAGCGGGCTGCTGGGTTACATTCTGGCGGCAGGATTGGTGCGCACGTTAAATCCGGTCGGAGCCGCCATTGTAGCGGGCGCAGTCTTTTTCGCCTCTTTGTTCATGGTGACGACGTTTTCTTTCTCTGCGGCTGGGCGATTTCTGAAAAGCGTCTTCATCACCCTCAGCGGTCCTTTTCGCAAACGCTGGGCTGCCTGGCGCGAGGATCGCGAGCGCGTGCGTCTGCTGCGTCGCATGACGCGAGAGCGCGTCATGGGGAAGGAGCCGGTGGTGACGCGGCGCTCCTCAGAGGCCCGGACAACGGAAAAACCGCAGGTCAAAGCCCCAACACCCTCTCCGATGAGTGTGGCGACTGTGGAGGATGAGGAGGAAACGGCGGAAGATGACCTCCCTCCGTCAGATGGGCCTGCCCTGATTGTCCGACGGCAAGAACCTCCCAGTCAGGAACGCCAGACCGGACCCAGGATTGCCGAGAAAAAGGGAGTGAAATACAAGCTGCCCAGCACCACGTTGCTGCGTCCGCCGGAAGATCAACATCGGGTGGATGAGAAAGAACTGAAGGAACGCGCGCAGCAGCTTACCAGCAAGTTTGCGGAGTTCGGGGTGACCGGCGCCGTCACGCAGATTCATCCCGGCCCTGTGGTGACAACCTTCGAGTTCAAGCCCGAGGCTGGCATCAAGTACAGCCGCATTACAGGCCTGGTGGACGACCTTTGCCTGGCGATGCGCGCTGAATCAATCCTGATCGAGCGCATTCCGGGCAAGTCCACGGTGGGCATTGAGGTTCCGAACCTGCACCGCGAAATCATTTACCTTCGAGAGAATCTGGAATCCAGCGAGTTCACGACGGCCCCTTCGCGCTTGACGCTCTGTCTGGGCAAAGACATCACCGGCAAGGTGAAAGTGGGCGATCTGACCCAGATGCCGCATTTGCTGATTGCCGGCTCCACAGGTTCTGGTAAAAGCGTGGCGATCAACTCCCTGATTCTCTCGATTGTTTTCAAATGCACCCCGGATGAAGTGCGCCTGATCCTGATCGATCCAAAGCGGCTGGAATTGAATCTCTACGATAGCATCCCTCATTTGTTTACCCCCATTGTGACGGAGCCGAAGGTGGCGGCCAACGTTTTGCGCCGCGCGACGCTCGAAATGGAGGAGCGATTGAAGAAGCTGGCAAGACACGGCGTGCGCAACATTGAGCAATACAACAAGATTTTCGAGCCGGACTCCAATCTGAGCCTCTTTGAGAGCGAGGAAGGCCAGCCGGAAGGTCCCCTGCCTTACCTGGTGATTGTGATCGACGAATTGGCAGACCTGATGATGGTGGAACCTCAGGATGTGGAGGAATCCATCACCCGGCTGGCGCAGATGGCGCGCGCTGTGGGCATTCATCTGATCCTGGCCACGCAGCGCCCCTCGGTAGATGTGATTACCGGCTTGATTAAGGCCAATCTCCCCTCCCGCATCTCCTTCCGTGTGGCCTCCAAAGTAGACTCGCGCACCATTCTCGATTCAAACGGCGCGGAGGTCCTGCTGGGCCGCGGCGATATGCTCTTCATGCCGCCTGCAAGCTCGCGCCTGATTCGTCTGCATGGGCCGTTTGTGACCGAGAAGGAAATCAATAAGGTCGTCGATTGGTGGAAGTCGCAATCGATTCCGCAATATAACGACGAATTTTTGAAGCCCTTCCGCGAGCGCGGCGAGGACCTGGAAGATGATGACGAAGATATTCCCCAGGAACTCGATGGAATCTATGAAGACGCCGTGCGGATTGTGGTGGAATCCGGCAAGGCGTCCACGTCGCTGCTTCAGCGCCGCCTGCGTCTGGGTTATGGCCGGGCTGCGCGGCTGCTCGACTTGATGGAAAAGGACGGCATCATCAGCGCTCCGGACGGTTCCAAGCCTCGTGAAGTCCTTAAGCGTCCTGATTGGCTCGAAGAAGTGGAAGAACCGCTGCGGTAAAGCGGCGTTTCTCCGATTGCTTCCGGTCTTTTTTGGATCCCGTAAAAACCACTCGATGATTGTCACTGACCATAAAACAGGCCCCTGTTTGACCTCTCGGGTTTTCTTGACATCATCCCCCGTCAACGCCAAAATGATAGTTCATGCCGCGGTAGCTCAGGTGGTAGAGCGCAGCCCTGAAAAGGCTGGCGTCGGCGGTTCAACTCCGTCCCGCGGCACCATCTTTTTAATAATTCACAAACTCCCGGAATCAAACCCTGTCCCAAAATAACTACACAAAAGGTAAGCCACTGGTTCGACCAGTACGACTTGAAAAGGTTTGACCGTTGAGGCATCACAATCCTCCTCAGGTGGCTTGATGAGACCATCTGAAAACAAGGAGGATGTGATGTCTGAGATTTATCAGAATCTATCCCACTCAAGGTGGGATTGCAAATATCATGTGGTGTTCGTGCCCAAGCGACGACGCAAGGTGCTGTTCGGCCAAGGGCGTCGGCAATTGGGGCAGGTCTTTCACGCTCTGGCGCAACAGAAGGAATGCCAGATTATTGAAGGGCATCTCATGCCGGACCATGTGCATAGGTGCATCGCGATTCCCCCCAAACAGCCGGTGGCTTCGGTGATCGGGTTCCTGAAAGGGAAGAGCGCCATGGCGGTTGCCCGACTGAATGGCCGGGAACGGAATTTCACGGGCGAGCACTTGTGGGCTCGTGGGTACGCCGTTTCCACGGTCGGGTTTGAACTCGAAGAAGTCCGCCGCTACATCCGCGAGCAAGAGGAAGCGGATGGAGCAGCGGGGAAGTTCTGAATCTTGAACGAGGCGCGCTCGGCGTGACGCCTTAACCAACGAACCGACCCCGTTTGACAGGGCCCTACTCATCAAGCTACCCGCTTTGCGGGGGGTGTCTGACTGAAAAAGAAGGAAATTGTTCGCAATTTGTTTGGATTCTTTTCAACAACCCGGCAGATGGTGTAGGTTTAAAGAAGGCGAGTTTGATCTTGGAATAAACGGAGGGTGAAATGAAAAAGAGTTCATGCTTGTTCATGCTTCCGGCCATTTTGGCGTTTGTTCTGGCCCCGACGAGGCCAAGCCTGGGGGATAACGTCTACGGCACTATTCGCGGCACGGTAACAGACCCCTCCGGGGCTGTCATTCCCGATGCCACGGTGACGGCCACCGACGTCAGCACCGGAGTCTCGCGCCGGGCCACCACCCTGGCCGACGGCAGCTTTGTGCTCCTCAACCTCCTTGCGCCAGCTACGTACAACGTCACCATCGAAAAGGGCGGGTTTCAGCGATACCAGGCGAGCGGCATTCACCTTAATCTTAACCAGACTTTCGTGGTCAACGCCACGCTGCGCGTGGGCGCAACGACGGAGCGGGTGACGGTCCAGGCCAATCTGGCCCAAATCAACACCACCAGCATGCAACTCGGCACCACGATTACGGGCAAGCAGATTGTCGATTTGCCTTTGAATGGCCGGGATTGGATCCAACTTCAGCAGCTTCAGCCAGGAGTTGTGGGAGAGGCCGACACTCGTTTTACGGATGCCTATTCCACCAATGGGGCGGAGGCCCAGCAGAACTCTTTCCTGCTGAACGGCGTTGATATCGGCGACATCGCGCTCAACATTCCCGACATCACGACTCCCAGCCCGGACGCGATCGGCGAATTCCGCATGATTACCAATACCATCAATCCCGAATATGGCCGCAACTCCGGCGCCATCATGAATGCGACCATCAAAAGCGGTACCAACCAGATTCACGGCGACGGGTTTGATTTTTACCGGGATACATCGCTCGACGCCCGCAGTTTCTTCCAGCGAAGCGTTGCGCCTTTTCACCGAAATGAATTTGGCGGCACGGTGGGCGGCCCCATCCTGTTCCCGCATATCTACAATGGCAGGAACAAGACCTTTTTCTTCTTCTCTTACCAGGGCATCCGAAGCGCGGTTCCGGAAACCACGGCGAATTGCGCCTGCACCTCCCCGGGCGTCGCCACCGTCTTTTCGCAGGCGCAGCGCAGCGGGAACTTCGGGCCAGCCCTTGCGAGCTCCACGGGAACTTCAGCTTTTCCCCTCGTTGGAGACGACGGAGTCACCTATCCGGCGGGCACGCCGTATTCCACCATTTTCTCGAATGGCATCATCCCACAGGCTGACCTGAATCCATTAGCCGTCAAGCTGATGAATCAGTTCGTTCCTTTGCCGAACGGCCCGTCGAATGAATATATTTTCAACCCTACCGTGCCGGGTTTGGACGATCAGTACATCTGGCGGATTGATGAAAACATCGGATCGCAGGATACCTTATGGGCTTCCGGATTGTGGGAGAGGGATTTCACTACGCAGACGCTGCCTTTCGGAGGGCCGTTCCCTTTTAACGGCGCCACGTTGCCCGGTTTTGCGGAGAAGGATGGCGACCACGCTCAGGTTTATGGGCTGGATTGGAACCACATCTTCAGCCCTACCACGCTCAACGAGGCGCGGTTTGGCTACCTTCGCTTCAACTTTGCGGCCGTCGAACCGGTGAACCCGATCAACCCAACGAGCTATGGTTTCACGGGCATTCTGCCCCAGATCCCATCACTCGCGTCCATTCCCGCCATCACTGTCACCGGGCTTTTCGACCTTGGCTTTAGCGCCGAGGGGCCGCAACCGCGCCTTCAGAACACCTATGTCTTCACGGATAATTTTTCCAAAATAGCCGGTCGGCACTCGATTAAGGCCGGCTTCACGATGAACCGCTATCAATTGTATAACCCGTTTAACTCGGCCCTGAGCGGCTCATTCGACTTCGCCGGCAGCGGCGCCTTTTCGACAGGATTGCCGGGAGCGGATTTTCTTTTAGGCATCCCGGACGCTTACACCCAGAGCACCGGGTCCATTATCGACTCGCGGGCGCGGGAGTATTATTCGTACATCCAGGACGAGTTCCGGTTGCGGCCTAATCTCACCCTGACCTATGGTTTGGGCTGGGACATCGAAACGCCGTACACGAACCGGTATGCTGGCGGCGAATTTGTGAATGCGTTCCGGCCTGGGGTGCAGTCGAGAGTCTTCCCGACGGCGCCTCCGGGAATCCTCTGGCCGGGTGATCCGGGCATCACCGACACGGGCGGCGTCAAAACGCCATACAAGGATTTTGCCCCGCGCGTCGGTTTTGCCTGGAGTCCGGGGAAATCGCAAAAGTGGAGCATCCACGGCGGGTTTGGAATTTACTACAACCGGTCGGAGGAGGAGTTGGCGCTGCAGAACCTTTTCACGCCTCCGTTTACGCTAAGTTCCAACGGGGTTACCAGCATTGGCGGAAGCCCAAGCTTTGCCGCTCCCTTCAGCGGGTGGTGCCCGGGGGCGGCAGGGGCGGCGCCCACACCCTGCTCCATACCCAATAAGTT
>CADDZJ010000128.1 GCA_902812415.1 Acidobacteriota bacterium
CAGGCGGTGATGTACGGGCCGCTGGTGCTGGCGGGGCAGTTGGGCAATGAAGGGCTGAATCCTTCGGATACCTATATTGGCTACAAGACCAGCCCGGGCGGCAAGCCCGTGGCGGCGCCCGAAATCCAGGCTCAATCCGGAAATGAGGCGAACTGGGTTGAGCCGGTTCCAGATCATCCGCTCGCTTTCCAGACCGCCCATCAGAATCAACGTGTCAGACTCACGCCGCTCTATCAGCTTGCGGGCGAGCGATACGTGGTCTACTGGAAGGTGAATTCCACCTCAGCTTGAATTGCGCAGGAATAGGGCTAACTCGTTGATCTTCCCCATCGTGGTTTCCTTTCTCCCCACAACAACGAAAAACCAGGGTCGCAAAATCCATGCCTGATCGCATCTCCCGCCGCACACTGCTGAAGAGCCTTGGAGGCGCTGGGGCCGGCATGTTGCTTCCGCCTTCGTCAACCACCTCTGCCGCTGGGCCGCGCATCTTGCCCTTGACTTCAACCAGCGAAGTTTATATCCCACCACCCGGCAAAAGCTTCATGAAGTTCAGCTTCGATTTCCCAGAGCCGTCTGTGGAATTTGGCGGATTACAGTTTTCCTTTCGTCTGTATACTTTCGAGAACGCCTATGGCCTCGACATGGCTCACATGACAACGGAGGAGCATGCAGACCGCCTGGAAATCCACTGCACCCAATTTGTCTGGGCAGGAAGCCAGGAAAAGGCCCCGGGCAAGCTCACGGCGCGCATTCGCAGGAACGAAGAGTTCATCGAGTGGGACGCCCAGGCCACAATGGGCAAAGCCATTAAGTCCATCGCGGCCATCATTCGCGACGTCCCGCGAGGGCAAATTTCCGCAGGCGGCAGCCAATTTTTCGACGCCAAGGATGACGAAATCCTGCTGGGCTATCCCTTCGGCGGCGGGGACCTGTTCATCGCTCGCGGCATGACGACGCCACTGGCTGTGATTCGCGCAGGCGATCAGGATTATTTCTTCCTTTCCTCGCTGGGGGATCACGTGCGAGCAAATCGATTTTATTTTCAGCCGGGCGAAAAGGGTTATCGCCTCGAACTGGTTTATGAACGCCCGGGTTGGGAAAAGTCATCGCGCATCCAAAGCCCGGTGTGGAGAGCCGGGCGTGTCTCGACATTGGAGAGCGCTTTCCGTCCTCATTTTGAGCATCTGGAGCGCTCATTCAGCCTGCCAGACTGGGAAACTCGTGAAGATGTCCCCTCGTGGTTTCGGAAGGTAATTCTGGTTGTTTCCCTTCATGGGATGCACTGGACGGGATATATCTTCAATGACTACGCCAAAATGCTGAAGATTCTCCAATGGGTGGCGACGCAGATACCGGGCGAACGAGTGCTGGTTTTTCTTCCCGCCTGGGACGGCCGCTATTATTGGAAATATCCTCTCTATCAGGCTGACGCGCGGATGGGGGGCGAGCAAGGGTTACAAACCCTGATCGGGCAAGGACACCGCCTCGGATTCCGCTTTATGCCCATGTTTGGCGCTAATTCAGCCAATGATCGCCTGTCCATGTTCCCTCACGTCTCGAATGCAACCACCACGCAGATTGACGGCGATCCTTTTTACTTGAACTGGGTGGACTGGGATAACGACCGGCACATGGAAGGATGGATGCCGTGGATGAATCTCGGGATCGAATCGTGGCGGCAATGGCTCTACGGACGCATCGCAGACTTCATTGAGCGCTACCGCGTGGACTCCTACTTTCTCGACATCGCGGGCGGCTGGGTGAATAATCCCAAAGCCGACATGCATGAGGGAACACGCGAACTGGTCATGGCTTTGCGTCAAAGGTTCCCTGGCGTGCTGGCGTGCGGCGAAATGCACTACGACGCTTTGATGTCCTTTATTCCGCTCTATCAGGCCTTCTCAGAGTTTGCATATCCGGCTGCCCTCAACAAATATGCCCGCGCCTTTCAACATCTCAGCCATCCGGCTCCAGGAAGGGGCAGCAGCGGGGTTCATGAGTCAGGCTTCCATGACTTCGACTCCGCCACTCTGGGACTCAACGAATTCCAGATTCCGACGATCACCGTGGTGGATGACACCTTCGACCGTTACCGGCATGTGATGGCGGCAATCATCCAGCGGGCAAAAGCGCGCGCCGGAATCGCATAATATCGCGCAGGAATCCTTGCACCCTCATGAGCGCGAGTCTGTCACACCTTTCACGCCGCAAAGCCCTGGGTCTGATGAGCGCGGCGGGGGCTGCCGCACTTTTGAATTCTCAAAGCGCGCCAGTCCGGCAGTCAAACTCCCTTCGGATTGCGGGCCAACGGGCCGAATTATGGGCAACGCTCGTGAGTTCATATACATTGCGTCTGAGCCTGCTTCCCGTTAGTGAGGATGGAGGCGTCCAGCCAATCTCAGAGCGCATCATCCTCACTCCGCGACGGTGGCCTTCTCCCGCGGCGGCGCTTCATTCCACCGCTGAATCGCGGGTCATCTCCTGGGGCAACTATCAACTGCGCATGTCCGGAAGCCCGCCGCAGCTTGTCATGGAATCCCACGACGGCAGAAAAATCCAACAGCTTGATGTCAATCCGCAGAGTGGTTCCGTCAGCTTCTTGCTACATCAGGAGCCGGTATGGGGCTTGGGCGAAGGCGGACGCCAATTTGACCGCCGCGGCGCACTCTATCCCATGCATCATGGCGAGCGCGTCCCCGACCTGCGAACAAACGGTGCGCGCATGCCTATTCCCTGGTTGGTAAGTCCCGGAGGATGGGCCTTGTTCTTCCATGTTCCCTTCGGGACTTTTGATCTCAGAACCGGCGTTGGGGTTTTTCAGCCTGACTCAACCGCCCAAGCCCTTCCACTGGATATTTTTTGCGTGGCGGCGAAAAATCCCGAGCAGATTCTTCAGGAGTATGCTCGCCTGACAGGTTTTCCCCATATGCCGCCCGTTTGGGCGCTCGGCTATCAGCAATCCCACCGCACCTTGGCAAGCAGGGAAGAAGTGCTGGCTGAAGCCGCAACGTTTCGCCAAAAGAAACTTTCCTGCGATGTCCTGATCTACCTGGGCACGGGATTTTGCCCTTCCGGCTGGAATACGGGTCACGGCTCCTACAAATTTAATCCTCATGTCTTCCCGTATCCCAAAGCCATGATTGACAAGCTGCACGCCGAGGATTTTTGCATCGTTCTTCATGAGGATAAGCCTCCAAAACAATTGCATGGCCGCGCCAGCGATTCTGGGGCAGCGGCTGAAGACCCGGAGGATGCCGCTTACTACTGGCGCGAACATCTGAAAGTGTTCGATCTTGGTGTTGACGGCTGGTGGGCCGATGAGGGCGACTGGCTGGATAATCTCTCCTGCCTGGTAAGAAACCGCATGTATTGGGAAGGCGCGCAAATGGCTCGCCCCAACGTGCGTCCTTACGTCCTGAATCGCAACGGTTATGCTGGAATACAGCGCTATGGCTGGCTGTGGTCAGGCGATATCGATTCCACGTGGGAAACACTTAGAGCACAAATCGCCGTGGGGATCAACACCGGACTCAGCGGTATGCCCTATTGGGGAACGGATACAGGCGGCTTTTTGACCACGCCGGAACTGACCGGAGAGCTCTACATTCGATGGTTCCAATTCAGCGCATTCTGCCCGCTCTTTCGCTCCCACGGCAGAACCTGGAAGCTGCGACTGCCCTGGGGCTGGGATACGGGCAACTATGGACCTGCCGAAGTTCCCGCCTCGGCGCTTCCCTCCCGTGAAGAACTTCACAATGTTCAGGTGGAACCCATTTGCCGAAAATATCTGAATCTTCGCTATCGTCTTCTGCCTTATCTTTATACTCTGGTGCGCGAAGCCCACGACACAGGGTGGCCGATTATGCGCGCGCTCTGGTTCCATTATCCAGCAGATCCCCACGCCCTTGAGCGCTGCGACGAATATCTGTGGGGACCGAGCCTCCTGATCGCTCCCGTCGTTGAGAAGGGCGCTCGGGCGAGAAAACTCTATCTGCCGCAAGGCAAGTGGTACGATTTCTGGACGGAGGAATTAATCGATGGCGGTCGGGAAATCACTCGCCCTGTCGATCTGGCGACTATGCCCATTTACGCGCGTGCAGGCACAATCTTACCTATGGGCCCCGTAAAGCAATTCGCTACCGAAAGCCTTCCGGAACCGATTGACCTGGTCGTATATCCCGGTACGAATGCGCGGATGGACCTTTACGAAGACGATGGGTTGACCTTCAATTTCCGCCGCGGTGAGTTTACGTGGACCCGTGCTATCTGGGAAGATAGGGGTCGCAGGCTGACTTTGACACAGGCAGGAATGAAGCGTCGGCACAGGGCACGATTCAGAGTGAGGATTTTGCCCGAACGCTCCAACAGGCTCATATCCCAGGACCGCGAGGTGACAACGGTTCAGCTTTAATGGGCTGCTGAAAAACTCACTGGGCATGTCATGCTGAGTCCTTCGCCTGTCATTCTAACGCCGAACGAAGCGAGGCGGAAGAATCCCTGCATTTCAGAGTCAAGGCAATACAGAGATTCCTCGTCGCCTGCGGCTCCTCGGAATGACAGGAAGCGGAACTTTTCAGCGAGAGTTATCGCTTGGTCGAAAACCGCGACGCAGGCAACACCAATGATCCAATGAGAATGCGGATTCGAAACCGACACTTCCGGATACTCGCAGTTTTGCTTTGGCTGGCGCTCGCCGCGTGCAGCGCAAAGGGCATCACAAGCCAGCCTGTGCAAACACCCCAAGGCCAGCTTGAGAGCAACAACCTTGCCAGCGCCGCCCAATACCTCAAGCAAGGGAACCCCGAACGCGCCCTCGAACTTTTTCGTGCCGCAGCAGAACAAAATCCTCGGGATGAGAAAGCCTGGGATGGCATGGGAATATCGCTCGCTGAGCTAAGGCAACCGCAGCAGGCTATCCAGGCATTCCAGCATGCCATCGGGCTGGATGGCAGCTTCGCGGTCGCTCATTATCATCTGGGTCTGGTTTATAACCAGGCGAAAAGCCTTGATCAGGCTGTGGAAGAATTTGAAACCGCTTTGCGCCTGCAACCCGATCTTCTTGAAGCAAAATACGCGCTCAGCCAGGTTTGCTGGGAACTGGGGGATGTGCAGGGAGCCGTGGAATTGCTTCGCGCGATTGTCGAGGCGAAGCCGAGTTTTGTTGAAGCTCGGTATAACCTGGCAATGGGGCTTAAGCAGCAAGGCGACCCTGCAAACGCCGTCCGCGAACTTCGTTCAGCAGCCGCGCTCCAGCCCCATGATCCAAAGTTTTATCTGGCCTTGGGCGAGATTGAAGCAAGCCAGCAAGAAACTTCCCAGGCCATTGCCGATCTCAGAAAGGCTGTGGCGATGGCGCCCCAGAACCCGGAATGCCACTACGATCTGGGCCTCGCTCTGCGCGCACAAGACCATCTGAACGCAGCCGAAGCGGAATTTCGCCGCGCCCTTCAGGAAAATCCTCAGTTTGCGCTGGCTCATCGGGCGCTGGGATTGATCCTGCGGCAAAGGGGCGATCTCCAGGGCGCTCGGGCGGAGTTGCAGACGGCTGCCGCGGAGCTGTCATCAGACTCCATGGCGCATTACAGTCTGGGATCAGTGCTCTTGCGCCTGAATCAAATTCCCGAGGCCACACGCGAACTTCAGGATGCAGTGCGCCTTGATCCGTTCCTTTCGGGAGCGCATTTAAGCCTCGCTGAAGCCCTGCAACGACAAGGGAAAACAGCGGAAGCTCGCCAAGAGCAAGCCGAAGCGCAGCGGATCGACGAGAAGAAATCGAACGTGGGCCGGGCG
This sequence comes from Acidobacteriota bacterium, assembly GCA_902812415.1. Taxonomy (GTDB): domain Bacteria; phylum Acidobacteriota; class Terriglobia; order UBA7540; family UBA7540; genus RH2-MAG17b. The sequence goes on from CADDZJ010000128.1 coordinate 5,791, forward strand.
AGAATCCTGCTTCAATCTGCGTCACAATACGAAGCCCAAGGAAATCTCAATAAAGCGTTCTCCCAAATCAAGACAGCCGCCGCCCTGGCGCCTGACTTTCCCGAAGCTCGGTTCAGGCTCGCCCTGGCCCTGGAAAAAGAACACGCGCCGTTAAACACGACGCTTCAAGCCTTCTGGCAGGCGATTCAGTTAGACCCGAACAATGCTCGCGCTCACTTCGAGCTGGGCCGCTTGATGCAGGCAAACGGGGAAGAAACGGCCGGATTGAAGGAAATCCAATATGCTGCGCAACAGGCGCCGAGCCTTCTGGAAGCCCACAAAGCGCTGGGCTTGTCAGCCTTCAAAGCTCAGAACTGGAAGCTTGCTGTGGCGCAGTTTCAGGATGTTCTCGTTTGGAATCCCAAAGATAACGATGCGCGAAGGATGCTGGGCTACAGTCTGGCCCATGCGGGACGCTGGAAAGAGGCTATTTCCGAGCTTCGGGCTGCCGATGCCCCTCTCAAAAACCCGGCAGACGCGCATTTTATAAACGGGCTCTTCTTGAAACAGCGCGGGAATGAAAAAGCCGCAGAACAGGAATTCCGCATCGCGCGGAGACTCAACCCCGCGTTGCAGCCCCCGATGTAAGCATGCTTGCGCTCAAACCCTGCTCAAGATTAAAACAGAACTTTGTACGAGATAGCCCTCCGCGTGCCTTTCCCCACTCCCTTTTTTTGACAAACTGGCGGGTCGTGGCGGCATCTCTGCTTTGCTGGGGCATCTTTCTATCAACATCATCGTTCGGTCAGACGACCTCTCACAGCGCTCCTTATGACGAGATTGCTTCGCTGATTGCAAGCCGGCAGCTTGATTCCGCCGTGAAGTTGCTCAATGAATTTCTGTCCAAGTCGCCGAATGATGTCCGCGCTGAAAACCTGATGGGGATCGCCCTGACAGAAGAAGGGAAACTTATCGAGGCGAACCGATATTTCGAAAGAGCGACGCAGCACGATCCCAGCTTCTATCCGGCCCTGAAGAATCTGGCGCTCAATGAACTTCGACTCAACCGCCCGGCGGATGCTGCGTCTCATCTGGAAAAGGTCTTGCAATTTTCTCCCAAGGATCCCGTCGCAAATTTTTCCCTGGCCGAAATCTACTACTCAGAAAAACGCTTCCAGGAAGCCGCACAGCGTTTCGAGCGAAGCCAGGAATTGCCTTTCCATCAGCCTCGCGCGCTTCTCGATTATGCCGCCAGTTGCGCGCAGTCGGACCAGGACGAAAAGGCTGCGCGAATCATCGAAAAGCTCCCGGATAGCGCCGAGGCTCCCCTGCACTTTCGCGCCGGAATTCTTCTGGCGCAGATCACCCGATATGCAGATGCAGCGCATCAATTTCAGATCGCATGGAAGGCGAAGCCGGATTCCTACGAAGTGGGTTACAACCTGACGCTCGCCGATCTCAAGAGCCGGAATTATTCCGACGCTATTCAGACCGCGCAAAAACTGATTTCGCAGGGACACCGGACCAGCGAACTTTATCAATTGCTTTCGGAAGCTTATGAAAAATCCGGGAAGCCGGTGGAGGCTTATGACTCGCTGCGCGCGGCGACGCTGATTGATCCCAAGAACGAGAATAATTATCTCGACCTGGTCGTTTTATGCGTGGATCACGTGAATTATGACCTGGCCCTTCGCATTGCAAACGTTGGACTCCAGCACGTTCCCGGCTCCTATCGCCTGTTGCTTGAGCGAGGCGCGGTTTACGCCATGAAGGGGCAATACGAGGATGCGGTGCGGGATATTCACGCTGCCGCGGCCTTAAAACCCGGCAAAGACCTGCCCTACTTTGCCGAATCGATGGCATTGATGGAACTTGACCGGATGAAGGAGTCCATTCAGCTCCTGCGGCAACGCGTGGTCATCAATCCCAACGATTATCTTCTTCTTTACGCCTTGGGGGAAGCGCTTAATCGCGCCGGGACGACGCCCGGCAGTCCCCAGGCGCAGGAAGCCATTCAGTCGCTTGAGAAGTCAGTGCGATTGAATCCGGATTTTGCCCGCTCGCGCGCCGTTCTGGGAACACTGCTGCTCGGTCAAGGGAAAGTTCAGCAAGCCGCCGCGCAACTGCAAGCTGCGCTGCGGCTCGATCCGGACGATTTAACGCCCGCCTACGGACTGGCGCGCGCCTATCGCAAGCTCGGAAACCAGGAGCTTGCCGCAAAATATCTGTCAGAGTTTGAAGAGTTCAAGTCCGCCGAGCGCAACCAGTACAAGAATCGCAGATTGATCACCATCCTGCGCGGAGCCAGCCAATGAAAACTTCTCGGACTGTGCCATCGACGTGAAAACTCATCTCATTATGATCCGAATATTGCGCTCCTTTGCGCCGGGAATCCCATGAAAAGCCCAATCTCACGCCGCGAGTGCCTGAAGCAACTTGGGCTGGCGGGCGCCCTGGCTTGGTCTGGCGCAAGGCAGTCCATGGCATTCCCAAACAGCTTTCCTGCTATTCGATTTGTTGACGTGGCGGAGCGCTCCGGGATCCATTTTGTTCATGACAATGCGGCAACTCCACAGAAGTACCTGATCGAAACCATGGGAGCAGGTTGCGGATGGATCGATTACAACAACGACGGCTTCATGGACCTCTATCTGGTCAACGGAGCCGCCACACCCATCTACACTCCCAAACAACCTCTGAGAAGCGCTCTCTATCGGAACAACGGCGATGGAAGTTTTACCGATGTCACCGCCAGGGCCGGCGTCGGCGCCGAAGGTTTGTTTGGTATGGGGGTAGCCGTCGGAGATTATGACAATGATGGATTCCCTGATCTCTACGTGCTGGGCTACAACCGCTGCATTCTTTACCACAACAACGGCGATGGGACGTTCACGGATGTGACCGCGCGGGCGGGGGTTGGCAATCAGGGGAAATGGGGTTCGAGCGCCGCCTGGTTTGATTACGACAACGATGGGAAATTAGACCTTGTGGTGGCCAATTACGTCGATTGGTCGCCCCAACACAACGTCTGGTGCGGAGAGCACCGGCCGGGATATCGCGGATATTGCCATCCGGATGTTTACGAAGGGGAACCGCCCACGCTCTACCACAACAATGGCGACGGAACGTTCACCAATGTCAGCAAATCGTCAGGCGTGGGACTGAAACCCGGCAATGGCCTGGGCGTGGTGACGTTTGATTACGATCAGGATGGCTGGCAGGATATCTTCATCGCCAATGACTCCATGGCCAATTTCCTGTTCCATAACAAACACGACGGAACGTTTGAAGAAGTCGGCTATTTCGCCGGCGTCGCCGTCAGCGCGGATGGCGCGACGGAAGCGGGCATGGGAACCGATGCGGCGGATACCACCGGCGACGGCTGGCCGGATATCATTGTGACGCATCTCGACTTTCAGCAAGCGCGGCTTTATCGCAATCTGCGCGATGGCAGCTTTGAAGACGCGACTTTCGCCGCCGAGCTGGGGTATGCAACATGGCATTACAGCGGCTTCGGCACGCGTTTCATGGATTATGATAACGACGGCGCGCGCGACATCCTGATGGTGAACGGCCACATTCTCGACAACATTCAGCTTTATCATGAGGACACCCGCTACAAAGAACCCAAATTGATGTTCCGCAATCGGGGTCATGGCATTTTCGAGAATGTAAGCCAGGAGCTTGGCTCAGACTTTTCCCTTCCTTGCGTCAGCCGGGGCGCCGCCGTCGGGGACTACGATAACAACGGAAGCCTGGATATCCTCGTCAGCAACAATGGAGAGCGGCCCCAATTGCTCCGAAACCAAGGCAACCATGCGAACCATTGGCTTCAGGTTTTCCTGATCGGCGTCCGCTCCAATCGTGACGGCGTGGGAGCGAAAGTGAAGGTAACGGCGGACGGCTTGATTCAGTACGATGAGCGCAAGGGCGGCATGAGCTATCAATCCGCTCAGGACCCGCGATTGCACTTCGGTCTCGGGCCCCAGTCGCGCGTAGACTTGATCGAGGTTCGCTGGCCCAGTGGAGCGGTGGACCGAATTAAAAACCTTCCAGCGAACCAGGTAGTGACCATTCAGGAGGGCATAGGCATTGTGCCCCGGAAATTCCCCCGGCTGACAGAATAAGCTGTTCGCCCGAATCCGAAACCAGGGAAAAGTGAGAGTTTCTTATGCAAAGCCAATGTCCCTACCGTAGAGCGTCCACCTGATAAACGCGATCAACAGCCGCAGGAACCTTTGCTGGCGTCCAATGAATCCTCAAGGCGCGCCCGTACAGCGAGGCGCAACGGACTCCGAAACTGCGGTGGTACAATTGCGACGAGTGAATACGAACAGAAATTTCGGGTCAGAATGGAGTATTGCCTGCATCAAAAACGCAGACTTCCTGAAAGAAGGTTGACAGGCTGAGAGACTTGGTGATGCGATTTTTTCGACTAACGCGATTGCTCCCTCTGGCCTTCCTTCTGGCTATTCCCGCACTCGCTCAACATGAACGCGGTGAGATCCGCCTCACAGTCCGCGACCCGAAGGGCGGGCCTTTGGTGGCGCAAGTGGAGCTTGTCAGCGAGGCCAATCAGGTTCGCCGAAGCTTTTCGACTAACCCGAACGGCAATTCCATAGCCACGGAGCTTCCTTTTGGCGCGTATCACCTTCAGGTTTCACATCAGGGATTTCTTCCTGTTGAACAGATCATCGAAGTCCGTTCTGAAATCCCCGTAAGCGTCACCTTGACACTGGGTCTCGCTCCGGTTCGGAGCCGCATCAACGTCAGGGACTCTGCCACGCTGGTGGATTCCGAACGGACGGGAACGATTTACTCCATCGGCTCGCAAGCGATCGGCGAAGAAGTCCCTGCTCAGTTGGGGCGGAGCCTCACCGATCTTGTTAACACCGAGCCAGGTTGGATTTATGAGGCCAATGGCGTTCTCCACCCGCGCGGCTCCGAGTACGACGTTCAGTTTGTGGTCAACGGCCTCCCGCTCACAGAGAATCGCTCGCCTTCGTTTGCGCCACCTCTGCCATCGGAAGATATTGAGTCGATGAGAGTCATGACCGCAGGCTTTCCTGCCGAATATGGCCGGAAGCTTGGAGGCGTGGTTGAAGCAACAACCCGGACCGATCTCTTCCCCGGCTTGCACCTGACAGCCACTGGCGAGGGCGGCAGCTCCTCAACCGCAGCCAGCTTTGTAGAGGTTGGATATG
>CADDZJ010000129.1 GCA_902812415.1 Acidobacteriota bacterium
TCATCAGTTGGTTTTCTCTTGTTGCTGTGAACCGGTGCAATAGCCCACATCCACAAGGGTTCGCATGGGCTCGCTGCCGGCATAGACCCAGACCATCGCCATTGGGCCAGACGACTCATTAAGAAACCGATGAGGGCGTCCCTGAGGCACAAACGCAGTGTCGCATCCGCTCAAGCGGTAGCGACGGCCCATAACTTCACAAATCGCCGTCCCTTCAACGATGGTGATGGACTCGTCGTAATCGTGAATGTGACAGGGTAGGGATGCGCCGGGCTTGAATCTGCCGTAGCCTCCACAGATGCCGACGGCCCCGAATCGGCCCGCAAATAAATCATAAAACTCCGTTCCTGGGGCTAATTCATAGCTGGGCGTCTCGGCGAACCGAACGATGTGTTCCGGATCGCCGGGTTGGGGGCCCTCGACCAAACGATCACAGCGGGGGAATTGGTTCTGTATCAGTTCCCGGCTGGGCGTTGCGGAAGCAAATGCCCAAAGCGCCACTAGACGTTCATGTTTGGAGACGTTGATGACCTCGTGCGCTACACCGCAAGGAACGTGAATGCAATCAAACGGACGCAGACAGTAACATCTTCCTTCGACCGCAAATAATGCTTCTCCTTCCAGAATGGTTACTGCCTCGCTGAAATCGTGCCGGTGATAGGGCATCCGTGCGGCTGGGGCGAACGTTGCCGTACCGGTGCTTATGCCTCTTGCGCCGTATTCAGCGGATGCGAAGACCCGAAGCTCTACCGCTGGCAGCAGCTCAGAAAGAGGCATAGCATTTCCGGAAATAATGTGCTCAGTCAGCATTCTTAAATTCCCGGATTAACTATTCTGATCAGCCTATGACACGATAGTTTGTAAGACAAGCTTATGTAAAAACGTAAACTTAATATCAAAATGTAATTATTGTGTCAAGAACAATTTTGCGTTTTACAGATTTTTGTTGGGTATTAACTGTAGAGAATCCTTGCGGAAGTCGAAGCAAATCTGGAATTTTATAAATTGGGTATCGAGCGTTGCCCTGCGGGTCATAAGCAAGCGGTGGCTTCGAACCTTGGAATTTGGCGTCGATTCCGCTCGCGTGCTAGACTGTGAGACTTGCAAAGATCAACCATGGCGACTTACTTAGTGACGGGCGGAAGCGGCTTTATTGGCTCTCATATTGTGGATGAACTTCTGCGACGCGGTGAGAAAGTAAGAGCGCTTGATAACCTCGCCACAGGTCGGAAAGAGAATTTAGAGCACATCCGGGACCGAATTGAGTTTCACGAGCTTGACATTCGGGAATTGGAGAAAATCCGTCCGGTGTTCTCCGGGGTAGACTACGTGATTCATCTGGCAGCGCTACCTTCGGTGCCCCGGTCGGTGGCCGATCCGATAACGTCCAACGCAGTCAATATCGACGGAACGCTCAATGTACTGGTGGCCGCGCGCGACGCCCAGGTGAAGCGCGTTGTTTTTGCGGCTTCCTCCTCAGCCTATGGGGACAATCCGGAACTGCCTCGTGTGGAGACGCAAGTCCCGCGGCCTCTTTCGCCTTATGCGCTCGGCAAGCTGACGGGCGAATATTACTGCCAGCTCTTCACGCGCCTTTACGGACTGGAGACTGTGGCGCTGCGATATTTCAACATCTTTGGCCCTCGCCAGAACCCGTATTCTCCCTATACGGGCGTCTTATCAATCTTCATCTCAGCCTACATTCGGGGCCAAACACCCACCATTTTCGGTGATGGCGAGCAGTCGCGGGACTTTACCTACGTTGCGAATTGCGTGCAGGCTACGCTTTTGGCGTGCACAGCTCCTGAAGCGGCGGGAAAGGTGGTCAACGTCGGGGTGGGCGAGCAATTCACTTTGAACCGCACAGTGGCCTTGCTCAATCAGATTTTTGGCCGGGAAGTGAAGCCAAACTATGCGCCTCCGCGCGATGGCGACGTTCATGATTCGCTGGCCGATATCACGCTGGCCCGGCAAGTGCTCGGTTATAGCCCCAAGGTGCGCTATGAGGAAGGCTTGCGAACAACTGTCGAGTGGTACCGGAAAGAATTGAAAGGCTAGAAGCTGTTTTAAAACTTCGGATCGCTAGGTTGAGCAGCGGGGATTTATCCCGTCACCCAAAAGGGCGGCATAAACCGCCTCTACCGCGTGCGCCCGACGCCGTGAAACAGGTTTTGAAACAGCTTGTAGACAATGTGTGGTCATGGCGAGGATCGCCATGCCACAATCGTGGCACGGGCGTTTCGCCTGTGGTTCAGTCCAAGGATTTATGGCATACACGACCCGTGTCAATGACGCCGCTATCTCCTCCGCAACACGTCCAATAGCTTGATGAGCTTTGCGGTCTTTTTTGTCATCATCCTGATCCTGGTATGGGTTGTGGCCCTGCTCTACTACGGATGCTCGGTTCCCAGTTCGCAACTCCTGGGACCGGCGCTGGTGCGCGGGACGGCCGGCAAGGGACGAGTCGCGCTTACCTTTGATGACGGCCCTACGCCGCCCTACACGGACCAGATCCTTGACGTGCTCAGGAAGTACGGCGTGACAGCCACCTTTTTCGTGAACGGCAAGCAGGTGGATCGTTATCCTGACCTCCTGCGACGCATTCAGCAAGAACATCACGCCATTGGCAATCACACCTATCACCACATCTTTCTTTATCTAAAGACCAAAGGCAGAATGCGTCAGGAAATCGATCGCACGCAGGAGGCGATCGAGCGCGTGACGGGGCTGCGGCCGCGCATTTTTCGTTGTCCTTACGGCATTCGCTGGTTTGGTCTCTTTTCCGTTCTCCGTGAGCGCGGCATGGTGGCTATCCAGTGGTCCGACACAGGCTTTGACTGGGTCAAGAAGAATAAGCCCGCGGATATTGTCCAAAAGACGCTTAAGAATCTGAGAGATGGTTCGATCATCCTGCTTCACGATGGCTGCGGGGCTAAAGAGCCGGGGGAAGTGGACCACTCCTTTACGGTTGAGGCGCTGCCCGCAATTATCGAGAACGTTCACCGGAAGGGGTTGAAGTTTGTCTCCGTCCATGAATTTCTCTCCCCGTGAGCGCGCCTTTTGATCGCCGAACCTTCCTGCCATGACGGCCGCATGAGCAAAATTCTGATTCTGACCACCTCCCACGGGGCTTCGCATCGTCGCGCAGCGGAATCTCTGAAGAAAGCCTTTCTCGAAATCAAGCCTGATCTTGCGGTAAGCGTGGTGGATGCTCTGGAACATTGCGCGCGCTGGTTTCGCGTCTATTATGATTCATACGCCCTGCCGCTGCGCTACTGGCCTGGCTTGTGGCGAAAGATTGAAAACTACCAGCATCGCCAGCATTCCACCAGCCCCGTGTGGCTCTATCGCCGGGGAGGAAAACCTTTTTTTCGCTTTATTCAGGCTTTCGATCCTGACGTGGTGATCGCGACGGAAGTGGGAGTCTGCGAGCTGAGCGCATTGTATAAGCGCCAGTCGCAAGCCCGATTCTTTCTAGTCGGGCTTGAGCTGATGGATTTCAACCAGGCCTGGGTGCAACCGGAAGTTGATCTTTATCCTGTGGCGCATCCTGACCTTGGCGAGGAATTGATCGCTGCGGGCGCGCCGAAGTCGAAAGTCATCGTTTCAGGCATGCCAATTGATCCGGTTTACACTTATCTTCCGTCAAGGGCCGAAGCGCGAGCGCGCCTTAATATGCGCGGCGATCTTCCCTTAATTCTGATCCTGTTTGGCGGGACAGGGTTTGGCAAACCCCGGCAGATTGTGGCGGAGCTTCAGAAAATCTCCCTGCCTTTCCAGGCCGTATTTATTGCGGGAAAGAACAGCGCTTTGGAAAATGAACTGCGCCGCTGCTGTGGTTCGTTTCCGCACTCACGCGTACTCGGATGGGTGGATAATATTCACGAATGGATGCTCGTCGCAGACCTTTTGATCAGCAAACCGGGCGGCGGCACGGTGATGGAGGCTTCCGCCTGTGGTCTGCCTTTTCTGGCTCTTGACCCCCTCCCTGGAAACGAAGAGCGCACCTGCCAGTGGCTTGAGAAATGGCAGGTCGGCATCTGGATCAAAAATCATGCCGAGATTTCCCCAACAGTCGAGCGGTTGTTGAGGCTCCCCGATAAACGCGAAGGTCTTCGGCAGAAGGCTCGAGAATTCAGCCACCCTCGCGCCGCCTATGACGCCGCAAAAGCGATCCTCGATCGCGCAGGCCTCAACAACAGGGCATCACCCAATTAGGCCGACAAAGCCAGTAACCCGATACTGGCAAGTCTCTGTCTGTCATCCTGAGCGAGAGCCAAGAACCCCTCCTCTATCAACTCATAGAAAAGCCTCATGAATTGCCATAAGGTTGTATACTTATTAACTAATATCTTATTGACAATAAATAGCTTCCATTGTAATTTGGCGCTATGGAAAAGGGCCTGCTCGATCAAATTTCCCAGCAAGCACCCACCCCATCGCTATCAATAACCAACTCTCGGTTTGCTGGCGAGCGCTTGAGCTTATTGATCATTGCCCGAGATTCGCATCTCGCCGATCTCTGTGTTTCGTTGTTGCAAGGCGTGGGATATGACGTCGCAGCGGATATCATTCCCACCACCAGGCGCTTTCGCGAGACCCTCCAATCAAAATCCTACGATGCCATTTTGCACGAGCTGGGGCGTCGCGCGGCGCGAGACCCCACCGTATGGGAGGAACTCGAAAAAGAAGGCGCAAGCATCCCGGTCATCATCCTGGGACGCCGATTGGGAGCTCAGGAGTCGCGCGATCTGCTTGAAAAGGGGGCGGCGGATTTCGTCGCCACTGAGCACATGGTGAGGCTTCCCTGGGTGATGAGGAGGGTGATTGAATTCCGGAGACTGCGTGACGGGATGGCGCGCGCCGAGGAAGGGCGAAGGCGGGCGGAGGAACGATATCGCCTGCTCTTCGATCGCAACCTTGCGGGAGTCTATCGAGCTTCGCTGGACGGACGAATCCTGGATTTGAACGAGACATGCGCTCGGATGTTTGGATACCTCAGCGCGAAAAAGGCCCAGAGACATACCCTCCAGGAAACTGTTCCAAGCCCGGAAGACTACGAGCATCTGATGCGCAGCCTGCGAGAGCAGAAATACATCAACAATCTTGAACTCCAGCTTCGTCGCCGTGACGGCCAATTGCGATGGGTGCTCCTCACGGCCAGCCTGATTGAGACTTCCCAGGATTCGCAGCCGATGATTGAGGGCACGATTATCGACGTCACGGACTGGAAGAGGGCGGAAGATGCGCTTCGGCAAAGCGAAAAGAGGTTCCGGGCTCTGGTTGAGAAAAGCACCGACGGTATCTCGCTGGTGGATGCAACGGGCAAAGTTCTCTATTCCAGCCATGCGGTAAGCCCGATCTTCGGTTATCAACTGGAGGAACGGCTTGGCAAGAACATTTTCGAGCTGATGCATCCGGAAGATTTACAGCGAGCGCTGCCGTTGTTTAAAAAGCTGGTTGAAAAGCAGCTCAGTACGGTCACCGTGGAGGTCCGTTATCGCCATAAGGATGGCTCCTGGCGCTGGATTGAAGCGCTGGGTACGAATCTACTGGAGGACCCCAACGTCGGAGCGGTGGTGATTAACTACCGCGATGTGACAGAGCGCAGGCAGCTGCAGGAGCAGCTATTTCAGGCGCAAAAAATGGAGGCCGTGGGAAGGCTGGCCGGCGGCGTCGCTCATGATTTCAACAATCTTCTCACCGCCATTCTGGGTTACAGCGACATTGTGATGGAAAAGCTGGAGCCGAGCAGCCCCCTGCACCGATACACCCAGGAGATCAAGAAGGCGGGAGAGCGCGCGGCATCCCTGACGCGGCAACTTCTGGCTTTCAGCCGGCTGCAGGTGATGTCGCCGCAGGTGTTGGATTTGAATACCGTCATTTCGGATTTGGGAAAGATGTTGCGGCGCGTGATTGGAGAGGATATCCAATTGACCATCGCGCCGGAAGCCAAGCGGGGGCGCGTGAGAGCTGATCCGGCGCAGATCGAGCAGGTTGTGCTGAATCTGGCCTTCAATGCCCGTGACGCCATGCCCCAAGGGGGCAAGCTCACCCTGAAGGTCTCCGACGAAAATCTCAAGGAAGGCTTCGTGGTGGAAGGAGTCAAGGTGACCCCTGGACCCTACGTGTCGCTGGAGGTGACGGATACCGGCTGTGGCATGGATCAGGAAACGCGCGTTCGCGCTTTTGAACCTTTCTTCACGACGAAAGAGAAAGGGAAGGGGACGGGGTTAGGCCTTTCCACAGTTTACGGCATTGTGAAACAGAGCGGCGGATACATCTGGCTCACGAGTGAGCCGGGTCATGGCGCAACGTTTAAAATCTACTTGCCTGGCGTTGAGGAGGCCGTGACCCCGGTGCAGTTGGCTCAGGCTCCTGTTCGCCGGCATCAGGGAACTGAGACGATTCTGATTGTGGAGGATGAGGACGCAGTGCGCACGCTGGTCTGCAGGCTTCTGAAGTCACAAGGATATCAGGTGCTCGAAGCGACGCGAGGCGATGAGGCCCTGGCGCTCTGCCATCGGCATAAGTTGCCGATTCATCTCGCGCTGATGGATATCATCATGCCGCAATCGAATGGCCAGGAGCTTTCGCGCCGCATTCGGGCCCTTCACCCGGAAACTAGAATCCTCTTTATGACGGGCTATGCCGGCAACAAGATGGGAAACATCGATGTGCTCGAAAAAGGCGCCCAATTCATTCTGAAGCCCTTCACGGCAGACGCGCTCAGTCAGAAGATTCGGTCGGCTTTGGATGCGCGATGAAGCCCCGCGACTGAGGATTCTAAATCACCACGAGGGGCTTTGGGGGCTGCAGCGTTCCGCTCCTGGTTCTCTCGAAAATTGCTCATCCGCTTATTCCCGCGAAGGCGGAAATCCTCGGACTGAAAAATAGGCTCTGTCTGGATTCCCGCTTACGCGGGAATGTCATCGTCTTTTTCATGCACGGCAATCCTCTCAATGTATTTCTGCTGCTGATGTCACGATTTCCTGGAAACGCCCACGCCGCGCCTGCTGCCCGTTGTAGAATCTGACGTGGTAAATATCAGAACGTAAAGCACTTAAGATGAGTGAGAACGGCAAACTGGCCGCATTATAATGGGAACTAGCCTGAAATGATGCGGGAAACAGGGCGGCTTCTGAGCCTTTGTCTGTCATTCTGACGCCGAGACCTTCCGCTTCGCTCAGAGTAAACTGCGCGAGGCGGAGGAATCCCCGTATTTATAGAAGTAAGCCAAAGCCACTCATGCTGGTCATTCCCGCGCAAGCGGGAATCCATAGGCTAGACCCCGCTTTCGCGGGGGGTGACATCCATGGCGATTTTCATATTGATGGCGGGCCGCAGGCTTATGGGAACTTCCCAGAATGACCGGCGGAAAGCTCAGAATGCGAGGCTTTCAGCAACTTGTTGGGGCTGTAGCTGCCACAAGGTCTGGCGCAAAAGCCAGGAAATGTTTGTAGAATAAATCTCTGAATTTGCCGAGCGCGAGAGGGGGAGTAAGATTAACCTATGCGAGCGAGGTGGGACGCTCTGGCTTACCTTTGTGTCCTTCCTTCTCTTGCTCTTGGTCGGAAACAATTGTGGTGAAAAAGAGGCGTTCTGAACTGAACCTTGAACCTGGTGAAAACTAATCAATGAAAATCAACAAAGACGCTCGAGTATTGGTGGTGGACGATGAGGCGCATCAAAGAGAGGGTTTAGCAACCCTGCTTCAAAGCTGGGGGTATGAGACAGAGACGGCTTCGCACGGACGCGAGGCGCTCGATAAGATTCCATCGTTTAATCCGGTCGTGGTCATCTGCGATCTTCGCATGCCGGATATGAGCGGCATGGACCTTCTGCGCGAGCTTCGCCACTCGCGACCCAGCATAAGCTTTATTATGCTTTCCGGCCAGGGAACGATTGGCGAGGCGGTTGAGGCCACAAAGCTGGGAGCCTTCAACTTCTTGGAGAAGCCGCTGGATGTGAAGAAATTGCAGGTGGAACTGCGCAACTGCCTGGAACGGCGGATGAACGAGCGGGAATTGGAAATTGCGCAGCGACGCCTGAGGGATGCAGGCATTCTTGGAAGCCTGGTGGGGCGCTCCAAGAAGATGCAGGAGGTGATGTCGCTGGTGGCGCAGGTGGCGCCCTCCAGCGCGTCGGTGCTGATTACGGGTGAAAGCGGAACCGGCAAAGAGCTGGCGGCGCGAACCATACATGACTTAAGCCCTCGCCGGATCGCGCCTTTTGTGGCTGTCAACTGCGCCGCCATTCCGGAGAGCCTGATGGAAAGCGAGATTTTCGGCCACGAGAAGGGGGCTTTTACCGGCGCCATGGACCGGAGGGCGGGATGTTTTGAGCTTGCGGATGGCGGCACGCTGCTGCTGGACGAGATCGGCGAGATGCCCATTGGCACGCAGGCAAAACTGCTGCGCGTCCTCGAGGATTCAAAAGTACGCCGCCTGGGAAGCAAAGCGGAAATCGTGACTGACGTGCGCGTGCTGGCCGCCACGAATAAGATTCCCGAGGAGGCGGTGGCGAAGGGGCATTTGCGCAGCGATCTTTATTTCCGGCTGAATGTTGTTCACATCGCCATGCCTCCATTACGTGAACATCTGGAGGATCTGGAAAACTTGATCGAGCGCCTGTTGGAGGAATTGAATCAGAAGCATCAAAAAAATGTCCAAGTGGTGGATTCCGAAGTGCTGGACCTCTTCCGCCGCTATAGCTGGCCTGGCAATGTGCGAGAGTTGCGGAATACGCTGGAGCGAGCCGTGGTGGTATGCTCCGGCGAGGTGCTGCGAAGGGCGCATCTGGCGCCGGGGTTTGGCCAGACCACGCCGGCCGTCGCCGAGGGTGATTTGATGATCCGGCCAGGCCTTACGGTGGCGGAAGTCGAGCGATTGCTGATTCGGGAGACGTTGGCTTTTACGAGCAATAACAAGACGCGCGCCGCCGAAATTCTGGGCATCAGCCTGAAGACCTTGCACAATAAGCTTAAGGAATATGAGAGTCAGCCTCAAAGTTAACCTTAAAGTTAAACTCACGGCCCTCATTTCTCTTCTGGTTTTAGGTGTAGTGCTGGTCACCTCCGCCCTCTATCTTGTGAGCTCGGTTCATCAGACGATTCAGGGGGTGCAGCAGATCGGCACTTATATCCGTGATGAAACGTACTCGCGCGCCCGCACCATGGTGGCCGCCACCCGCATTCCGCCCTATATCGATCCGAAAGATTTTGATGAAGTGCGAGCCTTCATCCGGGTTCAATTGAGCCAGGACGAGGGCTTGCGCTCGCTTATGGTGTCCGCAGTCAGCTACTCGCCGATTGTCGATTATGTGGCGATCACAGGCCCGGGCCGGATGATTCTGGTCCATAACGATCCGAGCGTCATCGGCCAGCCGCTGCCTCCCGCGCGCCCCCTTTCCGATCTTCTGAATGCCGGGTTGTACCGTCAACTCCGCATCATCTACGGTCCCATTCGGGATTACGAGCTTGATCTGCCGCTGGTGATGAACCAGCAGCCTTTCTGCGACATCCGGGTAGGCGTCTCGACGGTCTTTCTGGCAGCCCAGGTGACGCCCCACTTGAAAAGCGCGCTGGAGCTCGCAGCGCTCGTGATTTTGCTCGCCACCGTGACGGCTGGCCTTCTTTCCTTTCGCATCCTGCGACCCCTGGCCGCCATTTCGCAGAGCGTCGATCTCCTCGCTCGCGGAGAATTTGTGGAGCCGGTAAAGATCAAGAGCGAGGATGAATGGGGAGCGCTTTCCAGCAAGCTGAATCTGTTGGGCGAGCAGATTCGCGGCGACAAGGCTGCGTATCTGGCCCTCAAGGAGAACCTGGATCAACTCTTTGCCAACCTGACGGATGGCGTGATGCTCTTCGACAGCAAGGACCGATTAGTGCTGGTGACGCCCGCAGCCTCGCGATTCCTTAATCGCTCCGCCGAGGAGTTGCTCCATCGCACGCCGGCTGAAATTTTTTCGGATGAAAAGCCTCTCAGCCGGTTGCTGCGCCAAGTTTTTCAGGAAAGAAATTCCCTGGCGGGACATCGAGTGGACTTATCAGAAGATGCTGCAACTTCGAGCGTTGTGGTCACAACCCATTTCGTGCGCGATCGGGGGGGACTGGTGGCGGGCCTTGTGATGTTGCGCGATGCCGGAACACGCGCGCAGTTGAAGGATCAAATCGGCCTGGCCACGAAGCTTGCGGCGCTGGGCCGCCTGACTTCCGGGGTGGCGCACGAGGTGAAGAACCCCCTCAGCGCCATGAGCATTCAAATTGAGATCGTTAAATCCAAGCTTCTTCAGCACGAACAGGGCAGTGAGGTGCAGCCGCAGTTGGACATTTTAACTGAGGAGATTCGGCGGCTGGACCGCGTGGTGAAGACGCTGCTCGATTTCACGAAACCTCTTGAAATTCATCGCACGGAAATCAACTTGACCGACGTGGTCCGCGAGGTCTTCACGCTGGCGGAGCCTCAGGCTCAGAAATACAATGTGAAGTTGATTCTGGAGCCCAATGGAGCCTTGCCGCCGCTCAAGGCGGATCGCGATCTGATCAAGCAGGCGCTGTTGAATCTGGTGCTGAACGGCTGCCAGGCGATGCCGCGCGGCGGAGAGTTGCGGGTGAAGCCTCGGGCGCGCGCCAGGAGCGTTGAGCTTGAGATTGCAGATCAGGGGGTCGGAATTCCCGAAAAAGACCGGCAGAAGATTTTCTCCTTGTTCCATACCACGAAACCGGGCGGCACCGGCGTCGGCCTAGCCATGGCTTTCCGCATCATCCAGCTCCACGACGGGTCGATTGACTTTTCGAGCGAGGTCAATCAAGGAACTGTCTTCCGCATTTCCCTCCCGTCACAAGAAACGGTCTAATCAGAACGCAGAAAGCAAAGTTGCCATTTCGTTGTGGAGGCGATCTGTAAGGCCCTGCTTTCTGGAATCTAGAATTTGAAATCTGGCTTGGGTTGCGGCTCTGCCGCGCTG
>CADDZJ010000130.1 GCA_902812415.1 Acidobacteriota bacterium
AAAAAATTGCGGGATACCTGTCATCCTGAGCAAAGCGAGGGATCTCAGTCTTTCGTTTTCAACAGATGCTGCGATGCGCCTCGCAGTTTACCTTGATCTGAAATACAAAGATTCTTCGCTAACGCTCAAAATGGCAGACGAGGGGAGCAATATGGCATGTCCGAATAGTCCACGCATTCGTTGGCCTTTCCTGCTTGACAGCAGTAGTCAGCCATTTCTGGAAGCTCCCTCGCCAGTGCTGACCCTCATCAATAAATAGCAACTCTGCGTAAAATTGCTCTACGGAATTCAGTGTGCGCGTGTTATAGTGACGGGCGTACTTTTTGAATTGAGACCTAGGAGGAATGGATGGCTTCAAGTTCACGACGCGAGTTGTTGCGAGGAGCCGTCGTTGGGCTGACGGCTGGCGCTTTTATGAACGCGTGTTCCGGTCCTGCCAATCGCCAGTCTTCCGGCGGGCAGGCGGAAGAATCGGCAGGAGCGCGGGGTTGTGTTTCTCCGTATCATAAAGCTCCTGTCACTTTTTTCGTACACCGCCTTGGCACCGACCATGCTGAAGGTTGCTCCATTATGGACATGAACGGCGACGGCCTGCCCGACATCACGAGCGGCGTTTATTGGTATGAGAATCCGGGAGCCCGTGGCGGTGAATGGAAGATGCATAAATTCCGCCAGATTGCTCCGAATATACACGGCGTTTCGACTGGGAATAAAGCCTTCTGGACGGAATTCGTGGCTGATAACGGCGAGTTTGCCATTGATGTCAATCACGATGGCGCTCCCGATCTGGTCACATCTTCCTGGCAGAACGACGGCATCTGGTGGTTTGAAAATCCCAAAAAGCAAGGCGTCCTGTGGAAACCCCACTTCATTTGCCATTCCAAAGACACCGAGGGAATGGTCCACGCCGATATCAACGGGGATGGGACTCCCGATCTGATTGCCGCCCACTACGGGCGACAGGGGCTCATTTGGATCAACTTCGCAGGGCCTCAGCCGGTGGTCCATCACGTGGGCGGGCGTGAATATGACGGCCACGGAGTAGGCGTGGGTGATCTGAATGGAGATGGCAAGCCGGACATTCTGACGCCTTTCGGATGGCTGGAAGGGGTTGACGCTGATCACGATAAATGGGAGTGGCATCCGGAGTGGACCTTGCAGGAGGCTGGATTTCCCATCCTGGTCCACGACGTGAATAATGACGGCAAGATGGATGTCATTTACGGCCACGGTCATGATTATGGTCTTTATTGGCTGGAACAGACCACGCAAAACGGAAAGCGCGCGTGGGTGCGCCGCCTGATCGATGATTCTTTCTCGCAATGCCACGCCTTGAAGCTCGCGGATATCGATGGCGATGGCGAGCCGGAGTTAATTTGCGGGAAGCGCTATCGAGGCCATAATGGTCACGACCCGGGAGGTTATGACCCGCTTTGCATTTACTACTACAAGATTCATCGCGATAAAGCGGATTTCACCCGCTATACGATCAGCTACAACGGCACGGCGGGGGCTGGGACTCAATTCCTGGTGCATGATATGGATGGCGACGGCGATCTGGATATTGTCGTGGCAGGGAAAACAGGCGTTCATTGGCTGGAAAACCTGAAGGTCAATAACCGTTCGCGGGAGGCAAGAGAAAAAGAGCTTCTTCTGAATTACAAGTGGCCATTTCCCGGTGAAGACGATCCGTAGCCGGTTGCTCCCTGGAGGTTTGTGAGATGGTCTGTCCGGATTTAATTCGCCATGCTCTGCGGGCAGGCCGAGCGGCACAGAACAAAAAGGCCGGACTCAAAGTCGCTTTGAATCCGGCCTTTCTATTTCTCCAGGCTTGTTTATTTTCCTGCGGCAGCCATGACCTTCTCAAGCTCAGGCTGAGCTTCGGTTTTGCTTGGGGCGTTCCCAATTTGCACAAGCTGCGGAGCAGGCTTTTTGAGGACTAGTTCCTCGTAGAGCTGCCGCGCTTGTTGTGCCTCCCAGGCGGCTTTGCGACGGGCTCGTTCTTCTTCCGCTGCGGTCATGGGAATGTCATGCTCCCTTTCGCGGACGCGCGCAGCATCCTCGGGATCCACATGGAGCGAGTGTTCATAGTTTTCAAGGTTCACCTTCTTGCCTCGCGCGTAGATCTCATGCTTGCCGTGCGTCTTATACCACTCGGCCACCGTGGCGTTTTTGTGCATGTTCTCAATGATTTTCCGCCAGCCGATGCCCGTATTGTACGCGCAGAAGGAGATTTCCCCTTGCTGGGTGGCGTAAGGGATGATGCACATTTCGGTGCGGCGGAAATCATAGTTGAACAGGTCCTGGAACCACATGCCGGCGATAAAGAGGAAATTCCAGGGATCAGACCGGCGCTTCATGGCATCCTCGTAAGTCCGGTTGGGGCTTGAATCGCCGTAAAGCTTCTTGGCCTTTTCCTCGCCTCGCAATGCAAAGGATTTGTCAAACTTCCTGAGGATGTCGATCAACGCCAGGCTTTTCGGAGCCTTGGAAGGCGTGTAGTTCTTGAGCAGGCAGAGCGCCATCATGATATTTGAGAAGGTGCGACCGCGGCCTGCGTCCGTGATCTTCTGCATGTCGTGAATAATGCCGGGCACGTTGAGGAATTCCGGTACAGGCGCCCACTCGCCATTCTCCTTGTTGATCATCAGCGCAGTGCCGATTCCGCAGTTGGGATGGCAGCCGCAACTGACCATGCCCCATTGGGATTCAGGTCCGTGCACCACATCTGCGAAATCCGCGAAGGCGCTGAAGAGGGAAAGTGGGAACCAGTCTCGCGTGGGCTCCGTGATGCCGAGCTGCTTTTTGACGTCCTGAGCCATGTGCGAAAGCGTGTAGCGCTGCCGCAGGCGGCGCTCCGGCGTAATGTCTTCGTCGCGTCCCGTGAAAGAGACTGGCTGGAAGGAAACGAAGGCAATTTTCTTGGGATTCTCGCGGGCAAACTTGATGATCGGCCCCACCTGGTCATTGTTGACGCCGTTCACGAGGGTGGTTACCAGAATGATCTCAATGCCCGCCTCGTGCATATTGTCAATGGCCTTCAACTTCACGTCGAACAGGTTGCCCACCTTGCGATGAGAGTTTGCATCGTTGCCGATGCCGTCGAATTGCAGGTAGGCATAGCGGAGGCCCGCCTCAAAAGCCCGCCGGCAAAATTCCTTGCTCTTGGCAAACTCAATTCCGTTCGTTGCCGCCTGCACGCTGTTATAACCGATCTTGCGGGCGTACCGAACGGCGTCGATGAAATAAGGCGACATCGTCGGCTCGCCGCCGGAGAACTGGACTGACATCTGGCGGCGGGGTTTGATTTTGAGGGCGTTGTCGAGAATCTCCGTGATGTCTTCCCAGGAAAGTTCGTGGACGAAGCCCACCTGGTTGGCGTCCATGAAGCACGGGTCGCACATCATGTTGCATCGGTTGGTCAGGTCTACGGTCAGCACCGAGCCGCGACCATGGCGGATCGTGCTCGACCCGTGGTTATGGAGTTTCTCATCGTTGTGCGAACGAATATCGCGGCCAGGGAAGTTGGACTCAATCCATTTCAGGAAGTTGACGTCCACGGCCATCATGTCTTCGTAATGGCCGTGAATCGGGCAATCTTTCACCATCCAGACCTGACCATCACGCTCGATGATTTGAGCCTTGATCTCCCCCACCTTCTCCTTGAGGAGGATTTCGACATCCTGCTCGCCGCTCAAAATCCTTTCGCGAGCCTCCTTCACGCAACCCGGACAAAGGGAATCGGTCTCGCGCGGCCATCCCAATTGTGGCCTTGTCTTTTGCCATGATTTCAAGAGAGGCTTATCTGACCATTTCGGGGTAAAACTGGGATTGGGACTGTATTTATTAAAGAACTGGATCGTATCGAATGCCACCCCGGCGAAAGAGCATAGGGCGCCATCAACATACTTCATTAGCCGCTGACCTCTAACTCTTGGCATTGATGTTTAACCTCCTCTTTTGAGTTCAAAGATCCCGCTCACTTAAGGGCCGCGCAGCAGAACCTTAAAAAGTACTTAGCTCTTTCGTGCTTGAATATACCACCGAACGATTTCGGCTGCCACCCTCACTTTATAAAAATTTAATGGCTGCAAGACTATCATAACTTAGGGCTTACGCCTATCATTTTATCCATCATGGCTTACTCCGGCACGCGAATGAGAAGTCTCAGTACCCGCACCACGGCACTGTCCGCTTTCGGGTAACCACAAGTTGCCACAGACGGACTATCCTGCAAGTTATGAAAAGCGATCAGCCGTCTCTGTGCCAAATTCCTCAAGCTCAAGAAGCCTTCTTTTAACCCCCGTGTTAATCTTAGAGACCTCTATATTAAGGGGTAAGGAATTTGTGTTAAATGGCGCTTTTAGGTAGTTAGATGGCGTGGATTTTGCGGTGAACGGAAACGGTAAATCTTCTTCAAAATCAACATGTTGGCGTTAAACTGCGGGGCCAGACTATGGATATGATCCTCAAATTCAGTCCAGCAGGTCTTGAAGTATTTCACCTCGCCGATACGAGCGATAAGTGCGCCTACGGCAGATGGTAATGGGTTCGCAGGAATTCCTCCATGGGAGTATGATTTTGGAAGTGAGCCTCTCTGAAATCGTAAAAAAGCGAGCCTTGGAAGCTGGTTTTGATCTGGTCGGCATCGCGCCCATCAGCGCCTGGAGTGACCTCAAATTTTCACGCCGATGGGTTGAGGCCGGGTACGGCGGCGAGATGGGCTATCTTGCCAATCCAAAGCGAGATGATCCACGCCATGTTTTGCCGTCCGTGCAATCCATCGTTTGCGTCGGGCTCATTTACAATGCCCCACTGCCTTACTCTACTGAAATCAAGGCGACAGAGGGAAAAACACGGGCGTCTGTAAACGGAGAACTTCAAGCAGCAGATCGTGAAAGGTCGGGATTGTTGAAGGACACAGATCGCGAATCCAAAACCCGGAAGTCTGAACCACGCGGCTGGATATCGCGTTACGCCTGGGGCAAAGATTATCACGAGATGATGCGCGCCCGATTGGAGCATCTCCGCAAGGATCTGGAAGCTCTCCATCAAAGAACTGAAACTCGCGTTTACGTGGATACAGGGCCGATTGTCGAACGCGCCTTTGCGAGATATTCGGGGATTGGCTGGATGGGAAAAAATACCTGCCTGATCAATGAAAGGAGGGGTTCCTGGTTCTTCCTGGGAGTCATTCTCACAAATCTGATTCTTACGCCCGATCTGCCCGCGCCAGACCGATGCGGTTCCTGCACGCGCTGTCTGGAAGCCTGTCCAACGGGCGCTTTCGTAAAACCCTACGTCATGGATGCGTCGCGCTGCATAGCATACTTCACAATCGAGCTTAAAGGGTCGATTCCTGAGGAATTCCGTCCGGCGATTGGGAATAACGTCTTTGGCTGCGACATCTGCCAGGATGTTTGTCCCTGGAATTCGCCGCGGACGAGTGGTCAGGATTCAGCAATCAGCCTTCAGCAAGAGACGCGAAGGTCTGCCGTCACAACAGGTCAGCCGGAGTTTCAGCCGCTTGAGATTGAGATTAAGGATCAGAAAATCACAAATGACGGAACGGATGTTTCCCCACCGGAAGGATCTCAGGTGTTTGGCGACTCACATCCGGAACCTACCCGCGTCTCGCTCTTCAACCCGCCGTTGCGCGCGCTCGCGTCTCTGAGCGAAGAGGATTTCCGCAAAGCATTTGCGCACTCTCCCATTAAGCGCGCGAAATATCGCGGCTGGCTGCGCAATCTTTGCGTGGCAATGGGAAACTCGGGGGATCGCGGTTTTATGCCTTGGCTGGAGGGGATGGCAACGCATTCAGAAGCTGTAGTGCGTGAACACGCCCGGTGGGCGCTTGAACGGCTGGCAAAGGAAGGTGTCAGGTGATAGGTTTCAGGTGTCAGAATGGCTGGAACCAGTAAGGTTCAGAAGGCTGGCACTTGGGCAGCCACAGGATCGGTTCTCGGCATCACAGAGTGTTGCCTCAAACCTGAAACCTGAAACTTCACATCTGACACCTCGTATCTGTGTACCTGTTACTCCAGCGCGCCAATCACGGCATCCGTGAACTCTTCGGTTTTTGCATTGCCGCCCACATCGCGGGTGAGATGGCGGCCAATTTTGTAAGTCTTATAGATGGCTTTCTCGATCCGATCCGCGACCTGCTCCTGTCCGATATGGCGCAGCATCATGACGGCGCTTAACATCATGGCGGTAGGGTTTGCAATGCCTTGCCCCGCAATGTCAGGCGCGCTTCCATGCACCGATTCAAACAGCGCGCACTGCTCTCCCAGATTCGCTCCTGGAACCAAACCAAGGCCTCCCACCAGTCCCGCGCCGAGGTCGGAGATGATATCCCCGTAGAGATTTTCGAGCAGCAGCACATCGAACTGCTGGGGTCGCATCACCATTTGCAGGGCGCAGTTATCCACAATCACTTCGCGGTATTCGATTTCAGGGTATTCCCTGCTGACCTTCCGAACGCTGTTCAGGAAAAGGCCATCCGAGAGCTTCATGATGTTGGCCTTGTGAATAGCGGCAACCTGTTTGCGGCCCCATTTCCGCGCATACTCAAATGCGAAATGCGCGATCCGCGTGGAGGCCCGCTCGGTGATAATTTTGAGGCTCTCGACCACGCCGGGAACCACGGTGTGTTCCAGGCCTGAATAAAGGTCTTCGGTATTCTCACGGACGATGATCAAGTCCACATCTTTGAAAGGCGTGCGAACGCCCGGGAGCTTCTTGACGGGACGCAAGTTGGCGTATAGATCCAGCTCCCGTCGCAGGCTGACATTCAGGCTGCGGCGGCCTTCGCCGACCGGAGTCGTGAGCGGCCCTTTCAAGCCAATGTGAGTCTTGCGAATGGAATTGACTATCGCACTTTGTTTCGGATCTCCGCTGCTCCGACCTGTATCACGGGCGATCCGCTTTTCTTCCCATTCAACATGCGCTCCCGCTGCTTCAAGCAGCCGAACCATGGCCTGCGTGATTTCAGGCCCTATGCCATCGCCTGGAATCAGAGTGACCTTTGTTCTGTGTGATTGAGAATGTTCCGAAGTCATGAGGTCATTGTAGCAGTGGCGGAAAGAAATATGCGCGCTTCGCCAATCATGTGAGACTCCGATTTACTTTCAATCAATCCGGTAATGGCAACCGCGGCTTTGGCGGCATTCCTTGGCGGCAAGCAGCAGCACGCGGGCTGTCTGGATGCCGTTGCGCAGGCCGATGATGGCGTCTGTCACTTCAGCCCTTTCGTAAAAGCGGGAAATTTCCACGTCGAGTTCGCGCAGGATTTCGTAGGCGCGATTCAATCGCTTTTCGCTGCGGATCAGCCCTACATAATTCCACATCGTTTGCTGAATGGTAAGCCAGTCCTGCGCAATCAAAGCCGGATCGACGGCCTCATGTTCGTAGCGCCAGGGGACAATGCGCGGAATATAGTAATCTTCACTGCCGAAAACGCCCTCCGCCGCATGATTTCCCGCTCGAGTCCCCCACACCAGGCATTCCAGAAGCGAGGTGCTCGCCAGCCGGTTGGCGCCGTGCAAACCGGTGCATGAGACTTCACCGACTGCGCGCAGCCGGGCGAGATTGGTGCGCCCCCACTCGTCGACCGCGATGCCGCCGCAACTGTAGTGCGCTGCGGGCACCACCGGAATGGGCTGTTGCGTGATATCGATGCCAAGCTGAAGGCAGTGGGAATAGATGCCGGGAAAGCGGTCCCGAATCTGATCCGCCGGTTTGTGAGAAATATCCAGATAGGCGCAAGGCTCGCCGGATTCGAGCATCACCTGATAAATGGCCCTGGCTGTGACATCGCGCGGGGCGAGCGAGCCATTGGGGTGAAAGCGCGACATAAATTCGCGTCCGTGGCTGTCCACCAGTCGCGCGCCCTCGCCACGCATCGCCTCGGAAATCAGAAAACGTCCGCTGGGATGGTAGAGCGTGGTGGGATGGAACTGTACATACTGCATATTGATGCAGCGGGCTCCGGCGCGGCTGGCCATCGCGATGCCGCTGCCGACCGCGCCCGGAGGATTCGTGGTGTGCAGATAGACGCGGCCAAGCCCACCCGTGGCCAGGATGGTCTCCTTCGCCAGAATCGGGAAAATTTCACCGCTTGGTTGGTGAAGGACGTAAGCTCCCACGCAGGTGAGGGGTTTATACACGTCCAGCGGTTCTTCAGAATGATGGGAGACGGTGAGGAGGTCCACGGCGGTGGTCTTCCCCAGGAGCTTGATCTGGCGATGCTCGATGACGCGCGCGAGAAATACCTGCTCGATGGCGGAGCCGGTCTGGTCCTTGTGATGAAGGATGCGCGGCAGAGAGTGCGCGGCCTCGGCCGTCAGGTGCCATTCTTCGTCGTCGCCAGCCGCGCGGTCGAAATTGACTCCGATCTCGTCGATCAGAATTTCCCTGACCAGTCGCGGCCCCTCGCGGCTCAGCAGCCAGGCCGCTTCCGGAGAACTCAGGCCGGCGCCGGCCTGAAGGATGTCATGCACCAGCTTTTCAGGCGAGTCATCCTTGCCTTCATAGATGATGCCGCCCTGCGCCCAAAAGGTATTGCTCTCTTCCGGATGCTCGGCACGGGTGACGAGGGTGACCTCCGCGCCTTTTTTGGCGGCTGCCCAGGCTGCGGCGCAGCCAGCCAGCCCGCTGCCAATCACGAGAATGTCAGTTTTCATGCTGGAGTTGGACATATTCAATCAAAGAGCGGGTTCAATTTCAAGGCTCAAATCGGCGGCTGGGGCTGAGTGAGTCAGGGCGCCGATGGAAATCCAATCGACGCCGGCCTCGGCGTATTGACGAATATTTTCCAGCGTAATTCCCCCTGAAGCTTCTAACAGAACTTTATCGCTTTTTTGCCTTACTATCGCTACAGCCTTCCGAACACATTCCGGCGTCATATTATCCAGCAGAACAACGTCGGGTCTCTCAGGCAGAGCTTCCTCAAGTTCTTCAAGGTTAGTGACTTCCACCTCCACGAACCGCGAATTCTTTCGCGCAGCCTGAGCCCGCGCAATGGCCTGGCGGACGCCTCCTGCCAGATGAATATGATTCTCCTTGATCAAAATCGCATCATTCAGATTAAACCGGTGATTGGAACCGCCTCCGACTGCGACAGCGTGTTTCTCAAACGCTCGCAAACCAGGCGTCGTCTTGCGGGTATCGAGAATCTCGGCTTTTGTTCCCTTGATCGCCTCGACGTATTTTCGAGTCAGGGTTGCAATGCCGCTGAGCCTTTGCAGCAGGTTCAGCGCCACGCGCTCGCCTGAAAGCAATGCCCGCGCTTTGCCTCTCACGGTCGCGGGTTCGTCTCCGGGTTCAAGGAAATCTCCATCATGATGACGCATCTCCACACCAAGGTCCGAATCCAGTAGGCGGATAACTTCCAAAGCGATCTCAAGCCCTGCAAGCACAAGAGGCGCTTTGGCCACGAAATGGCCTATTGCGGCCTGGTTTGGGGAGACCGTGGCCTCCGTGGTGAGGTCGCCGGCGCCGATATCCTCGGCAAGAAAGCGTCCTAAAAGTTCTTGATAAGAGCAGAGGTCCAGAGTTTGAGCCATCGAGAGACGGGACCATTGATCCAATGATTCAATAGCTTTTTTAGCTCATTTCCAGCATGCGCTGGATGGGGCGAAGCGCGCGCAGGCGAAGGTCTTCATCCATCACAATCTCAGGAGCGCGATTCTTCATGCAGAGATAGAGCTTCTCCAATGTGTTCAGTCTCATGTGCGGGCACTGATTGCAGGCACAGGAACCCTCCGAAGGCGCCGGAATAAAGACCTTTTCGGGGCAAGCTTTTTCCATCTGATGAATGATGCCGGGTTCGGTGGCGATGATGAATTCGCGATCTGAGCTTTGCTTGACGTAATTCAGAAGGCCTGTGGTTGAGCCGATATAATCCGCATTGCGCAGCACGCGCTCCTCACATTCCGGGTGCGCCAGCACTTTGGCTTGCGGATGGCGAAATTTTAATCGCAGGAGCTTCTGTTCCGAAAATGTTTCGTGCACGATGCACGTGCCCTGCCACAGCCGGAGGCTTCGCCCCGTTTTCTTCATCAGATAGTTGCCCAGGTTTCGATCGGGCCCGAAGATGATGGGCTGCTCAGGAGGAATCTGGTTGATAATCTTTTCGGCGTTGCTGGAAGTGCAGATGATGTCGCTCATCGCCTTGATTTCAGCACTGCAATTGATGTAGTTGATCACCAGATGGTCGGCATATTGCTCGCGAAAAGGCTTGAAGAGATGCGGCGGGCAGCTATCGGCGAGTGAGCATCCCGCTTTTAAATCCGGCAGCAGAACCTGCCGGGTGGGATTCAGAATTTTGGCCGTCTCGGCCATAAAGTGTACGCCCGCAAAGACAATCACATCGGCATCCGCGCGAGCAGCCCGTTGCGAAAGTTGCAGGCTGTCACCGATAAAATCCGCCAAGTCCTGAATTTCGGAGTCCTGATAAAAATGCGCCAGAATCACCGCATTCAAGTCGCTCTTGAGACGGCGAATCTCCGCCTCCAGGTCGCGCGGCGCCACAGGCTCGTGACGTTCCAAAAGAGTTGTCGTTGCCATTGTCTTATTCTCTAAGATTTATCATACGTGAACCGCGCGCCCTTTTCCATCCAGGG
>CADDZJ010000131.1 GCA_902812415.1 Acidobacteriota bacterium
CATCTTCCCCTACCGGAGGAATGCTGATCACACTTTTGGGAGACGAACCATAAAATTGGGGTCAGTCCAGGCGCCCTCTTCAATCTGCTCAAAAGCCATCACCCGGTACGTTCCAGGACGAATCCCACGGATGACAAACACGCCGTATTGGTCGGTTGTTGTTTCTTTGGTCAGATCGGAATCCTTTTGAGCTTTGTCGCTTTCCGGCAAAAGAGCAACCTGCGCATTATTGAAGGGCTTGTCGTCCTTAAGGACCGTGCCGGAAACGCGCCCGCCATTGGAGTCAATTACAATCTCCAGCGTTCCCGGACTCTGGCCTTCATTCACATCGAATCCATCCGTGCGAGCGTCCTGGCCGTTCAGAAGAATGCTTTTCAAATAAGCATCGAGCGGCAACCCCCAAACCTGAAGTTTATAGCTGCCATCCCCGACATGATGGAAGGTCACATTGCCATTCCGGTCGGGGGAATCTGTTTCTGAACTGAAGTAAATGCTCTGGTCGCGCGGTTGAAGAAACAGGTGAACGCCGGAAAGGTCCAGCTTTCCGCCAGCGGTCCCCACCTGGCCTTGGATGTCGATGCCCGGGGTCAGCGTCACGGTGAGTCCGTTGACATCGGAGTTGGTTACATCGACCGGAACTCGCGTCTGAAGCTCGGTTCCATTGCTTACACTGCGGGCGATGAGGAAATAGCTTCCGGGGAGGCAGTCCGGTATCAGCGGCGATAACGGTTCCCGCCATCGAACACGTTTCGGGAGGTTTGGCGGGCGTTCCAGACGGGACTTGTGGGATGCCTTGCAGTAAAAGGAGTGAGAGAACGAATGGGCTAAAACTGAGGCGCACGGGAGCACCTCCCAAAAAATCCAAGCTATTTTAGCACCCAATACGCCTCGGTCTACAAATCGATGTACGTTCTCTGTGAGTTGAGGCCATCAGGCCTCGCAACGGCGGAAGAGTTGATCGAGCAATTCAATCGCAAGGTCAATTTCATCGCGCGTGATGGTGAAGGAAGGCGCGAGAGTGAAGACGTTTTTATAGTAGCCGCCCACGTCTAACACTAATCCGTATTTTTGCCTGCCGATCTGAAGGTCGCCTTTCAATCCCTCCGCAAAGATGCGATCCGTCAGTTCACGATTCGGAGTGAAGCCGTCTTCCTTGCAGACCTCGATCCGCAAAGCGAGCCCGATCCCATCCACCTGGCCGATCACGCCCGGATGGCGCTGATCGAGCTCGCGCAAGCCCGCCAGGAAGTAGGCTCCTTTCTCGTTCACCATCGCTTCGTAGTTTTCCTCTTCCATCATTTTCAGGGCTTCGAGCGCCACGGCCGTGCCCAGGGTATTAGAAGAAAACGTCGAGTGCGTGGAGCCTGGGGGAAAAAGTTCAGGGGCGAGCAATTCCTCGCGCGCCCACAGGCCGGAGAGCGGATTGAGGCCATTCGTGAGCGCTTTGCCAAACACGATAATGTCGGGCGTGATGCCCCAGTTCTCAATCGCCCAGAATTTTCCGGTGCGATAAAAACCCATCTGAATCTCATCATCGACGATGAGAATCCCGTGCTTTCGGCAGGTTTCGGCGAGCCGCTTGAAATAGTCCCTGGGCGGTATCACGTATCCGCCCGTGCCTTGCACGGCTTCGATATAGAAGGCGCCATATTCGGACTCGCGGGCTTTCGCATCCCACACGCCGAAGTATTCGCTCTCAAAAAGCCTGGCAAATTGGTCCTGGCAATAAAGGTTGCAGGTCTCAGGCTTCAGGCCGTAGATGCAGCGGAAGCAATAAGGATAGAAAATAAACTGCCCGCGATCGCTGAAGTGTCCATAGCGGCGTCGATAACGATAGCTTGACGTGATGGCCGAGGCGCCCAGCGTTCGGCCATGATAGCCTCCCATAAAAGCAAACATCAGGTTCTTACCGGTTGCATTGCGAACAATCTTCAGCGAGTCCTCAATGGCTTGCGAGCCGCCCACGTTGAAGTGAACCCGGCCCTTCACGCCGAAGCGTTCCTCACAATAGCGGGCGATCCGCGCCGCGACTTCCACTTTTTCAGCGTGGAGATACTGGCAGGCAAGCTGCGGCAGGCCATCCAACTGGCGCTTCAGGGCATTATTCAGCCGCTGGTTCTTGTATCCAAAACTCGCCGCCGAATACCACATCTGAAGGTCGAGGTAAGGCGTCCCATTGTCATCATAGAGATAACTACCCTCGCAGCCGACAAAGACCTTGGGAGGATCGACGTAATGCACTGTATCGCCGTAGGAGCAATATTGCCTCTCAAGCGCAAGCAGATCGGCGGCTTTAAGGGTTTCTGAAGTGTCCAAGCTCTGAACTCCTCCTCACTCGCTCGCTGCAAAGGCAGCCAGCGCCCGGCTGCGCTCAGCCTCCAGCATCTCGTCAGTCACTCGGCCGCCCAGCCATCTTGCCAGCGCGCATTCAATATCGGCAAAATTGTTGAAGGGGCGCGCAGGAATGCCCTTGGATCGGCAGAAGTCGAGAAGCGGTTGGCGCGCGTAGACGAAGTCGGCTTCCGCCACCGCATGACGGTCGGAAAGACCGTCGCCAATATAAATTACCGGCCAACGATCTTCTCGCAATGCGCGAATGATCTGGGGCTTACAAGTAGCGCAGCCGTGAGCGCAGTTCGCTGCGGCATGGGGAAAAGAGACGGCAAGCCGGCCTTTGATAAGGCGTCCGGAACTCGAATAAAAGTGGATACCGTTCCGCCCGCGGCTATGAAGGCCAGCATGCGCCAAAATCCGTCGGATGACGCAATCCAGGCCATCGCTCACCACAACGAAAGGGATTCGACTCCGTTGCACAAAGCGAACAAACCTTGCAAACGCAGGATCTATGGGAATGGAATCGATCAGCGCATTCAGTTCCTGCGCAGAAGTCTTCACCAACGCCAATTGCCGCTCAAGGCACTCGCGGGAGCCAATGGTTCCCGCTGTCCACAAGCGCTCAATTTCCCGCCAGGCCGGATCAGCCAGCCGGATGAGAATTTCATCGGTCACATCGGCCCGCGTGATGGTGCCGTCGAAGTCACAAAAGATGATAGGCTCTGGAGGCGTTGAAGCACCCACGCCACGATGCGGCTGGATCATGGAATTGTTTTGGAGATCCTTTCTCTGTCTCTTTTCACCCGACGCGCTCATCCACCAGGCGTTTGGGCTTTCTCCCCTGAGCAAGAGTGCCCGGAGGCAGAAATTTGAAGGCCAGCCGATACATGCCACAAACATGATTGGCCCAGATCTCGGGATAACGCGTCTCCAGATTCCTCGAGATCGTTTGCTCAACACGCCGGGGCTCAATCCCGTTGGTTAGTTCAAGACGAAACTCAAGAACATCCCGCAAGCCTTCCTGCCGGACGGCCACCTGCCAGTTTTCTCCAATGCCTTCCACATCATGAAGCACGCGCTCAAAAATGGCGGGATGCATATTGCCTGCTCCCATTACCACCATTTCATCGCGCCGCCCTTTGATCATATCGATCCGGCGAAGCGGCGCTCCACAGGGGCAGGGCTCTTCCAGGAAGCGCGTCACGTCACGGACGCGATAACGGATGAAAGGTTCGGTGCGGCGCGAAAGCGTCGTCATCACCAGTTCGCCATAGCCTTCGTGGTCGGGATGAATAATCTCAAACAGGAAATTGAACTCATCCACATGGTAGCCCCGTCCCCGCCGGCATTCCATCCCGATGCCTCCGCCCGCTTCCGTTGAGCCGTAGCCCAGGATGACGGGGGCTTTCCACACGCCCTGCACGTAATTGCGGTAGACATCGGTCATGCGGTCGCCGGCGGCCATGATGAATTTTAGAGGGAAGGAGCCTTCCTTTTCAGCAATCTCTGAGAGGCTCACCAGCCAGGTGGGGTCGGCGACGATCACGTTATAACGATAGATTCCCATACGCGAATAAAGCTCGCGCGGCTGGGGTTTGCCAATGGCGGAACAGAAAACCCCGAGATGCTTGCAGGCCAGAAAAGTGACCCAACTGCTCACCCAATAGCCCGCGTCAAAAGCACACACTACCCGGTCACCCGGTCGGAGGCCGTTCTCCCAGAGCGCTGCGGCTTCGTAACGGGCCGAATGTTCCAGTTCATCGTAGGTGAAATAGATCCGCTTGGGAGGTCCGGAGGTCCCGGTTGTCTCAAAAACTGCCTGCGGCGGGCGGCAGAGAAAATCCTCCGGAGGGCGCGAGATGAGATCTTCCGGCGTGGTAAAAATATCTCCCAGGTCTTCGGGCCTGCGAATTTTCAGCGCATCCAGGCCCCGCTCATGCAATTGGTCAACAAAGAATTTCTGGTGTCGGGCAGCACGGCGCACCATGCGGCGGAACGCATCTTCCTGCATCCGGCGAATCACCGGCCGGGGCGTGATCTTGCCCCATCGGGTCAAGGAAGACACGGAATTGCCAATGACCGCACGCTCGAAAAACTGTTTGAATGCACTCAACATATCTTGTAGCGGCGGTGTCCCCTTGCTTCGCTCAGGGCAGGCTCCCACTGCCGGTTTTTAATTCTCAATCGTTTCAGCGGTGAGGACTCCGCCGCTCACACAAACGCCGCAAGCCGTTCGCACCTACATCAGAAACGCTGATTCCCCCGCATGGAGCGGCGGCGGAGCGAGCAGATCGATGTAGGTCGCCTTTTCCAGCAGCGCCCTGCCAACCTGCGCGATGGCATGCGCCGCATCGGGGCGAGCAAGTTCGCGCGCCGCTCGCGACATTCCCTCCCGCTTTTCCGGCCGGTTCAGCAGATGCGTCACGAGCGCAGGTATTTCCTCCAGGCTCGGAGCGCGCGCGGCCACTTGATGCTCGACCAGATACTGAATGTTCCGCTCTTCCGGACCTGGAATCGGATGCATCAGGATCATGGGAAGGCCGGAGGCGAGCGCCTCGGAAACGGTCAGGCCGCCGGGCTTTGTGACCAGCAAATCTGAAGCTGCCATCAGTTCCGGGATGCGGTTAGTCCAGCCAAAAGGGAGAAGGTCGAGAGCGATTTTTCCGCGCAGCCGCTGAAGCCTGCCGAGCAGCGCCCGGTCGTGGCCCGCCACCGCAAGCACCTGAAGCGGTGAGCCGCACTGTTCAAGATATGTGGCCACCTGGTCGAGTGGCGCCATTCCCATTCCGCCTGCCATCAGCAACAGAACGTGCCGGCGCGGCTTCAGGCCCAGCAGGTTCCGCATTTCCGCCTTGTTGAAAGGCAGGGCAAAAACAGGGTCAATCGGAATCCCGGAGATCAGGATGCGATGCGGAGAAATCCCCCAGCCAATCAGTTGCGCCTTGGCTTGCTCTGTGGCGACACAGTAAAAATCAATCTCGGGCTGCACCCAGGGCGGTTCGGCCTGAAAATCAGTGAGCACCGCCAGAATCGGCGAGGAAAACCAGCCTTCGCGCTTGCCGAGCGCGGCGATTTCGGCTGCGCCAATCTCGGTCACAATCACCAGGTGCGGAGAGAAGGTTTTAAACTCGCGCAGCACTCTCGCGCATCCCCGGCGGAATATCCAGCGCGGCGCCGTCGAGCGGTGACGCTTGCGTTGACGCCTTTCATAAAGCGCGCGCCAGAGTTCGCGCCGGTAACGCAACATCCACCAGTATGGCTGAACGTAAAGCCATGGGAACCAGGATTCAGCCAGCGCGATGGCGTCCAGGGTTTGAACTTCCAGTTGATCCGCACTGTCCGCCAAAGCATCCCGGACGACTGAGGATGCCTGAACGTGACCCGAGCCCACACTGAGAGTTAAGATCAGAATCCTTTTCGCAGCATTCATCATAGTCGCTCAGAAATTTGGAGTAAAACAGCGCTCAATTTACTCAAAACGGCGAACCAATAAGACCGCATTCAGCCCCCCGAAGGCGAAGGAGTTGGAAAGCGCAATACGCACCCGCATTGAGCGCGCTTCGTTGGGGACGATATCCAGATCGCATTCGGGATCGGGCTCGGTGAAATTGGCCGTGGGAGGCACGGCGCCTCGTTGAATGGCAAGCACCGTGGCCGCCAGCTCGACGGCGCCGGTCGCCCCCATCACGTGACCGTGCATGGATTTGGTTGAGCTCATGCAAAGGCGGCGGGCATGCTCCCGAAAAACCTCTTTAACAATGCTGGTTTCTGTTGCATCGTTCAGCCGTGTTCCTGTGCCATGGGCATTGATGTAATCCACCTCCTCAGGATTGACGCCGGCTTCCTGAAGGGCCATGCGGATGGCGCGAGCCGGCCCGTCGATGGTGGGTTGCGTGATGTGGCCGGCGTCTGAAGTCATGCCGAAACCGCTCATTTCCGCGTAAATTTTGGCCCCGCGCCGGCGGGCATGGTCCAGATCTTCAAGCACCAGCGTGGCCGCGCCCTCACCAATCACCATTCCTTCGCGGTCGCGTGAAAATGGCCGGCACGCGCGCCTCGGGTCACCGTTGCCGCTGGCTAAGACCCGGACGGATTCCCAGGAGCGCATCATGCCGTAGGTAATAGGCGCGTCCGTGCCTCCGGCGAGCATGATGTCGGCCAGGCCGAACTTGATCAGGTGATAGGCTTCGCCGATTGCATGGCCTGACGAGGAACACGCCGTCGCGGTGGCGAAGGAAGGTCCTTGGGCCCCATATTCCATGCAAACCTGCGAGACAGGAGCGTTGTGCATGATCTTCGGGATTGTAAAAGGGTGCAAGCGGGTTGCCTGCCGGGCGTAGAGATTGAGATATCCGTCGTCGAGGGCCTGGGCGCCGCCCATTCCTGAGCCGAGCACCACGCCAAAGCGCGGGCGCTCTTCTGCTTTCACTTCAAGGCCGCTCGATCGCATGGCTTCCTGGGCTGAGAGCAGCGCAAATTGTGTGAATCGATCTAGTAAATCAAGTCTTTTAGGTGGGAAGTAATCGGCAGGGTTATACTCGGCTATCTCGGCACCAATCTGCACGCTTAACGCGGAAGGATCAAATTGCTTGATCCGATGAACTCCCGACTGGGCCTTCATGAGGTTGGAAAAGAACGTTTCGACATCCTTCCCGATGGATACGAATACGCCCAGACCTGTAATGACCACCCTTCGCACAGCAGTTCCTCACCCTCATCCTCAGTTGCCGGCAGCTTGCGCTCCGCCCTTCGCCATCGCCACTAGGTCGGAGATGTCCTTGCCTTCCAAGACGCGGGTGAGGCTGTCCGTCACTTGTCGGACGCTTTTCATGTTCTGCGCGATGTTGTCCGGAATGTCGATCTTGAACTCTTCTTCCAGAGCGAAAAGGATGTTGACGCCATCCAGCGAGTCGATTCCCAACTCCGCAAAGGTCGAGTCCGGCTTGACGGCGCCCGGAGCAAGGTGCTGTTCACGGGTAATGATTTCGATCACTTTTTCCTCGACGTTCATCTGATCTCCTTTTTCCGCAATTTCAGACCGCGCGGCTATCTCTTGAAACTTACGACGAGATCCCGACGGACTTTCCTTTTGCCAGCCCCGCGACCACTTCCAACAATTCAGAAAGCTGAAACGGCTTTTCTAGCAGAGCGTCCACCCCTAAATCAAGCGCTAACTCCCGCTCTGCGCCGCTCATGAAGGAGGACATCAGGATAATCTCGTGCCTGGATTTCCGTTGCCGCAGCCCTTCGAGCAATTCCAGGCCGCTGCCCTTCGGCATCCGCAAGTCAGCGATAATGATGCGATAACCTTCATCCCGATCCAGTAGCGCCCGCGCCGTCTCTGCATTTTCCACTACCCCCACAGTATAACCGTTCGATGTAAGAACTTCCGAAAGGAGTTCACGGCTTTCTTGATCGTCATCAACTACCAAAACTTTGGTCACGCCTTAGTGTCTCCTACAAGGAGAAAAGCAGCACGATCGCCCCTGCCAGACATTGCGGTTTTCGCTATTTCGAGAAGACATGAAAAAAGCCGCGGAATTTCCTTGAAATCCTAGCCACAGCATCACAAAGATTGAACGCACTTCAAATGCCACAGTTTGGTATGACGGATAACTTATAGATAATAAAGGCCGATTTTAATAATCAGGGGAAGTAGTTGAGATCTCTTACCACAGTTTGCGGCGAAACTGTGGCAAAAAGCCACATAAACAAACCGGGAATCGGCAAATAAGGGTCACAGTGACTCAGTTGGTAGTCATTTAGTTCATCGCATACCACAAATTTAATCTTGTAACTTGCCTGAAAGCTTCCATTCACCTTATTGTAACCGTGTTGAAATTAACTAAATTATGTATTCCAAAAGAGGTGACTTTGAATGAAAATGGCATTCAGCAAGAGAATGGGTATTCACACCCTTGAGGCTCGAGCTTCAATCAACGAGGGGGCGAAGTGAACAACGACAACCTGACTGGAAAGAATCTCGTGTTCCTGGTCGGCTGCCCGCGCAGCGGCACCACTTGGCTGCAACGACTACTTGCAACCCATCCGCGAATCAAGACCGGCCAAGAGTCTCATTTATTCGAGTATATCGGACCTCAATTAAGGATGTGGAAAAGTCAGACGAACCTGCCTCCCGGCACGCGGAGCGGGCTGGGATTGGCGTGCTATTTCAGCGAGGGGGAATTTTATGAAGCATTGAAGGAATACGCGAGCAGGCTCTTAACGCCGATGCTCAACGGGCTGCAACCTGGCCAAATCTTCCTGGAGAAGACTCCGGGACACGCCATTTTCATCCGAGAAATTGCGGAGTTGTTGCCATGTGCGAAAATCATCCATCTGGTGCGTGATCCCCGAGATGTTGTAGCTTCACTTCTGGCCGTTTCGCGCAGTTGGGGACAACACTGGGCTCCGCAACGGGCAAGGCAGGCGGCAGCCATGTGGGTTCGGCATGTCACTGCGGCACAATCGGGCGCACCGCTTTTGCCTCCTGGCCAATTCCTGGAGGTCCGTTATGAATCCCTCTATCGCGATACGGTTTCCGTATTGCGTGACATCTCCCGCTTTCTGAGCTTGTCGTGGACGGAGGAAGATATGACAACAGCGGTCAGGGCCAACTCGACAGAGGAATTGCGGCAAGGCCGGGGCACTCCCATCCCCGTTGCAGGTCAGCACGGAAAGCAGTATTCGCCCGTGCTTCAGGAGCCGGACGGTTTTATCCGCAAAGCCCGGCCCGGCTCATGGAAAGAGGATTTGACCTGGATGGAACGTTTCGAGGTTTGGTATGTTCTACGCAAGACTATGCCTGCGTGGCGTCGGTACTCGGACGGGGCGACAGGCCAGATCTCTAACCCCCGCGCCCCTCAAGCTTGTCCAGATAAGCCCGCAGCATCCTGACGTACGTCTCGTTTGGTTCGTGCCGCGCACGGTTGTAGTGTGTCCGGATCACAAGGAATTCAACCAGCAGAGAAGGCAGCAGACTCCGCTGCACGTTTATTCGCTCACAGGCTTCGGCAAGCAGTTCGTCAAAAATTCGGGCAAGGTCAGAGCTTTCAAGGAACAATTCGGAAAACGACATCCACAGGTGCTCCCACCATCCGAAGTCGACCCGTTTCTCGTGGGCGAAGGCTGACAGTCCTGCCTGGATGATCAGGGTGAAAATATCGTACAGGGGAGGAAATCCGCCGGCCAGATCGCTCCAGTCGACAACCTCATAGCGTTCGGGATTTTCCTGGACAAAAATATTTCCCGCCACGAAATCGCCGTGTTGAATCCACGCCGTTTGGCTGCGGTTTTCCGGCTCTGAGAAATACCGCCACTTCGTCACCCGTTTGCAGAAAGCGGCGTCAGACGCGATTTCGTCAGGAATCCGCAGCCATGCCGGGTCGATCGGGGGAACATTCTCGAGAGTCTGGAGAACTTTAGCAAGGTCAACTCCCGCCTTTATTAATTTGCTGAAGTCCTCCCGAACCGCTTCTGTGTTTCCGGAATATCTTTCGTGCGTGATGAATTCTTCAAACCTCCTGCCCGGCGCCAAAGACTCCACGGTATAAGCGGTCTCGCCCCGGCGGAGGTAGCCCATGGGTTCTGGAACCGAAAGCGCCGCGCGCTGTGGGAGTTTCTCACGAACTCGTAAGAGGTTTGTGTATTCAACTGTCACATTTTCATCGCCCCGATATCGGCCGTTCCTGAGGCTCACCTTAGCGATGGCGCCAATGCGCCCGCTATCAGGGCTCCAAAGACGGAGGACGGACTTGTTGCTGAACGGGCGCGTGTACACTGCACGATAAATTTCGGAATTCCTCCTTAGAGGACTGCGTTCTGTGACCGCTTTTCCATACAGCCTGGCTTTCAGCCATGAGTCGAATTCCTTGCGCCTTGCCTCACTTTTTGAACAAATGATGACGTAGTGGTTTACGAACCATGGAAACCATCCTGCGACCGCCCCTCTCGCCCGGATGCGCCACGGACGTTTCGCAAAACGGTCGCGCTCCGCGCCAAGGCGGCGGTAATGCTCTGCGGTTAGTACCGACGAATCAAGCGGAATGAGGTGGTGAGGCTGGT
This sequence comes from Acidobacteriota bacterium, assembly GCA_902812415.1. Classification (GTDB taxonomy): domain Bacteria; phylum Acidobacteriota; class Terriglobia; order UBA7540; family UBA7540; genus RH2-MAG17b. Next base: position 10,399 of record CADDZJ010000131.1, read on the forward strand.
TGTAACCCGGATAGGCCCAATAAAGAGAAACGTTAGCAAAACCCGCCTTACTGAGCAGCCTCCGATATCCGCGGCCCGAATAAGTGTATGTTCGATACTCCCGCTTGGAATTCGGCGTCCAGAAGGCATATTGCCCGTGCCCGGAGTTGCGCCGGAGCATTGTTGTGGCAAGCCGTCGGGGCACAAGATTAGTGTATGGCATCCCAGAGTGATCTAG
>CADDZJ010000132.1 GCA_902812415.1 Acidobacteriota bacterium
ACCGCCGCTTTGGTGAGGTCCGTGGCTTTCAGAGTCTGGGTAAAGAGTCCGGATTCGCGCTGTAGCGCCGGTGTCCTCACCGGCGGTTTTTAGGGCAAGAACCGGCGGTGAGGACACCGCCGCTACAGCCCGGTCATTGTTTCTTTAGAAGCGCGGGCCAGTTAGCTACGAGCGTGATTGATTCTGCGCTCGGCGGCGCGGGTTGCCGGGTCACTACGAGGAACTTCTTCCCGTCGGGCGTGACGTCATACGTCCAACTCGCCCATTGGGTCGCCGGGGGATTGGTCTGGAATAACGTCTGCGCACTTCCGATCGCGAGCGTGTCGCCGTCCTCTTGAACGCCGACGGCCATCAGCTTTTTTGTGCGCGAAAGATAAAACAATTCTTTCCCGTCTCGCCGCCAGCGCGGATGTGCGCCGCCCTCCGTCGAAACCTGCCATCTGCCGCTGCGCCGCGGGAATGGCACGACGTACACCTCGTCCCTTCCCGATTCATCGGAAACATAGGCCAGCCATTTGCCGTTCGGGGAAAAGGATGCCTCGGACTCGTTCGATTCGCTCTGGAGAAACGCGAACGGCTTCCTATCACCGAACAGCGGCAGCATCCAGATGTGCGATCCGGTTCCGCCTCGCATGTCCGCGCGTGTGAAAGCGATGTAGCGCCCGTCAGACGACCAGGAGTTCGGAGCGTCCTCCAGCGAATTGTCTTGGATAAGGGGCTGTGCAGGCCGCATTCCGTCCGCCGATTTCTCGTTCAGGTAATACATACCATTACGGCTCGCGAAGAAGGCTAGTCTCGTTCCATCAGGCGACCAGACGAGGCCGCGCGTCGACGACCAATTAAAAGTTAAGCGCGTCGGAATCCCTTGCGCCAAGTCGAAAAGCCAGATATCGGAGGCGTACAACCCTGGGAGGGCGCCGATGACCACGGCAAACTTTTTGCCGTCAGGAGAAAGGTGCGGAGCTCGGAAGAATTGCGCTCCTCCGATGCTGCCCATCGCTTTACCGCGACGGTCAAACCATTGCAATTGCCAGCTGTTTGCGGCTGTTTCGGGACTGTATGCCAGAATGCCATTTTGAGAAGCGGAAGCCATCACGTGCCAGGCGGTTGGGAGGGTTCGCACGGGATTCGCAATCGGTATGGGATCGCCGCTCAGCTCAAGGCGCGCTGGGTTGAATCGTTGCGCCATAAGGCCTCCGTCTTGTGCGAATAGCAGATAGCCGGGCGGCGCATACACGGCATTCGTCGCGCCGCTCAGCAGGAGCTTAGGCTTCCCGCCATCGAGCGATCCGACGTAGGTGCCGCCACTCAATTCCGGCGAATATGAAACGGCGTAAAAGAGAAAATGGCGGTTATCGGCCAGAAACTGCGGCCAGCGGTGGCTCAGCATCTGCGGCAAGTCTTCGAGTCTTGTCACCGGGGTGGGCGTGCCTCCGTCCGCAGGCACGCGAAACAGTGGTGATTCGGATGTTGGCGCGAATAGAATGATCCCGTCAGGCGACCACGTTCCGCCGCGCCCATTGGGAGCGCCGCAAATGTCCACCGGCGGGCCGCCTGAAACGGCAACTTTCTTAAGTTTTCCGCGAGCGAAGAAGGCAAGGTAAGCGCCGTCGGGCGACCAGAAGGGAGTTCTCACGTCTTCAGTTCCTTCAAGCGGTCTTGCCTGGTCCGAGTCGAGCGAGCGCACCCACAAGAGCGGTTCTTCCTGCGGGCCATTGGCCACAAACGCCAGACGCCGCCCGTCGGGCGAAAGCTGGGGCGCAGCGGCGCTGGTCGGGCCAAACTCAAAAGTTGATTTCGCTGGGGGCGGAATCTGGCTGATTACGGCGCTCGTGGGCGCGCGTTCTGACCGCCGGTACGCGACCGCGACTAAAATCAACCCTACCAGCAAAATCGCGACCGCCGCCCAAGGCAAAGCGCGGTCGAGAGGCGATTTTATATCGCCACGCTCTTTCTGGCCGGCTAAACCGGCCGCTACATCGGTCTTTTCGTGGCCGAGTAAATCGGCCGCTACTTCCTCCAAATCCATCTTCAAGTCGCCCGCGTGCTGATACCTGCGGCCGGGATCCTTCTGGAGGCATCGCGTAACAATCCGGTCGAGCTCGCGCGGAACGCCAGATACGATCTCCGCCACGGGCTTTGGCTGATCGCGCAAAATAGCCGATAAGGTCGAAACGGTTGAATCGCCGCTGAACGCGCGGCAGCCGGTGAGCATCTCGTAGAGCACGGCGCCGAAACTGAAAATGTCGCTCCGCGCATCGCTGCTTTTGCCTTCAGCCTGCTCGGGCGACATGTAGGCCGCTGTGCCCAGCACCACTCCCGAATGGGTGAGAGGCGCCGGACTGATCGAGGCGGAGGGAGTATCTTCCATGGGCGCGCCTTCCTGCCGCCGAGAAGCGCCGTGAATGTCCTCCCCAACATGAAACAGCTTCGCCAGGCCGAAGTCGAGAATCTTTGCCTGGCCGCGCGCCGTAACAAAGATATTTGCCGGCTTGATGTCGCGGTGGACGATGCCTTTGGTGTGAGCCGCATCCAGCCCGTCGGCAATTTGAATGGCCAGATCAAGGAGCGTATCAATGGGTAGGCCCGTGCCACGGGCCCCCTCACCCGGCCCTGCGGGCCACCCTCTCCCTTGGGGAGAGGGGCTGGGGATGAGGGGTTTTGCGATGCGGCGCTTCAACGTCACCCCCTCCAGATACTCCATGACGATGAAGACGCGCCCTTCGTGCTCGCCAATGTCGTAAACTGTGCAGATGTTTGGATGATTCAATGCGGAAGCCGCGCGCGCCTCGCGCTGGAAACGGCTGAGAGCCTGGGGATCGCGAGCGATTTCCTCAGGAAGGAATTTGAGAGCGACAAAACGGCGAAGCCGCGTATCCTCGGCCTTGTAGACCACGCCCATCCCGCCGGCGCCGAGTTTCTGGAGCACGTGGTAGTGCGAGACCGTTTGGCCGATAAGGCGCTCGGGTTCCGAAGTAGAACCTGCCATCTCTTGCGCCCACGCCTTGGCTGCGACCTCGAGCGCGGGCGAGTCTAAGAAACTGCCTGCCCGCTCATCGTGAGCCAACAGCGACTCCACTTCCCGGCGCAGCGCCTCGTCGTCCGCGCAAGCCTGCTTGAGAAATCGAGCGCGGTCGCCGGCTATCGATTCCAACGCCGCGTGGTAAAGCTTCTCGATTTTCCGCCAGCGTTCAGCGTCCATGGTTTCTCTCACCCGTCATCTGCTCCAGCAACCACGCCCTCGCCAGCTTCCAATCTCGTTTGACTGTTTCCGGCGAGATCTTGAGTGCCTCCGCTGTTTCTTCCACACTCAGCCCGCCAAAGAAACGCAGTTCCACCACCTGACTTTTCCTTGAGTCGAAGGCTTCCAGAGCCTTGAGGCAGTCATCCAAGGCCGCGAGATCTTCTGACGGCTCGGCAGAGACAAGCAACGCCTCGTCCAAATCCAGCCTGGGTGAACCGCCGCCCCGCTTTTGACAGCCTCTGGAGCGAGCAAAATCGGTCAACACCCGCCGCATCAGCCGCGCACAGACGGCAAGAAAATGAGCGCGATCCTGCCAGGAGACTTCCCGGACGTTGACCAGCCGCAGGTAGACCTCGTTGATCAGCGCTGTGGTTTGCAGCGTGTGGTCCGGGCGCTCGCGCGCCATATAGCGGTGCGCTCGACGGCGCAGTTCTGCGTAGACGAGGGGCGTCAGCTTCTCAAGCGCCTGCTGATCCCCTCCGCTCCAGGCCTGAAGGAGCGCTGTGACCTCATGGGTCGGAGACTCCATGATGCAAAACACCTGAAGTAATAGTGCGGGTTACAGGAAGACTACCACGTTTGGCGCGTCTTTTCCAGTCATGGGCGAAAAGACAAGAGACGAGCGGCACGCGCCCCGAGCGCGGCAGAGCCGCAACCGATGTGGCACGGCCGTCTCGACCGTGGACACGGGCGGGACGCCCGTGCCACATCGGGGATGAGCGGGTCGCGCAGACCGCCGCTTTGGTGAGGTCCGTGGCTTTCAGAGTCTGGGTAAAAAGTCCGGATTCGCGCTGTAGCGCCGGTGTCCTCACCGGCGGTTTTTAGGGCAAGAACCGGCGGTGAGGACACCGCCGCTACAGCCATACAAGCCGCGGACCTGAAGAGCGCAGATCCGCGCTACAGGTTCCAGTAACGGGCAAAAGACAAGGGGCAGATTGCCCGCAAAGATTCTTCCATCGTTGTCACCCTTTTTGCCCGCCATTCCCGCCTTACCAAGTGAGGGCAGCTAACGGCTGACCTCAAATCGGAACCAAGGAGGTGGGTGATGAACTCACTCAAGAAATTGAATGGAATGAAGTACGTGGCGCTTGCAGCGCTGACGATTGCGCTGGGGTGGGGCCTTGCAAACGCCCAGGACGTTGTTGAGGCGGAGGGCAAATTCAACCTGCCCATCGCGGCGCGATGGGGACCCGTCGCGCTCGCGCCAGGAGAGTATTCATTTACGTATGCGGCGAGGTTTGGCGGTGCTCCGCTCATCATCGTGCAGCGCGGGACGCGCGCTCTGGGCATGATTCAGGGATACGTGGCCGCATCGGGAGAACGGTTCTCTGATCCCAGCCACTTGACCGCAACGCCAACGATCGAGGGTTACAGAATCACGTCTCTCGAGCTGAAGGAGCAAGGAATCAGACTTCGCTTTCTCGTTCCTAAGAGCGAAGCGCTGGAGGCCTCCCAAACCATCAGGCCGGCCCGCAACGTGTCGGTGCTGCAGGCTTCAAAGTAAACAGAGTTGACGATGCCCACGGCGCGGGATTTGCGCCGTGGGTTTATTTTGGCCGGCTGCGTTTCCAAACGGTTGCTCGGCCACGCGGGCCGAAGGCCCTTTTCTTCAAAATACGCGCTCGCCTCGAAAACGGATCATGAGCAAGCGGAAAAGAAAGGGCAGAGCTACTTCACTTCTGAGCAGGCTCAACGCATCCAGAGAGAAGTGCAAAGACGGATGGATATAGAGGAAACCCTCCGGGCCGCCCGGCTTTCCCGGTAGCGGGTAGGGATAGCCCCGGTCAGCGTCTTTGACCGCTGGCTTTTTACCAGGGGTCGCATGGCGTGCGATCACGCGCAGTTACGCCACTTACGCCCACAGTGCGGCAGAGCCGCAACCGATGTGGCACGGCCGTCTCGACCGTGGACACGGGCGGGACGCCCGTGCCACGTCGGGAATGAGCACCGCTCGCCCTCACGCTTCGAATCCGGTTCGCGGAGGAAGCCGCGCGGACCGCCGCCTGCAGTTCGCGATAAAATGCAAAGGGATGGCGGCAAAATTCGCAGTTCGGCGATCAGGACTTTTTCTGCAAACTTCGCGGGCTTGTTTTGGGCTGCTCGTCTTACTGACGATCGTATGCTCCATTCCTTTCTCCGCCCTTGCGCAAAGCTCTGACGCTTCAACGGATCAGCAAGCCCGCCAGCTTTTCGCTCGCGCCCAGCAACTGATCGATCAGAAAAATTACGCAAGCGCGGTTCAGATCTATCAGGAAATCCTTCGCATCGCCCCGAACTCTTTTGAAGCGCTCAATAATTTGGGCGTTCTCTACGCTCACCTGGGAAAGTATCCCGAGGCGGCTGCGACTTATGAGCGCGCCTTGCGTCTTCAGCCCAATTCATTCCCCCTTTTTGTGAACCTGGGCCTTGCTTACTTCAAGAGCGGAAATTTCAAAAGCGCCATAAAGCCGCTGGCTCAGGCTGTTTCAGTTCAGCCGGATAACTTCCAGGCGCGCGCGTTGCTCGCCATGTCTTATTATTCGGCGCAGGACTTCAAGCCTGCGAGCGAGCAGTTTGAAAAACTCGTCGCCGAAAAACCTGACAATTCCACTTTGCAATATCTGCTGGCTGAAAGTTACCTGCAGAGCGGGCAGGAGCGGAAACTGCTTACATTCTTTCAGCAGATGCTCGAACACTCGCCCGACTCGGTGACGATTCACATGCTGATGGGCGAGGCGGATGACAGTCTTGATCGCACGGATGAAGCGATCCGCGAGTTCAAGGCCGCTGCCGCCCTCGCGCCCAATCAGCCGAACGTGCATTTCGGCCTGGGTTATCTCTACTGGAAGAAACGCGACTACGAACAGGCCGCCGCCGAGTTCCAGAGGGAAATTGAGGCTGGCGGGTCGGTGGCGAAATCCGAAGCTTACCTGGGGGATATCGCACTGAAACAAGGAAAGCTGGAACAGGCGCGGGCCCTGCTTAACCAGGCGCTTCGCCTTTTTCCCAAACTGCGCATCGCCTATTATGATCTTGGCGTTCTGGATTCGCGCGAGAAAAAATACGACAAAGCTGAAGCTGAATTGCGACAGGCCATCCAGCTTGACCCCTCGCAGGCGGACGCCCACTACCGGCTGGCTCAAGTCTATCGTGAGCAGGGGAAGAATGAGCTTGCCGAAGCCGAGATAAAAGCTGTGGCACAGATTCATCAGCAGAAGCAGGAGAAGCTGTTTCAGGAAATCTCCGGCGGCGCTGGGGAAGCGGGGAAGCAGTAGACGGAAGGCAGAAGGCCGGAGCGCGAGCAAGAATTCATCACCAACGGACGATTTGAAGTGACGCGGCACAGTGTGCGGAAGACGCCCCATGGCCGCACTACTTATATCTGGCTGAAGCAGAAGGAGGTCTTATGAGCATCCCCAGAGGTAAATACGATCCGAATATTCCAGAGCTTGATCTGGGCGACGAGCGGATGGCCCCGCTCGCGTATGAGTACTACAAGCACGGATTCGATTGGGAAGATCATGCGCGGCAGGAAGATTCGACCGCAGAAACTGTGGCGCGCGAGTTGAAAGCGGCCAAGCCGGGCCACGCCCAGGAAGCGGCTCGGCAAGTGAGCCGGTTGCCGATGGAACAATTGCAGTATGTGGCACTGCCTTTTCCGCATGGGCTGGCCGAGCGCGTGCGGACGATTTTGCAGCGGGCCTTTGACTACGGCTACGGGGAGGTGTGGGAAGAGTGGTCTCGGCAGACAGGCAGAAAAGATTCACCACAGAGGGCACAGAGGGCCACAGAGCTACTGGATGACCAGGACGATGAGCGGAAAAAAGAGGAGATTATCGGGGCGGCGGGAGCGATAGGGCCAGAAGGCGGAGGGCAGAAAGCCGCCGGTGAGGACACCGGCGCTACAGCGGCAGGAGAAGAGACATCGCAGATTGAAGATTCAAAGTCTCAAGGGCCGGAGGGCCCACAAGAAGACACCAGCCAGCAGCCGCCCAAAGCTGCCGAGCGCGGGTGCCTGCTGGCCAATTTCCGCACCGGCATGTATGTGATTGAGAACGGGAAGAAGCGGTGGATCACGGAAAAGTAGGTGTCAGGTGTCAGGCAAAGCTTTTAAGTGACGAGTGATGAGTGCTGGAGGCGGAGTGGATGATCTGTGCGTGCGGATGCGGAGTGATGGCTGCCGCTACGCAACTCAGTTGCTGCCTTCTGCTTTCTGCCAACTGCCTTCTGCTTTTTGCCTACCGCTTTCTGCCTTCCGCGGTTGCATTCGGATAACGCTCAAGCTGTTCCAACAGAGAGCGGTCTCCCAGGCGCTCAGCTTCGCGCGCATGTTTCCAGGCAAGGTCATCGTGGCCCTCGATGGCATAAATCCTTCCAAGGCTCACATGCGGGGCGGGATCGTTGGGGTCAAGCTCAATCGCTTTGAGGAAGTATCCGATGGCTGCTTCCGCGCGACCCTGAAAGTGCGAGAGGGTCCCCAGAGCAAAATAGGGGCGGGCGTTGGAGGGGTCTTGCTTCAGGAGCGCCATCTGCTCCTGGATAGCTGAATCAATATCTGAATCCAGAGCCGGCTGGATGACTTGCTTTCGCCAGAAACCCATCGCACTCAATTCAAAGCGGGAAAATTCCTTCTTCAGGCAGGCATAAAGGGCTTGAGCGCGCTCTCCACTTGTGAAGGGTCAAGGGATTCGCCGGAATTCAGCCGCTCAAGGAGTTGATTGATGGTCTGCTTGGCCTCGTCTTTCTGATAGTTGCGGATGAAGCCGTCAAAGAAGTGATCGCCCGCCATTGCCCGGCTGATTTCAAATTCCTTGTTGTGGTCCTGAAGCTCCGTGAAATAGACCACCTTGTACCGTCCCTGATATGGCTCACGATAAATCTCGAACATCACCTTTTCTGATTCAAAAGCCACGGCCTGAACCTCACGCTGAAATGGGAGGAGATGGCATCTCTCCAGCCGTGTTCACTAAATATCAGAACCCTTCTCGAAAAGTCAACGGTTAAAGTCCGAGGAGCGCGACCTTTCTCCGCGATTACGGCTGGGCCTGGATGACTTCGCATTCCCCGATCCGTTTTCGCCGAACTTATGCCACCCGGGGCGGGCGGAGCGCTGCGCGGGCCGGAAAGTGTCGCTGGCTCGGCGCGTCTGGGCGGTGTTGCGCCCGCCGGCATCGGATCCGGCAGGGTGGTAGCCGCTCTGCTGTGAGTTGCCTTGCGGTCCGGCGTTGTTTGCGCGCCGCGGCTCTCCAAAGCGTTGCCAGCCGGGCCGCGCTGCGGTTTCAGCGTTTTGCCTTGCGGAAAATTGCGTATTTGCAGGCGCCGAGACCCAATGACCGGCAGGCCCTCGGCCGCCCTGGGCAAGGGGCTGCACAGGCTTCTGAACCATCGCGCGAACGGATGCCGCGCTCTGCGCAAAAGGTTGTGGAGTGACGGGCGGCCGGCTTTGGGCAAAGAATCGGCGCTGGGAAATAGATTCCCGGGGTATCGAAGCCGGATTCGGCGCGCGGTTTACCGGTTGCAGGCTCTGGCGGGTTGGCACGACCGGGACTGTCCCGCGGATCACTTCCGCCTGGCGCAGCATATTTTCACTCACAGGCTCGGGCCTTGCCGGAGCGCGCGAGCTGACAAATTGCTGCGCCGGCATTGTGACCAGAGCCTGCCGCACGTGAGCGTTTGTGGCGAGCGCCTCGACGTTAGAGATGGCCGGTTGCTGAGACGTTGCAAGCGGGCGGATGACTGTCTGGTTCGTGTTGTAGACGTTGGTGATGTTGGTGACGCGCGTCACATTCGTGATGTTGACAGCCTGGTAGGTGTTGCGCGCTCCCCACCAGGGATAATACGGATCAGAAGGGCCAATTGGCACCCAGCCTATGCGCTGGTAACCAAAACCAAACCCAAACGACCAGTTCCGGCCGCCAAAGCCGAAGCCCACGAAAGAGACATAGGCAGGCGCGTAGACAGGACGGTAGACGGGCGTCACCGGGCCGGGCCACCAGACCCACGAACTTCCCCAGAAGAACCAGCGCCCATAGTGGTAAGGAGCCCAGCCCCAGGGATCATAAGATACCCACGTCCAGCCCCAATAGGGTTCCCAGACCCAGCGGCCATTGGCATAGGGAATCCAGCCCGGCCCACCGTTGGGAGTCCAGCACCAGCCGTAGCCCGGCACAAACACCCAGTGGCCGTAAGCTCCCAGTTCGCCCGCTCCCACATAGTAGGCGTTCGCGTGCCCTGCGCTTTCTGCGCGGAGAATCTCGGTGTCGCGGTTCTGGTTGAAGCGATCCCAGTCGTCGTTGGGAGGCGCTTCGGAGATCTGATATTCGGGATTATCCGTGCCTTCCACCGTGATGAGTTGTCCTGTCTGCACGTTAGTGCTTCCCTGGGGCGTCGAGACTTGCGCCTGGCCGCGTCGCACCGTGAGCAGCATTTCCGATTCGGAATTCACCTGGATGCGGTAAATTCCATCTGCAAACGGATGGATGGCCGCGTTGGGCGCGTCAATTTCAATTTCCGAGTCGCTGTGCCGCAGAATCACATAGTCCACGAGCCCCTGAGATACCTGGATCTGAATTTGGGAAGGGCTGAGAGCGGCAATCCTGGCTTGCGTATTCTGGTCGAGGCGAAGAATGTTCGCAAAATCCAGTTGAATTTCCGCGCGGGAGCCGGGGCCGGTGGAAATGGCATCGCCCGCAACCAGCGGGGTATTAACCACTGTGGCCACCCAGTCGCCTGTATCGCCCCGAAGATTGGAGACGTTGCCGCGAATCAGGCTGACTCTCGCCACTTCGCCTTGCGTATCGGTTGCAAGAACGGGCGAAAGGCTGAAAACTAAAAGTGCAAGTCCCAACACGAAAATGGAATAGAGTTTCCGCATGAACCCACCCCTGTGACAATTGAGTCTATTGAGGTTTACAAATTATAGTGACATCGAAAACTGTAGCGGCGCTGTCCCCAGCGCCGAAAAACGCCGGTGAGGACACCGGCGCTACAGAAAACGGTGTCACTATAATTTGTAACTCTCAGTAACCACCCGCCATTATGA
>CADDZJ010000133.1 GCA_902812415.1 Acidobacteriota bacterium
GACATCTGCGGAAGACCTGCGGAACTGATCAGCGAGGAGAATTACTTCTTCAAGCTCTCGGCGTTTCAGGATCGACTGTTGAAGCACTACGGAGACCATCCTGAATTCGTTCTGCCGGACTTCCGCATGAATGAAGTGAAGAGCTTCGTCAAAGGCGGCCTGCGCGATATTTCGATCAGCCGTCGGCGGCTGAAATGGGGCATTCTCTGGCCCGGCGATCCGGAACAGGTGGTTTATGTCTGGTACGATGCGCTCACCAGCTACCTGACAGGAATTGGCTTCACACCAGAGGATGCGGAGAACGAAGAAAAGAAGCGGAAGCAGGAAGGCTTTTGGAAGTGGTGGCCTGCCGATGTGCACATGATCGGCAAGGACATCATCCGTTTCCACGCCGTTTACTGGCCCGCATTTCTGTGGGCTGCTGGCTTGCCCCTGCCCAAGACCATCTTCGCTCACGGCTGGATTTATTACGAGCAGGATAAGATGAGCAAGTCCAAGGGAAACGTGGTTTATCCCGAGCCGATCATTAAAGCATTCGAGGAATTCGGCGCGCCGGGCAACGATGCGCTGCGGTACTACCTGTTGCGTGATACGCCGTTTGGATTGGATGGAAGCTTCTCATATGAAGGATTGATTCAGAGATATAACTCGGACCTCGCAAACGGCCTTGGTAACCTGACAAGCCGAACGCTCGCGATGATTGGGCGATACTGCGGTGGTTCGGTCCCTAGCATCGCACAATTGAAAAATAGGCCGGTTCTAGGAAGCTGGCTCGAACCCGAAACTGACGCCAGTCGGCGGGATTTCGTGGAGAAGCAAATCCGTCCTGCCTATGACAGCTTCCAGTTTTCGATTGCAACAGAAAAGACCTGGCAGCAGATCGTGACTCATTATGGAGACGAATTTCTTACGCTGTACCAGCCCTGGGCGGAAGCGCAGAAACCGGAGCAACGTTGGCTCGTTGATGGCGTTTTATACATTGCGTTGGAGGCGGTCCGGGCAGCCGCTGCCCTCACTCACCCTATTCTTCCTAAAGCCACCTTGAAAATTTGGACGCAACTCGGTTGTGAAGATTATCTCGGCAAGATCGAGGATCAAAGGCTCGACAATTGGGAATGGAGACGACTCAAGCCTGGCGCGAAAGTTGGCAAGCCCGAGCCGATCTTCCCCCGTCTCGATAAAGAGAAGACGCTGGCCAGGCTGCATGAGCTTGCGGAAGATGACCGCGCAAAGGGTGAAAAAGCGAAGGAGGAATCAATTTTTGTGGAATCACAACCTACGCAGAAGCCAGTCTCGGCGAATTCAGAATCTCAAATTCCAGATTCCAAAGAACAACGAATTACGATCGACGACTTCGCCAAGGTCGATCTGCGCGCGGGCACGATCGTTTCCGCCGAGCCAATCCCGGGCGCGACGAAACTGCTGAAACTTCAAGTCGACATCGGAACCGAAGTCCGGCAAGTCTGCGCGGGCATTGCGGAATATTACAAGCCGGAAGAACTGATTGGAATGAAAGTGGTGATTGTGGCCAATCTTCAGCCTCGCAAGATGCGCGGCGTCGAATCCAATGGCATGATCGTGGCGGCGTCGGTGGGCGAAAGCGGCCGCCCGATCCTTGTCACTTTTAAAGAAGAGGTTCCGAACGGAAGCCGTTTGAAATAGGTGTCAGGTTCCAGGTGTCAGGTGTCGGAAAAGGCAACGTTGATCCGCAACTATCGTGATCTTAAAGTTTGGGAACGAGCGATGGATTTGGTGGTCGAAAGTTACAAGCTCACCAACTCAATCCCCAAGGCCGAAGTCTATGGCCTGGTAAGCCAGATCCGTCGGGCCGCTGTCTCGATCCCCGCCAACATCGCGGAGGGTCACGGACGCGAACACTTGGGCGATTATCTGCATCATCTTTCAGTTGCAAACGGGTCGCTCATGGAATTGGAAACACATTTTCTGATCGCACAAGGGTTGTCGCTTTTGCGACCTGAGGACATTGAATGCCTTCTGAAGTTGACTTCCGAGGTGGGCCGAATGCTGGCGGGGCTTACAAACAAGTTGAAGAACTGCACCTGACACCTGATACCTGACACCTTATGGTTTCTCTCATCGACAGCCATTGCCACCTTGCCGATTCCGATTTCGACTCTGACCGGGAACAAGTGATGGAGCGCGCCCGCGCGGCGGGCGTGCAAGGTTTTGTCGTGATCGGAACGGGCGCAAGCTTCCCGGAAATAGGCAAGGCCGTGACTTTTGCAGAGCAGCATGACCGAGCCTATGCCGCAGCGGGCATTCATCCTCACGAAGCCCGCCATTTCCTGACAAGTGATTTGAATGAATTGCGACATTTCGCCCGGCGCCCCAAATTCCTGGCCCTGGGCGAAATGGGCCTTGACTATCATTACAACCATTCCCCGCGCGAAGCGCAACGGGAAATCCTGATCCGGCAACTGGGGCTTGCGCGCGAATTGAAGCGGCCCATCATCATCCACTGCCGCGAAGCCTGGGCGGACTTGCGGCAAATACTCAAAAATCATTGGCGCGCCACAGGACTGGGCGGAGTTCTTCACTGCTTCAGCGGCGCTCGGGAAGATGCTTTTGAGCTGATGGATTGGGGATTTCGCGTCTCCTTCGCCGGGAACCTCACGTTTAAGAAAGCGGAAGATTTGCGAAAAATCGCTCAAGGGATTCCCCTCGACCGCCTGCTCACCGAGACCGACAGTCCTTATCTCGCTCCTGTTCCCCATCGGGGAAAGCGCAACGAGCCGGCTTATGTCGGGGAGGTGCTCCGCCAGTTGGCCGCTCTTCACGGTCTGAGCGAAGAGGAAATGGGCGCGCGAGTGCTGGAAAATTTCAAAAGCCTCTTCGCGTTGTAGTGTTGAGAGGTTGCTGAAAAGCCTCGAAGACGGTCACTCTGAGGAGCCGAAGGCGGTCCTGAGCGGCAGCGAAGGAAGAATCCCTGTATTTGCTTGTTTCTGTAAATATAGGAATTCTCTGCTATCGCTCAGAACGACAGTCTTCGGAATTTTTCAGCAACCGGAGAGACTGTCTGAAACTGCGCAGGAACACAAAATAACGATGCCTTCCAAGAAAGTCTTGCTCACTTTTCTGGCCGTTGACCTGCTGATGCTATGGATGACGGCGGTCGGTTTCGGAATCTCAAATTTGAAATTTGAGATTTCTTTTCCCGCCGCCGTCCACGCGGAGCCGATCACCGGCCGCGTTTTCGTGATGATCAGCCGGAAGAATACGCCGGAACCGCGATTGCAGGTGGGATCGTGGGGAGATGCGCCGCCGTTTTTCGCTCGCGACGTCGATCAGCTTCAGCCGGGCGAGGCAGCGCAGATTGACGCGAGCGCATTGGGATATCCCCTGCCCAGCCTCAGCCATCTTCCCGCCGGAGATTATTACGTCCAGGCGCTCATCAATATTTACACCCAATTTCACCGCGCCGGCGGACACACCATCTGGGCCCACATGGACCAGTGGGAAGGGCAGCAATTCAACCGCTCGCCTGACAACCTTTACAGCGCCATCGAGCATGTCCATCTTGACGCAAAGTCTGATCAGGTGGTGAGGCTGAGCCTGACGCACGTCATTCCACCGATCAAGATGCCGCGAGATACCCAATGGGTGAAACACATCAAGATTCAGAGCGCGCTGTTAAGCCATTTCTGGGGACATCCGATGTATCTGGGAGCGACTGTGCTCCTGCCGAAGGGCTACGATTCGCATCCGGACATCGAATATCCTGTCATTTATGTTCAAGGGCATTTCAGCCTGGCTGCCCCATTCGGTTTCACCACCGAAGATGATTCTCCGCGCGGCTATGAATTTTATCAGGCCTGGAATTCCGACCATTTTCCGCGCATGATTGCCGTCACCTTCCAGCATCCCACGCCTTATTTCGACGATTCCTACGCCGTGGATTCCGCCAACAATGGCCCATACGGCGACGCCATCATGACGGAATTGATCCCGTACATCGAGACGCATTTTCGGATTATCCGCAAACCCTTTGCGCGACTTCTGACCGGAGGCTCAACCGGCGGATGGGAGTCTTTAGCTCTCCAGCTCTACCATCCCAAATTCTTCGGCGGCGTCTGGACGTTTTACCCTGACCCTGTGGATTTCCGCCGCTACGACCTGGTGAACATCTATGAAGACGACAACGCCTTTGTTGAGCCTGGACATCATTGGATTTTCCCTGAGCGTTATATCGAGCGGAAGGCGGACGGGCAGCCGGAGGTGACGGTGCGCGAGTTCAGCCGGCTGGAAGCGGCGCTCGGGAGCCACGGAAGATCAGGCCAGCAACTGGAGGCCTGGGAAGCCGTTTACGGGCCTATGGGCGCAGATGGCTACCCAGCGCCTCTGTGGGATAAGCTGACCGGGAAAATTGATCATAGCGTCGCCAACTATATGCGCGACCACGGCTATGACCTGCGCTACTACCTTGAAACCCATTGGGCAAGTTTAGGGCCTGACCTGGCCGGGAAAATCCACGTCTATGTCGGAGATATGGACAATTATTATCTGAACCTCGCGGTCTATTTGCTTCAGGACTTCCTGGAAAACACCGACGATCCACCCTACGGCGGCTCTTTCGAGTATGGCCGTCCGATGAAGGGGCACGGCTGGCAACCGATGTCGAATGCGGAGTTGGTGCAGATGATGGCGCAGTATATCGCCGCGCGCGCACCCAGCGGAACAAGCCCGACATGGCGACAGGCCAAGAGTGGTCGGTAATGGAATTGGGCGAGTCATTCTCCCATCGGAGCCTGGATTGACGCCACCCGATTGTGATACTAAAATGAGTCACATGAAAGAAATAACCATACGCGACCTGCGCTATCATTTCTCAGAAATTGAGTCTCGGCTGAGGAAGGGCGAGGAGATTGAAGTCCGCAGACGGCGGAGGGTGATAGCGCGCCTGTTGCCAGTACGCCCATCTGTGGATGCCTACCCTGACTTTACCGCCCTTCGTAAGCGAATCTTCGGCAATCGAAAAGCTCGGAGCACAGGAACCCAACTCGTGGCCGAGGAGCGTGGCCGCTTTTGATCGCCTACGCTGATACCGGATTTCTGATCTCGTTATACGGAGAAGACGATAACTCAGCCCAGGCTACGGCTCTCATCCAAGCCCGGCCGGTTTTCATTCTCACGCCACTGGGAGAGATGGAATTCCTCAACGCCATCGAGCTTCGAGTGTTTCGCAAAGAGTGGACTCGCCGGGAAGCCCGCGCTGTTCGCCAGGAATTTCTTCACCATCAGGGAACAGGTTTCTTCCAGATGGAACCGTCAGGCTCGGAAGTCTGGCAGACCGCGCGTAACCTTTCCCGCCGCCACACGGCGAAACTGGGCTTGAGAACGCTTGATCTCCTTCACGTCGCAGCAGCCCTCGCATTCAAGCCGGATGCTTTTTATAGTTTTGACCAGCGGCAGCGCAAGCTCGCCACGGCGGAGGGCTTGACGGTGCTTCCAGCCTGATTTTACTCAAACATCGGAGCGAGATTCCTCCCCATCGCTCCGCGTTGGAATGACATGGATCGGGAACATTTCTCAGTGATCTGTAGTAAGTCAGTTTGGCACGAACTGCGGGTTCATCCACCCTTCTGGCGGCATAAAGCCGACTCTACATTAAGCTGACCCATTACCCAACGACCTTGCAGGTGGCGGATTCCAACACCCTTTGTTATGATCGAAATTTAATCTCCTATGAGAATTCTATGAGAGTGGGCGTGCACACGTCGATTGCCGGGGGTGTCGAAAATGCGGCTCACCAGGCGAAGAAACTGGGCTGCGACACTTTCCAGATGTTTTCCGCGAATCCTCGCGGCTGGCAGGCGCAGGACCTGACGGACAGGCATTGCGAAGCGTTTCGGGAGGCTCGAGCGCAATATGGCCTGACGCCTGTCACGGTGCATGATAATTATCTGATCAATCTGGCTTCAGCGGACTCCTTCATTCGCGCAAGGTCTATTGCGGCCTTCCGAAAGGAAATCGAGCGAGCCATCGCGCTGGGCGCGGATTATCTCGTGACTCACCCGGGGAGCAGCAAAGGAACCACGCCCGCGCAGGCGATTGCCAATTGCGCGCAATCGCTCCGGGAAGCGGCTGACGGGTTATGTCTTGACGGTCTCATGGTTCTGATTGAAAACACCGCCGGACAGGGATCGGCGATTGGCAGATCATTTGAAGAAGTGGCCGAAATCGTGACCAAAGCAGGCCGGGACTTGCCGGTGGCGGCTTGTATTGATACAGCGCACTGCTTTGCCGCCGGCTATCCGATTCATACCCCGGAAGGGCTGGAAGAAACCATTCGGAAGATTGATTCAACCCTGGGCTTAAAGAACGTGCATGTAATTCACGCGAATGATTCAAAAAGCGCTTTCGGGTCGCATGCGGACCGCCATGAGCATATTGGGAAAGGGCAGATTGGCGCGGCGGCATTCCGCTGTATCGTGTGTCATCCCAGGCTCTCCTCCATCCCTTTTATCTGTGAGACGCCCATCGACAAGCCAGGAGACGACTTAAGGAACATTCGCATGATGCGGAAACTGGCAGGAGAGATTCCGCGCAACGGATCGGAGAGCCGAAAAAGGCGAGCAGGATAAGAACAGTTTTCAACTTATGGACAATTACAATCCGCAGGAAATTGAAGCGAAGTGGCAGAAGCGCTGGGAAGAGGCAAAGCTTTTTGAGTCTGAATCGGCGCCGGAACGGAAGAAGTACTACGTTCTGGAGATGTTGCCCTACCCTTCCGGCGACATCCACATGGGCCACGTGCGCAATTACACCCTGGGCGATGCGCTGGCGCGCTACAAGTGGATGCTGGGCTACAACGTGCTCCATCCCATCGGCTGGGATGCATTTGGATTGCCGGCGGAGAACGCCGCGATCAAACACCAGCGGCACCCTTCGGAGTTCACATTCAGCTTCATTGACCGCATGCGAGGCCAGCTCAAGCGCCTGGGATTCAGTTATGACTGGCGGCGCGAGATTGCTACCTGCAAACCGGAATATTATCGCTGGAATCAGTGGTTTTTCCTGCGCATGTATGAGCGCGGCTTGGCTTATCGCAAGAAGAGCCGGGTGAATTGGTGTCCGCAATGCGAAACCGTGCTGGCCAACGAGCAAGTGGTGAACGGCAGCTGCTGGCGGCATGAAGATACGCCGGTAATCGAGCGCGAACTGGAGCAGTGGTTCCTGAAGATCACGGCTTATGCCGAGCGCCTGCTGGAAGATATGAAAGAACTGGTGCGCTGGCCAGAACGCGTCCTCGCCATGCAGCAGAATTGGATTGGGAAATCGAAAGGCACGTTTGTGGACTTTACATTGGAGGGTTCCGGCGAACCGATTCGGGTGTTTACCACCCGCGTGGATACGATCTTCGGCTGCTCCGCCCTTCTGCTGGCTCCAGAACATCCCCTGGTTGAGAAGTTGATTACCCGGTCGAGTTCACCGGCAGAACTGCGCGCCGCTGTGGAACGGGTTAAAGCTTCGGCAGTGCGGGCGCGCGTCGAAGTGAATCTGGAAAAGCAAGGCGTGTTCACAGGATTCAACGCCCTCAATCCCTACAGCGGTAAAAACGTGCCGGTGTGGGTGGCAAATTTTGTCCTGGTGGAATATGGCGCCGGCGCGGTGATGGCGGTGCCGGCGCACGACCAGCGCGATTTTGAATTTTGTTCTGCTTATGGGTTGCCAATCCCTCAGGTGATTGTCCCGCGAAACAACGAGCCGGTGGACATCACTCAAGGCGCCTTTGTGGAATACGGCAGGCTGGTGAATTCCGGCGCTTTCAGCGGCCTCACCTCCGAAGAAGCCATCGACCGGATGACGGAAGAGGCGGAAAGGAAAGGCTTCGGTCAGGGAACCGTGCAGTATCGGATTCGAGACTGGGGAATTTCGCGTCAGCGATATTGGGGCACGCCCATTCCGATTATCTATTGCGAAAAGTGCGGAGTGGCGCCGGTGCCCGAGAGCGATCTTCCCGTTCTGCTGCCGACCAACGTGAAGTTTACCGGGCGCGGCCCCTCGCCGCTTTCGGAAGTCGCCGAATTCGTGAATACGCGTTGCCCCAAGTGCCAGGGTCCGGCGCGCCGCGAAACGGACACCATGGACACTTTTGTCGATTCTTCATGGTACTTCTATCGTTATACCGACCCGAAAATTGCCACCGTTCCCGTGAACCGATCCGAGGTCCAATACTGGTTTCCGGTTGACCAATATATTGGCGGGATCGAACATGCCATCCTTCACCTGATTTACATGCGTTTCTTTACCAAAGTCATGCAGGATATCGGGCTGGTGGATTTCCCCGAACCTGTCGTGCGGCTGTTTCCCCAAGGCATGGTGATCAAGGATGGCGCGAAGATGTCCAAGTCCAAGGGCAACGTCGTTGATCCCACGCAGATGTGCGCCCGCTATGGAGCCGACACGGTGCGGCTTTACATGCTGTTCGCGGCCCCTGCCGAGAAGGACCTCGATTGGAGCGATGCGGGCATCGAAGGAGCTTCGCGATTTCTGAACCGGGTTTACCGGCTCGTTCAACGTCATGCAAACAGGCTGCGCGCCGTTAAGAGCCGAGCCGGGGACGCGATAGACTCTGGGGGTGTGTCATCACTGACTTCAGCGGAAAGGCGTCTGCTCCGCAAGACGCATCAGACATTGCGGCATATTACTGAAGATATCGAAGGGCGATGGCACTTCAATACCGATGTCGCGATGACGATGGAACTGGTGAATGAATTGACGGATCTCGAACCGGCAGCCGAAGCGGGTGAAATTCGGCCGGAGGTTCATAAGAAATCGCTGGAATACCTGGTGTTGATGCTTTCACTTTTCACTCCTCATCTTGCCGATGAACTTTGGGAAGCGCTCGGGCACTCGGAACCTACTTTGAAAGTCCAATGGCCCCAATATAATCCTGAGCTGGCCGCCGAGGAGGAAATTGAATTGCCGGTGCAGGTGAATGGCAAGCTGCGGGCGCGCATCAAGGTTGCCGCCGGCTTGAATGAGGAAGAAATCCGGCATCTGGCGCAACGCGACGAGAAAGTGGCGGCCCATCTTAACGGGAAACAGGTGGTGAGGGTGATCGTCGTGCCGCAGAAGCTGGTCAGCATTGTGGTGAAATAACAGGAATGGATTCGATTCGCCCCATTGTAATCCTTGATTTTGGCTCCCAATACACACAGTTGATCGCCCGGCGCATCCGCGAGATGCAGGTGGCGTCGGTGATTCTTCCCTGCACTCAGTCTTTTGTGGATCTGAAACGGATGCAACCCCTGGCGATCATTCTTTCGGGCGGTCCCTCCTCCGTCTATCATGCCGCTTCGCCCAAATACGACGGGCGAGTCTTCCAGTTGGGACTGCCCACCCTGGGAATCTGCTATGGGTTTCAATATATGGCCGCCGCATTAGGCGGAAAAGTGGAACCGGCATCTCGGCGCGAATATGGTTTTGCCCAGCTTGAGATTGATTCTTCCAGTGAGCTGATGAAAGGGTTGCCCTCGCCGTTGCGCGTCTGGAACAGCCATGGCGATCATGTGGTTGAAGTGCCGCCGGGGTTTCGAGTGACGGGGCGAACGGAGAATGCAATCTCCGTGATGGAGAATCCGCGCGAGAAATTGTACGCCGTGGAATTCCATCCTGAAGTCCGGCACACCGAGCATGGTTCGGACATTCTGCGGCGTTTTGTTTTTGATATTTCCGGCGTCAAGCCGAACTGGTTCCCTTCTTCTTTCATCGAAAGCGCGATTCAAAGGATTCGGGAACAAGTGGGGAACGGGCGAGCCATCTGCGCGCTTTCAGGAGGCGTGGATTCGCTGGTGGCGGCAACGCTGGTTGGCCGCGCCATTGGAGACCGTTTAACATGCATCTTCGTCAATAACGGGCTGCTGAGAAAAAATGAATTTGAAAAAGTGACGGCAGCCCTGCGAACTCAATCTCATCTCAATGTGGTTGCCGTGGATCGCTCCGAACAGTTTCTGGCTCGGTTGCGCGGCGTCATCGATCCCGAAGAGAAAAGAAAGATCATTGGGGCGGAGTTCATCCGGGTTTTTGAAGAGGAGGCCCGGAAGATGGGCGAAGTTCAGTTTCTGGTGCAAGGCACGCTCTATCCGGATGTGATTGAATCCGTCTCCGTCCGGGGCCCGGCGGCGACGATTAAGAGCCATCATAATGTGGGAGGATTGCCGCCAGATCTTCAGTTTGAACTGATCGAGCCATTACGCGAACTCTTTAAGGACGAAGTTCGGAGGGTGGGGAGGGAATTGG
>CADDZJ010000134.1 GCA_902812415.1 Acidobacteriota bacterium
CGGGGCCCCCTCACCCCGCTGGGGAGAGGGGCCGGCAAAAGATCCTTAGCGCGCAGGGGAGCCCGCCAATGCTTTCCCCCATTCACTCATGTTTGCCATACCCATGGACTTGGCGCCCGGAGGGGCTGCCTGATACTTGGAAGCGCACTTCGCCTGAATCTGATCGGCTCGAAACGTTCCATCAGCCATGTAATCGCCCTGGACAATCGCCTTAGAACCGTCTTTAAATGTATCTGGCAACGTGTCCGCGCCGACGTAAACCACCGGAATTGACTCTGCATTCTGTGAAAGCCGGAATGACAGCGCCTCGCCGTGCCGCGTGATGGAGCCCGGCTCAACAGTGCCGCCCACACGCACATGCTGCCGGGTCGTCTTACTGTTGACCAACTCGCTAACGGTTACGTAGTAAGTCTTGCTCTGCTGAAACCCGGAGATGGCTTCCCAAAGCGCCACGACAAGAATGATGGCGATGCCGATGCCAAACTTCCAACGCCTTCGCTGGCCTTCCATGATCACCTATTTCCCTGATGGAGGATTTCCTCTTAAAACCGAATTGTGCACCCCTCGCGGGGCAGAGTCAATGCAGTTCCTATCTCGCAGCATTCGCTTCGAGTTGAAAAGACGTGCTGCCGCGTGTTGAAATGTGATTGTCACTATTGAATATACCAGAGGTGCACTGTCCCGGTCAGCATACATTGCGGTATGGGAAAGCCTGTTTGACTGCTGGCGATCCACGGGTCAAGCAATCAACCGTTTTAGCTTTGAGCAGCTTGCGCGTTTATTCATTCGAGAGAACTCAGGAGGGCGCATGATGTTGCACGACATCGATCCAGGCCCGCAGTTTCCGGCGATTGTGAGGATGATTGTCGAGATTCCCAAAAACTCGAATAACAAATATGAATATGACACCAAGCTGGGCGTTTTCTGCCTCGACCGCACCCTTTATTCCCCCATGCATTATCCCGGCGACTACGGATTTGTTCCCGGAACTTACGCCGCTGACGGAGATCCGATGGACGTCCTGGTGCTCACGGATGTGCCAACCTTTACGGGATGCATGCTTGAAGCGCGTCCTGTAGGCTTGCTCAAGATGGTGGATGAAAAAGGAGCGGACGATAAGATACTGGCCGTCCCGGAGCGCAACCCGCGATTTGATGAGATGCAGACCGTCGATGAGGTTCCCCCTCACGTGCGGCTTGAGATCGAGCATTTCTTCGATATCTACAAGGAGCTTGAGGGCAAAAAGACTGAAATCAAGGGCTGGTTAGGGCTTAAGGAAGTGCGCCAGGTCATCCGCGAAGCTCGAAAGCGATACCTGCAACATCATCCTCCCTCCGCGAAATAGCATCAAGGTTCTGACAGCCCGCGTAAAATACTGACTGAGGCCGCCGCACGATATCAGTGATGCAGCCCCCAAGCCAGAGCCAGGGCACCGGCGAAGCCGCTTCCAAGAAAATTCACAAACCCATTCGTCACTAATCCCCTGCGCTCCAGGGCAGCCCCCAGAAAACTATCCGTTACATTCCCTGCCCAGGCCGCAGCGAGCGTCATCAGGATGCTCCAGCCTTGGAACATCCCGAGTCTCCAGGCCAGAATGACCACCAGCGCCGAGGCTCCAAACCCCGCGGCCGTCCCTGGAAGCGAGACGCCGCCATCCTCCCCCGCCCGCACAGGTTGCAGGTTCGTAATCAGATAGGCCCGGGCTGAGAGCCATTTCCCGATCTCGCTCGCGACGGTGTCGCCTGCAGCTTCTGCCAACGCCGCCACCATCGCCATCAGGAATGCCTTTTGATAAGGCGTGGTAATCACTAAAACTGAAAAGAAAGCGGCGGGAGAAATATTAGCCACGGCTTCCTGCCAGCTTCGCGCGCCCTTCCGTCGCTCGGCGATGCCTCGCTCAAGTTTCCGAGCGTAACCCAGCCGCGTGGCCATCGCGCCCAATACGAAGAAGCTGAAAAGGATCAAAAAACTCTTATAGCCATAACCCATGTAAACGGCAACGCCCAGCAGAAATCCTGCCATTGCGCCGGAAAGCGTGATCTGTCGCAAGCCGAGCGCCGCAAGAGCGAAAATGAGATTGACGATGAGCGCCCACCCGATTCGAGCGCCCAGATAGGGCAGATTATAGCCCAGAGAAACGCGCCCCATCAGATGGGCGCAAAAGACGAAGCCGCCGCCGATAAGCGGCACGGTGACGTTGTCATTAAGCCGGATGGGGAGGCTTTCCACGATCGCCCCTACCAAAGCGCCAAACATGCACACAAGGAATGTCTTCAGATTTGGCTGCGCGGCGCTCACCCAAAGCATCAGCAGGAAAGCTGCGACCCAGCCGAAAATCACAAACGCTCCAAAGCCTTCCCAGGTCTTTTGCGGATTGAATGGCAGCGGTGAGACTCCGCGAACCTCTCCGATCGCCCCCGCCATGCTATCTCCTACCGCCAGCATCGCCCATGCGGCTGCAACAACCGCAAGGCTATGACGGAAAATCAGGGTAAGCGCCAGCATCGAGACTGGACAGAGGACCACGCCTAATCCAAGCTCATCCGATCCTGTTGAACTTTTCTCCAGAACTATTCTCGCGTGTCGCACAAGAAAGAGATCGAACAGCAGGATCAGGATCGCAAGCCCAGCCGCCTCATACCACGTAATCGAAAAGAGTAAAAAGGCTGGCAGAACCAGCGAAACTTGAAGAACCCGGCGCGGAGGCCAGGGATGAACGCTTTTCGTCACCGCGAGATTAAGAGGTTGGGGTGTGGAACCACTGAGCGTTTGACTCATGGTTTACGATCAGCCAATCAAAGATTCAGCGACTCAATGAACCAGATCCAACAGATATGCTCCGGCCAGCCCGAGATGGCCGACCATCATCATCCAGTACATGTGCCGCCAACTCGGATGGTTTTCGCCCTCGCGCGCGAGGCTCCGCGGATCGCGGTTCAGAAGAATACTGACGTAAGCGCCCCAGATCAGCATCACCATGCTGAGCGCCAGGATAGCGTGCGCATTCCCACTCAATACCTTAAGCCACACTCCCAGCGCCATCACCAGCCACGGCGCAAGGAACGCTGGAGCGATCATGCGCGCGCTCTTTTCGATTCCATACTTCAGCGGCAGGGTCGTGCAACCTGCGATGCGATCTCCTTCCAGATCAGCGAAATCCTTCGTCGTCGTAGCGCCCATCAGGAAGAGAAAGTAGATCAAGCCGATATACCACGGCTCCCAGGAATTCAGCACCGTGGCGACTGCAGCCCACCCTGCCACTTTCAGCAACTCGCCGCGGGTGAGCGCGATGGTGAAGTTGGAGGCCCAGGGCCGACGCTTCAGTCGTAAGGGGGGGGCAGAATAGCCCACCGTAGCCAGTGCGGCGAAAAGATAAATGAAGAAGGTTTGAGCATTCACCCTCGCAGCCATGATTAACGCCACCGCGTAGGCGACCAGGACAAACCACCAGGCTTGCCGCAGCGTCATCCGTTTCGAGGGCAGCGGCCGGTGAGGCTTGTTAATGCGATCGTTGGGGAGGTCATAAATCTGGTTCAGACCATTGGAGGCGGCATTCAGGATCGCTGCGGCAGCGATGGCGAGCGATACCGGCAAAATGGGGAGCGGCGCGCGAGTTGCGGCGTATCCGATCAGCGCGCCGGAAAAGATGCCCACCATGGGGGGAAGCAGGGTAAAAGGGCGGGAAAACTCCCAGTAAAGCCGGACCATGGTATCACGATAGCCGACGGTCGATCAGGACGCCTGGGCCGCCAACCTGGTGTTGCGATGAATGGAGTGTTCAAATTGTTTCAGCGCCGCTCTTCGTTCTTCAGCTCCCCAGCCATTCTCGCAGGCAAAAAGATCAACCACCGCGCTCGCCGTTTCAGGGTAGGCGCACATCATCCAACTCAAACCAGACCGTCGCAGGAGAAAATCTTCCGGAGTGAGCGCCATCTCCGCATGGATGGAAAACTGAACTTCCGCCGCCAGCACCTGAGGTGCGCCCGGCAATGCTTCAGCGAGAGCTTTCCGCCCGCGAATGGGTTCGAGCACCTGCCGCCACCGGCTGCCGTAAGTCCGGACAATACGCTCCGCCGATGATAGGGGAATGCCAAACTCCAGGACGGCTTCATCGCGCGAGGACTTCACGAACTCCTCGAACGGCTTGCGGAGGTACCCGCCCGGCAAAGGCAGTTCGCGCGAAGGACTGGGGCCTCCCTCATCCCCGCTGGAAGGCAACTCCGCTCGAACGACATCCACCAGCTTTTCCGCCAGCGCGCGCGCCGTGGTGAGCTTGCCGCCGCACACCGAAATAAGATTCTTAATCCAGGGATCGCGGTGAAAGCGATATTCACGCGTGTTGGCGGAAGGGCTCCGCTGTCCTCCCTCAACCACCAGGGCTCGCAGCCCTGCATAAGCTCCCAGAACACTCTCCGCGCTGACGGGCTCGCGCAACACACGGTTGAGCGCGCTTAAAAGATATTCCACTTCTTCGCGCTCCGGCTGCACTGCCTCAGGATCGCCTTCGTATTCCGTGTCTGTCGTCCCCAGCAGAGAATGACCATGCCAGGGCATCATCAGAAAGATGCGTTCACCAGGCAGAATGGCGGCAAACAGCGCATAGCGCTCCGAAACGCACGGCAAGATCACATGCGTGCCTTTGGTCATGCGGATCGTCTTTCCCCCGTCATAGCCTGGAAGGAGCATTCGCACCTGGTCCACCCACGGCCCCGTGGCATTCACCCAGAACCGACCTGTAATTTCGTGTTTCTTTCCGGTCAGCCGGTCAACCACCTCAGCGCTGGTCAGGCAGTCATCGCCCGGATTCTTGGTGAAATTTCGTACTTCAGCGTAATTCACAACCACTGCGCCATGCTCGACGGCATCGAGAATGTTCTCAAGACTCAGGCGCGCATCATCAGTGAGCGAATCGTGATAGACAGCGCCCACCCGCAAACCCTCAGACCGCAGGTCCGGAACACGGCGCAATGTTTCCTGAGGATTGTAGAAATGATGTCGGTCATTCTGCCCAAGGTTGCCCAGCCAGTCGTAAATCGAAAGACCCAGCCGCATCTTGAGCGGCGAATAGGGATCGCCTCGATAAATGGGCAGGAGAAATGGGAGTGGCTGCGCCAGGTGAGGCGCAAGTTTGATCAGCAGTTTTCGTTCCCGCCGCGCCTCACGGACTAACTTGATCTCGCCTTGGGCAAGATATCGCAAGCCGCCGTGAATCAATTTCGAAGAGCGGCTGGATGTGCCGCTGGCGAAGTCGCGCGCGTCGATCAGCGCTGTTTTCAGGCTCCGTAACGAGGCTTCCCGCGCGATGGCTGCGCCATTGACCCCGCCACCGATGATGACGAGATCAAATCGTCTCTCCGACAAAGCTTCAGGATTTCGCTTCATGCCACTCCCGGCCTGCTGGTCATTAGGTTAGCATAACGCAAAATTGGAGGGCGGGATGAAGCCAGCTTCACGCTGCAATCCCGTGGTCGGAAATCGTCGCAAGTTTACTTAATCCCTGGCAGGTTGGTCTTAGAAATTCCAATCCGTGAAAAGCTGAATCGCATTGCCTTTGACAGTCCCGAGCGATTGCGCAAAGTCATAATGCAGGTAGCCCAGGGTCACTACAGATCGCGGGCTGAGGTGGAAGCTCAGTCCCGGACCAAGCCGGAGGGCGCGCGTAAACGGCGCGCCTTCCTCTGCCTGTTGGAGTCCAATATCAGAAGTGAGGGTGTAGCGGATCGGACCCCATAACCGTCCGTAAATGCGGGAAGTCACGAGATGATGCTGGTAAAAGGTGGGATTAAAGAACCCCATAAAAATACCACGTCGTTTCCCTGCATAGCCGAATGCCGCGCCGGAATAGCCTGCATCCCAGGAGAACCGCTCCGTGCGGATTACGGTGCGATCCAAACTGATGATTCCTCCGTTTCCGCGGTCATGGCCGTTCTTTTCCAGCAAAACAGCGCCGCCCAATTGATTGCTGACCTGATCGTAGATCGAAGACGAAACCCGATCGTGATAATACGACATCCGGAAGCGCGTGCGAGGACCTAACGCGTAGCTCGCCGCCAGTTCGATTCTCGTGCTCATCACGCCGAATCGAATTGATGCAGGGGTGTAAGTGATCCCCAGGTGGGAAACTGTAAAATCGAGCGAGAGCTTTGGGTTGGGCCTCAAGCTGTAGCCCGCGTAGCCAATCGGCGAAACCGCAAGACTTCTGACCGGACCATTCTGGCCAGCCACGCCGAAAAATTCTCCCGGCCCCATCCGGATCAATCCGAACCCGCCACGAAGGGCGAAGTCCCTGGAAAGTTCCGTTGTCTGTCCATAGAGCATTTGGGCGGGCGCTACGGCGCCTTGGATGCCCCCGGCAGGGCTATTTGAGGGCATGGAGTTGATAGAAATGTAAGAAGTGCTGCGAGGGAGAAAGGCAAACCCCATCCGGACCCCACCGCTATAAGAGTTCAGATCCTCCACGGTCTCGCCTGGCATCACTAGGCCCGACAGGGTCACAAAAGGATTCTGGAAGGACACTTCACGCGCATAGGAGGCAGAAGTATGGAAAGTAAGGGCGTGCTCCCGCTGGATTTGCCGTTTCAGTTCCGCGATCTCAGGATTGTTCGGACTCAATTGCGAAGCTCGATTAAGGTAAGCCCGCATCGCCTTGGGATGATCCCGGGCGCGCTCGATACGCGCCATCAATAATAGCGCATCAAAATCCTTCGGACGTTCGCTCACCAGGCGCGCAGCAAAGGGATAAGCCCGATCGACGTCGCCCATGTAGTAATAGATTCGCGCCTCGCCATAAAGAGCGTCGGCATCCGTAAAATCATCTCCCAGGAGCCAATCATAATCGCGGAGGGCTTGGCGCAGATGCCCTTGATGCAATTCAAGCTGGGCAAGCTCCAGGCGGGCCTCGCGATTCTGTGGATGAGCTTTCAAAAAGCTGACCAGCCACTTCCCTGCCTCGTCATATTTCTTCAGTTGCAACTCCAGGCGGGCGACTGCAAGCGGGTGCTCAGTATTCTGCGGATCAACAGCGCAAAGTTGCTGTTCAACGTTCAGAGCCTCTCCGGGGTTGCCAGACCAGAGATACACCCGGGAAAGGGCTTCCAGCAGTTGGGCATCCCGAGGAGCCTGCCTGAGCAGGCCGCGATAAATTCTGATTGAAGCATCAAATTGGTGATCCCAACTCAGGATGCGCGCAAGTTCTATCTTCGCGGCGCGATTACCCGGGTTCAGCCGCAGCGCTTGCTGGCAGTCGTCAATCGCGGCTGAAAAATTCCCCCAGCGCGCTTGCCACTCTGCCAGATTTTTCAGAGCGTCTTCGTCGTGAGGGTGATCCTCCAGGTAACTGAGGTAATAGCCAACGTAAGCCTGGGCTGGAGACCCTGCCGCGGGTCGCAATGCTTTCCATCGCTTCTCGTCCTGAGCGCGGGTGATGGCCTGGAGCGTTTTGCGATTTTCGGGATCGCTGGGATTCCGGGTTGCGAGTTTCGTAAAAATCGCTCGCGCCTCGGCAAAACGCCGCGCCCAGTAGAGGGCGAATGCTTTCCCCTGAAGGGCATCATAACTGGAAGGTCTCCTTCGAAGAATTCGGTCGTAAAGCTGCAAAGCCTCAGAATAGCGGCCTTCGATGGCCAGAGAACGAGCCAAAGCCAACTGCCCTGCCCGATTCTCAGGATCAATCCGCAGCATCGCTTCGAAGGCTTTTGTCGCCTCGACATGCTGACCGGCGCGCGCTAAGGCCTCTCCCTGTTCATACCAAATGGCGGCTTCACGCGGCCTGACTTCGAGATAGTTACGATACCAGGCGGTCGCCTCAGTATTCTGGCCACAACTCGCCAGAGCCCGCGCTAGCCTCAGTTCGAGATCAAGGTTGTGCAGCGACTTTTCAAGAGCGACCCGCAAGCTCTGGATTTCTGCGCCGCAATCTTGCCGGGCATGACCGCCTTTCGCGGATGACTTCTCCTGAGCGGCAAGGGCGCTTGTGAACGCAACCGTCAAGATCAGAATTTGAATCGCGGCACGGAGCACGAGGGAATGGGCGCCCCCAATGTATCGGGATTTCATTGCGATGAAGAACTGGCTTTGGGTGTGCAGTGCCCTGCTTAGGGCCGCGTTGCCTCCTGGGCGTCGCTCGCGGCGCGAACAGTCTGTTCGCGCAATATCTTTTCGGCGTTCCTATAATCAGGCGTCTTGCCGTGCCTGCGAACAAAGGTCTGAAGCAAACGTTCGGCTTCCTGTCGCTTTTCAAGGGCAATTTCTGCATAAATATAGCCCAGCAAAGGGTCCGGATTGTCAGGGGCAAACTCACAGGCCTCGCGGAAACATCTCTCCGCCGGCCGGAGTTTCGACAACTTCAACAAGTCCCAACCCATCAGTGCCAGAATCGAAGGGTCATTCGGCTCAAACCGATCAGCCTCTTGCAACTCTTCAAGCGAGCGGGCGTAGCGATGCTCCCGATAATCTTCGACGGCAGAGCGGTAGAGAGGCCCTGTGACAGGCCGCAGATAAAATTCCCAGTAAATGCTCAGCCCAAGGATGAAGATCAAAGAAATAACGATGCGATTGCCGTAGATTCGCATGCTGCATGCATCACGTGAGAGAATCCGCGCTGTGAGCCACCTTTTCCCACTGATGAAACCCAGACAGAAATCGCAAAAAGCCCTGGAACCGGAAGTAGAGAACGATCTGGCGAAAACCGAAGTTTTCAACCAGCGCCCAGCCCAGCAATGTGTAAAGATCGCGCCGGTTGGGATAACGGCGATACGTGAGTTCTTCGATCAGCACAGCTCCGACAGAGAGAAACGAGGCATAAATGAGGCTGAGAATAACCAGCGGAATATAAAATGCCGACAGCGCCAAATGGATCGCGAAGGCGAGTGGCACCACAAGATATCCTATAAGTTCAACCCCGGCGCCTAAAGCTTCAACATAGAGGTGGAAAGGGAAGCTCAGCATTCCCGCCACGCCATATTTCCAGTTGAAAAGCATCTCGGAATTTAACCAGAGCGTCTGGCAGAGCCCCAGTTGCCAACGGCGGCGCTGCCGCGCCAGCATCGCGAGCGTTGACGGGCACTGCGTCCAGCAGATGGTATCCATTGTGAAAATCATTCTCAGGGGATGCTTTCGCTCTTCCGCCAGGCAGCGCAGGCGAACAATGATTTCCATATCCTCGCTGACGGTTGCATTGCTAAACCCTCCCGCCTCGATCACCTCTGCTCGGCGAAACACGGCGAGCGCTCCGGAGACGATCAAAGTGCCCTGGGTCAAATCCCAGCCCGCTCGACCGAGCAGAAAACCTCGAAGATACTCCACTACCTGCAGTCGTTCAACCCAGGAGGAAGGCAACTGCACCTCCTCGACACGCCCATAGACGACCTTGCAGCCATTTCGGATGCGAATCGTCCCGCCGCTTACGACGATGTTCTTCGAGGGGCCCCTCATCGGCTTCACAAGACGCAGCAGAGCATCCGGCTCAATCAGACAATCAGCGTCTAAAGTGCAAAAATAAGGCGTGCGACAAAAATTGATGCCCACGTTCAACGCGTCGGCCTTTCCGCCGTGTTCTTTACTGAGTACGATCAGATTTGGGAATTCAGCGCTTTTGAAGAAGGCCTTGACCGGAGAGGTAGCAAGAAGGCGGCGATAAATGAGATTTATTTCGGAAAGCGCAAACTCATTCCTCAGCCGCTCCAACGTTGCATCAGAAGAGCCGTCATCGACAACGAGAACACGTAAATCAGGATAATCTGCCCTCAGCGCAGACCGCACGGTCTCCAGGATTGAATCTTCCTCATTGTACGCCGGAATAATGACCGTTAACGGAGGCGCCAGGCTTAAATCTCGTAATTCATGCAAGCCCTGATAAGGCCGTCGTCGATGATGTAGGAAAGCCGAAACAAGAGAAACGGCCATCAAAACGGTGTAGATGCAATTGCCCGCGAAGAAATAAGCAATGGTCAGAGCGTTGAATATGTTGAGGGCGTGCTGGCCCCATTCCCTCCACAAACTGATCAATGACCTCCCCTTTCCTCCAGGCTGCGCCCGCTAG
>CADDZJ010000135.1 GCA_902812415.1 Acidobacteriota bacterium
TCCGCTGGCGAGTGGGATGTTGACCGGGAAGTATCACGGCGGAGGTTAGGCTGAAGGCGCACGACTGTCCCAAGCAATGATGAAAGACTTTCTTCCTGAAGAAGAAAGGGCGACTCGGGTCGTCTCTGCCGTAAGGGCAGTTTCCGAGCAGCTCGGCCGCAGCATGGCGCAAGTGGCACTCGCTTGGCTCCGATATCGCCCGGTGCCGGTCATCCCTATCATCGGAGCACGGAAAGTTTCCCAACTCCAGGACAATCTGGCCAGTTTGGATTTGGAGCTTTCCGGGGAGCAACTGAAAAGGCTTGATGAGGCGAGTCGTGTCGATTTGGGGTTCCCCTATAGTATCTACAGCAAAGGGTTCGCCGCTGCCATCAGGTATGGGGGGATGCGAGACCGACTCCTGGTCTAAATCCTATTCTGATTGGAGGATTCATGAGTACCGCAGCTACCGCCGCCAGTCATGACGTTGCCCCCTCCAGCCGAAGTTCCTTAGCGCCTGCGCTCAGGGCGTATCGTCGGCTACTCGGAGGTTGCACCACGTCGCTAATGTGTCCCCGTGGCAACGCCGAAGGGTTACGATCCGGTTGCCAATCCTGAAGCGGTCGAAAATGGAGCCGTGTCTGGCGCGGTTAGAGCGACCTGGCGAACTCAACTGCCTTTTTCAAGCTGATTATCCCTACCCTCTCGCGCCGCTTCTGGCGACCAGGCGATCGGCACGTCAGGCGTGACGCCGTGACACTCGTACGATTTCCCTTGCCATGTGTAAAACGCGGCTTTGGGAAGGATCCGACCGTCAGTGGAAAGGCTCTTGGCGCAGCCGGCTTCTGTTTCTCCGGGCAAATGGCGTTGCGGGCCGCTGCCGTCCGTCCCGACCAAATTGCCGCCGCCGCTTCATTCCACAGCGGCGGTCTTTACCCCAACGCGCCGGCCAGCCCGCACACCCTCCTTCCTCGCGTCAAGGCGCGCCTTCATTTCGGCCACGGCATCGAGGATCGCTCGATGCCGCAGGAAGCCATCGAGAAGCTCGACCGCGCGCTCGCCGCCTGGGGAGGACAGTACGAGAGCGAGATCTACCAAGCGCACCACGGCTGGACCGCGCCCGACAATCCTGCATACCACGAGCCTCAAGCCGAGCGTGCCTATAAAAAGCTGATCGATCTGCTCAACTCAACTCTCAAGCGCAACTATTGAGGTTTACAAATTATCGTGACAGCATTTTCTGTAGCGCCGGTGTCCTCACCGGCGTTTTTCGGCGCTGAGGGCAGCGCCGCTACAGTCCGCGTTGTCACTATAATTTGTAATCCTCCATAAATGGGGACGCGTGATCCTGCTGGACAAAAGGCTCAAGGAAGACTAAGAATATTGGGCATCAAGGAGGAACCATGGGATCGAAGAAGAGGATTGTTCAGCCCTGGACCGCGATTTCCGGGGCAATTTTGCTTGTGATTGCCGTTTACACCATATATGCTCTGGAAGCTGCGCCCCCCATCCCGCCACAAGCGGCGGCAGCGCAGGCAGCGAACGCTGCTCCTGTCGCGCCCGCGCCCGGCCTTGGGCCCGGAGAATGCAGCAGGGCAGGTCGTCCGCCCGCGGGTTTTTACATTCCGCAGAGGAGTAAGACACCCTGGTGCTGGGACGTCGTCGCCATGGACGATGCAGTTCCGACGAAGGCTTACGCAACTCCCAAAAAGCCACGCAAGGTCTTAGTGCTCTGTAAAGCCGCTGGATTCGTGCATTCCTCGATCCCGCTCGCCGCAGCCGCGGTGAAGGAGATCGGCGAGCGGACCGGCGCATGGTCCACCACGATCACTTACGATCCCGCGGACATCAACGCACAGAATCTCCAGCAGTACGACCTGGTTTTCCTTGCCAGCACCACCGGCCAATTCCTTGACGATCCGAACAACAAGGAGCTGACGGCGGAGCGCCGCCAGGCGCTTTTGAATTTCGTCCGCAGCGGCAAAGGGCTGGCGGGCGTTCACGCGGCAGTCGATTCTTACCACACCACCCCCTCCATGGCTGGATTCAGACGCGGCGATGCGGCACAAAGGCGCGCTGCGATAGCCGCCGCGGAATCCTTCGTTCCCACCGGTACGTGGCCTGCTTACAACAAGATGATCGGCGGCTTCTTCAAGTGGCATTGGCCGTATCCGCAGGTCATCACTGTGAAGATCGATGACAAGAAGAGCCCGCTCACCCAAATGTTTCACGGACAGGAATTCGTTATTCACGACGAAACCTACACGATGGCCCAGGACTCCTATTCACTGAAGAACGTCCACGAGCTCACCAGCATCGACTATTCGAAGATGAGCCAGGCGGACAAGGATAAGGAACCAGCCGCCTCACGCCGCACCGATGGCGATTACGGGTTGAGCTGGATTCGGCGCGAAGGCAAAGGCCGCGTCTTCATCGAAGTTCTCGGCCACGACGAACACATGTACGAGATGCCGGTCTACCTCGAACACCTGCTCGCCGGCGTGCAATATGCGCTCGGCGATTTGCCGGCGAACGACGCTCCGACTGAGCGGTAAAGTCGCGCCCTACCTCCAAACTGCGGGTCTTTATCAGGAGCCCCAGACCGAGCGCGTCTACAAAAAGCTGACCGATCTGCTCAAATCAACTCTCAAGCGCAACTGAACGCGGGCGTTCACGACGAGCGCTGCGACGCCGCAGCATGGGTTGGGATCTGGCTGGCCGTGGGCCGCCATGGCAAGATCAATTTCGGCGCGAACGCGGCGACGAACTCTGGCGCGGGCACATTGCGGACGGAAGTTCTGGACCTTAGAAACTCGTGCTTCGGCGTTGCCAAAAAGAGTCCATTGTCAGACCAGATGACATCTTGTAGATTGGACACATGGCGCTCAAACGGATGGACAACGTAGGGATCGTCGTCGATGACCTCGGAGGGACGATTGATTTCTTTCGCGAGCTCGGCCTTGAGCTCGAAGGCCGGGCCACGATCGAAGGAGAATGGGCCGGACGGGTCACTGGACTGGGCGATCAGCGCGTCGAGATTGCCATGATGCGCACGCCGGACGGCCATGGCAGGCTCGAGCTCTCGCGCTTTCTCACGCCGCCCACCGTCGCGGATCACCGCAAGGCCCCGGTGAACGCTCTAGGCTATCTCCGCGTCATGTTCGCCGTGGACGACATCGACGAGACGCTTGAGAGGCTCCGCAAGCGCGGTGCGCAGCTCGTAGGCGAAGTAGTCCAGTATAAAGACGCGTATCGACTCTGTTATATCCGCGGGCCTGAAGGGCTTCTCATCGGACTCGCCCAAGAACTCAGCTGAGCGCAAATACGAAAACAATGACGAAGAGCGACCCATGTCAGCGAGTGTGTCTCACAAAGGGTAAGTTTTGCAACGGCACGGGAGCTCAATGAATCAGCGGTTCGGATGTCGCAGATGTCAGTTGCAATTGATCGTGACGGTTTAACCTTCGGGCGAAGTCCGCAAACCATTCGCAGGCCCGTTTGCGAGCTCGGGACAGTGACTTGAGCGAAATCGCAAACTCACGCTTGTGCCGCGGGCCGTGCAGATTTCATGAAGCATGCTCCGACAGACGGCAGTCTCCAGCGCGACCACACCGGGCTTTCATTCGGCCGCACGCTCGCACATCAGCGATTGGGGGCACCAACCACAATCGTCTCCCCCGACAGCGAGGTTAATTTGACGAAAAACGCCTTCAACGGGGAAAAGATCGTGGTGCATTACATTTTGGCTGAAAGCTACGGTCAGGTGATTGAGGCGCTGAGTGCGATCCTGGCGCCGATCCTTAACCCGGCTTCCGAAGCGGCGGTATTCGGGACCAATGCCGCGCGATTTTATAAAATCGTTTAGGGGGTGGACGATTTCAGAATCGAACGTTGGCGTGGCCTTTATCGGTGCAGGAATCGTGGCTGAAATGCATGGCCGAGCCGTGGCTGCAAATCCCAATGCAAAGCTCGTCGGCATCTACGATCCCAAGACCGCCCGGGCCAAGGCGGTGGCCCGGAAGTTCGGGGGAAAGGTCTTTGGAAGCTTTGAAGAGGCGCTCGATCATCCCAAGGTAAACGCCATTCATGTTCTGACCCCTCCTGAGCGCCATAGGGAAGTGGCGCTAAAAAGCCTTAGAGCGGGTAAGCACGTGTTGGTGGAGAAGCCTGTTGCCTGGCGGGCCGCTGACATCAAGAAATTGCAAGCGGCCGCCACAAACGCGAACCGCATCTGCATGCCTGCCCATAATTACATTTATAATCCAGCATTGCGCCGCGCCAAGCGCCTCATCGATGAAGGCAAATTGGGCCGGATATCGAGCCTGTGGGTTTTGCACAACATTTACCATTCCGAGGACGTGGCCTCGCGCTACGGCGGAGTTCTGCGCGCCGTATGTGTTCATCATGCATATTCCTTGCTCTACCTCCTGGGAGGGCCGCTGCGGTTGACGGCCACAGCATCCTGCATCCATTACCAGCGACTGACTTGTGAAGATCAGGCGATGATCGTGTGCCAGATGGCGAATGGCGCCATTGCTAATCTTTGGTGCAGCTTTGCGGCGAAGGATCTTACGAGCGATCCCTGGACTGTAGTTTATAAAGTCCTCGGAACTGATGGAGGCGTGACCTGTTCTTGGAATGAGGCGCAATTTGAGGATAACCGCGGCCCCGGGTGGGGACTCCCCTGCTATGAGGAGAGCTTCCGGCACGAAATCGATCATTTTATCAACCGCTGTGTGCTGGGAGGCGAGCAGCCGCTTTCGACGCTTGGAGAAGCCCTCGATGCGTTGCGGATCATCGAGGCGGCGGAACGCTCATGCCGTGGTCGGGGCGGGATGGAAACCGTTGACTACAAGCATTGAAGGCATGCCGCGATGCTGGAGCAAACGGCTTGAATCTCTTCCAGATTGCGCGGATGCGCTTGCCGGCAGCCGGTAAGCAGGAGGTTGAGAAAGATTTATGCCCCTTTACGATGTGTGCGTGATTGGATCGGGAGCTGCCGGTGGAGTTGTCGCCAAAGAGCTTGCTGAAGGCGGCGCCAGGGTGATCATGCTCGAAGCGGGCCAGGAAGTGCCGCCTTTTCAGTTCCTTTCACATAGGTGGCCTTATGAGTTGCCTTATCGCGGGCTGCGGGGCGAGAAGCAGGCGCTGTTTTACCCCAAGGACATCGCGCCGGTTCGCTACGAAGATTGTGACCACGTGGGCGTAGACCGCATCCGGGTGCTCGGCGGGCGGACGCTGCACTGGAACGCCGTCACTTTGCGTTATGCGCCGCGGGATTTTCAGGAATGGTCGCTGGCGGGCGTTGAAGAGGACTGGCCGCTGAGCTATGAGGAATTGGCGCCCTATTACGAACGCGTCGAGCAGATCATCGGCGTGTCGGGCCGGAACGACCATCTGGAGATTGTGCCGGCCGGCAACCACTATCTGCCGACCATCCCCATGCGTTGCAGCGAGCGCATTCTGGCGCGGACGACGCAGGCCATGGGCATTCCGCTGATTCCCGTGCGCAAGGCGGTGCTGACCGCGCCTTATGATAATCGTCCACCCTGCCACTATTGCGGTCATTGCATGGATGGGTGCGACGTGGGCTCAATCTTCACCACCCCGGACTGCATGCTGCCCAAGGCGCGCGCCACGGGGAACTTCACTTTGCGGCAGAACGCCATCGCGCGCGAGTTGCTGGTGGATCACGAAGGACGAGTTCGCGCGGTTTCGTTTGTGGATCGCCTGAGCAAGAAAGAAGAGGAAGTCCGCGCGCGCATCTTCGTGGTCTGTTGCGCCACCGTGGAATCCGCCCGCCTGCTGCTGAACTCCAAATCGCCTCGTTATCCCAATGGTGTCGGAAACTCGAACGGCGTCGTAGGCCATTACCTGAACGGGCACCAGACGGCGAGCGTGAATATGTACCTGGAGGAGCTTGAAGGCAAACCGCCCGTCAATCAGGATGGAGCCACCGACCACGTTTATGTTCCGCGTTACAACCAGCTCTTTGGAAAACATGATTATGCTGGCGGATGGGGCATTCAGGTGAACTTCGCTTCCTATATGTTTCCCTACCAGGCTCATCGCGTGAAGGGATATGGGGTGGAGTACAAGGACAAAGTGCGCCGGATGCAGCCGGGCTTTCTGTTTCTGGGGGCTTTTGGCAAGACGCTTTCAACCGCAGGAAATTATGTGACTGTTGATCCGAACCGGCCCGATCAGTATGGAATCCCGACACCGGTGGTGCATTATCGTTTCGTGGAAAATGACTTTGGCATGTGGCGAGACATGACGCAAAGCCTGATGGAAATCTGTTCGCGGATGAAAGGCGCGGCTTTTGCGGGCTTTGGCCATGAGCCTTCCGGCTTTGCCAGTCATGAAGTGGGCACGGTGCGGATGGGGAAGAACCCAAAAACCTCGGCCTTAAACAGCTTTTGCCAGTCGCATGAGGTAAAGAATCTGTTCGTGACGGATGGAAGCTGCTTTACGACCTCCAGCGAAAAGAACCCCACGCTGACGATCATGGCGCTCTCCATGCGCGCGGCGGATTACATCAGGCAAAAACGAAAGCAGGGAGAACTTTAATGGCCGCCTGGCGCGTCTCGATAATGCCGGACTTTGAACCGATAGGCCGCTCAAGCAAGATGGCATTATCTCTCGATCCTCAAGGTGGGAGCTTGCACCCGCTCCGTTTTACACGATCGCATCATATCGTTCTGCAGATTGACATGGCGTCGTTAGCCTGCACGCAAGGA
Source organism: Acidobacteriota bacterium (assembly GCA_902812415.1). Lineage (GTDB taxonomy): Bacteria > Acidobacteriota > Terriglobia > UBA7540 > UBA7540 > RH2-MAG17b. Next base: position 6,720 of record CADDZJ010000135.1, read on the forward strand.
TTAGGAAAATTCAACACCAAAGGATAGGTTGTGTGACCTGAGGACACTTGGAGCTATGGCTGCGTAAGGGTTTGATTCAAGGCCGGCGTCTTGGGGAAAGAGGCGGCCTCAACCATGAATTTGGGGGGCCGCAGAGCGGGTATTTCAAAATGCTTTTCAAGCACTTCCAGACCAATGCCCAGGATTCCCGCTTCCTCGCCCAGCTTCCCGAAGCGTAAAGCCAGCCGCGCAGAAGAGTTGGCAAGGGCTTGCCGCCTGACGATGCGATGGATGTGATCCAAAAAAGCGTCTCCTGCGAGCTCCAACCTTTTGTCCAAGACCACCACGGAAGGATTGAAAAGATTGACCATGTTGGCTATTCCGAGGCCAAGGTAGTCGCCCACCTCAGCGACGATGTTGCTGCAAATCTTATCTCCTGCCTGGGCAGCCTGGAATACGTGCCAAGCCCGGGTCTGGGTTGGATCGCCGCCCGCGAGGTCCACCGCCTGGGATGTCACCCCGTTGCGCAAAGCTTGCCTCAGGCGAGACTCAACCGCCACTGAGCTTGTAATCGCCTCAAGACATCCGGTGCTTCCGCACTTGCAGGCTGGGCCGTTTTCGACAACATGGGTGTGGCCCATTTCTCCGGCCCCGCAGTCCTGGCCATATAACAGCTTGCCATCGACAATGACGCCGGCTCCGATTCCCGCTCCATAATCCACGTAGATCATGTTGTCCTGCATTTCTCCGGCGCCCAGAACTCGCTCCGCCACAGTTTTTGCACGCGTTTTGCTTTCCACAAAAGTTGGAACTTTCATCTCCTCTTCAAACATTTTCTTCAAGGGAACCTGATTCCAGAACTCAATCGTGGAAGAGGTCAGGATTACTCCGTTGCGCGTGTCAACAAAGCCTGGATCAGCGATGCCGATTCCCAGAAGGCACGAATGGGTCAGACCCGCTTTTTGAACAACTTTTCTGACGGAACCTTGGAGTTGTTTCACCAACCCCTCGACCCCTGCGTCAAGATTTGCAGGCTCCCGAATCAGATGTTGGACCCGAGGATGGAGGTCTAAAAGGCCGGTGACTACTGTATTCTCGTCGAACTCGATCCCCACAATAAACCTGTATTTTTCGTTTAATTGGAGCAGGATCTGCTTCCTTCCAAGAGGATTGTCTGACCTGCCCACTTCAGCGAGCCTTCCTTCGACCAACAATTCACGGACCAGCGAAGAGATTGTGCTTCGCCGGAAATCAGTCAATTGATGAATCATCACGCGCGACACGGGGCCGAAGCGTCGGACGACCCCTTCGATAATGTGCTTGTCGTGTTCGCTTTTCCGGGCTACGTGTTTCATGGCGCAGAATTCAGCTCTCCTAAGCTCTCAGCAGACCCATAATGTATCATATTCGTTCTTAAGTATGAGCTATAATCGCCTGTTTGATTTCTAAACGAACATAGGCGCGAATAATTGCGTAAGCACTCTGGATTATAGCCCTTTTCATGACGATACACAGCCACTCAACGCAACTTCTTCTGCTGGTTGATGCCGGCGGCACTCATACGCGGGCTTTGGTAACGACGCTGTGTGGCGTCAAGGCAGGCGAAAGCAGAGGGGGACCCTCAAATGCTTTCGTCGCCGGAGAAGCGGAAGCGCTGGCCAATCTGACACGAACTGTGCGCCGCGCTCTAGCCTGCTGCCATGCCCGTCGAGCACAAATTGAGGCGGCAGTGATCGGGAGCGCGGGTGTTGATCATCGCGACGGTCGGGACGATTCAATCCAGAAGGCGCTTCGCGCGCAATTTGGTTGGGCGCGGGTGTTGGTGGTGGAGGACGCCCTGATTGCGCTCGAAGGGGCTTTGCTCGGCAGGCCCGGAGTCGTTGTTGCGAGCGGCACGGGCTCGATGGTGTGCGGCAAAACCGCCCGTGGCCGAATTGTGAGGGTCGGGGGCTGGGGTCCCCTTTTTGGAGACGAAGGCAGCGCGCAGTGGATTGGAAGACACGCCCTCCAGGCTGCGGCCCGCGCCGCCGACGGCACTGGCCCCAAGACGATGTTGCTCAGCATTTTCAACAGGGTGTTTGGTCTTGGTTCTTTCGACGGAATTATCGGAGCCATTTACGGGCGCACGATGAGCCCTGCGAAACTGGGATCCTTAGCTCCACTCGTCAGTCAGGCGGCGCAACGCGGGGACGCGTGCGCTCTGGAAATATTTGAACGGGCAGGGAAGGAACTTGCAACTCAGGCCGCTGCGGCCATCCGCAGGTTAAACCTTCAACGCCCTACGGTATCCTATCAGGGATCGACGTTCCGCTCCGGGCGGCTGCTCTTGGATCCTCTTGAGCGAAACCTGAAGCATCACGTTCCTGACGTTTCGCTCGCGCCGCCCTTGTTGCCGCCGCTTGGCGGAGCATTCTTGCTGGCGCTCCGAGAGCTTGGCATTAAGCCCGCCGACCCGCTCCTTGTAACTTTCAGGAAGTATAACTGTGCGTGAGTTTTGATACTCGTGGCATCCAGCTTCATGCGGTGGGTGATTTCCTAGGCATAGGGGCTCACAGTTTTTCTTCGCATGCTGCTGAAAAGCTCTTGCATCTTACTGGACATGCCCGGTTCTCTTGCTTGCTGTAAAGAGGTCTCGCAAGTTTCAACATCGGCAATCCACTGATTTTAAATCCGTTATAAAAAGAACAATATTGAATACAACGAAAGATCTAAGCTGAGCTGTAGATTCTTGCGACTCTAGCCCATTTGGCGATCCAGCTCGTTCATTGGGTTGGCCGAATTCGTCTGCGAATTTCCAATCCGGCGAGCGACACAAGTCCGTTGAAGACAGTTGTTTAAACCTGATATAAATCATAGAAGGCGCTCATAATTAAGCATTTATATGACTTTCTTGAGAGCTTCACTGAAAGACCGCTCAGATTTCGGTCAATCTTTGACCATCCGTAGGCCATCCATATTGTTACCGATAACAGGCTGAAAAAGAGGCGGGATCTTGCTTCTATATGTGAATCGACTCGGTAAGGAAGACTGCAAAATAAAATAACAAAAAAGATAAAAATATATTGACAAATTATTTCCGTTTCTGATACGAAGTAAGCACACTGTAGTTGATTAGAGGCGAGAGCGACGAAAGCAAGCCAATGTTTTGAAGGAGGACTTATGCCGCGTTCATCTTTTGGGTCGCTACGGGCTGTAGCCTTTCTTAGTTTTGTTTTTACGCTCATGACAGCGTCGATTTTCTCTCAGACGCAGCGTTCGACGAGCGCATTAAGGGGTACC
>CADDZJ010000136.1 GCA_902812415.1 Acidobacteriota bacterium
CGCCCATGCTGTGGCTCGTCAATCCTCTCGGAGGTAACACTACCGACCGGAGAGCCGGATGCGGGAAATCCGCCCGTCCGGTTCGGAGGGAGGAGGAGCGGACCCCGCTCTTCCTACCCCTATCTCTTGACGGGTTTCACCCACCTGAGCGTGCCTGTTACTCTTTAACCCGGGTACGGTCCGCCTGCGCTTGACGTGTAAGGCGCGATGCTCCGCACTCGCTTCGGCGGGCCGCGCCTCGAATCGCCATCATTGGATGTTACGATACTTAGCTGCTTGAGGGCTTGTTGATGGCGCGGTCTTCTGGTATGGTTTGCATCTTTGCTTGATCTGGCATAAGGACTCAGCTTCAGGAGGGCGCTTCTTAAAGTGTTCGCCGTAAAAAGATGGATAGCCGTCTTCCTGCTTCTCGGGGCAAGCGCCGCTCTTTTGCCGGGCCGGCCGGTGAAGCGAAATCTCACCCTTGAGCTTATCAGCCATCCCGATGAATTGGTTCCACCCGGGCCGCAGGATATCCGCTGGCGTCCGCACACGGATCAAATCAGTTTTATTAAAGAATCCTCAAGCGGAGGGCGTGCGCGCGCCATCTGGCTTTATGATGCAGCAACCGGCGCGAAGCGGCGGCTGCTGAGCCAAGGCCAGGCGGGGCCTAAGATCAATCTGGATTCTTATCAGTGGTCGTCCGACGGCAGCCGGCTATTGCTGGAAGGCGGCGGTGACCTGTGGCTCTTTGACACGAACACCGGCAAGGTTCGCCGCCTCGCGCATGGGGCAGAGCCAGAAGGGGAATCAGCTTTCTCGCCGCGAGGAGACCAGGTGGGTTTTATCGCGGGCAATAATTTGTACGTTGTGGATTTGAAGAGCGGCCACATCCGCCGGCTCACCCATGAGGGCAGCGCCACGGTGCTCAATGGCGTGCAGGATTGGGTCTACGGCGAGGAACTGGCATACCGCGAGACGAAGCGGGCTTACGAGTGGTCGCCCGACGGCACAAAGATTGCCTATCTCCGACTGGATGACGGCCCGGCGCCGCGATATCCGCTCATCGACTTCCTTCAGGTTCACGTGACGCTTTTCGAGCAGCGCTTTCCACAGCCCGGTGATCCAAACCCCATTGCGACCATGCACGTGGTCAATGTCGAGAGTGGCCAGGATTCAGCCTACAAACTCCGCCAAGGCGCTGAATATATTGTGCCGACCTTTACGTGGACTCCGGACTCTCAAGCCGTTTGCTTTCTCACCCTGAACCGCGACCAGACGCGCGAGGTGGTGCATCTTTGGAGCTTCAAGGGGGACTTCCATCCCGTCGTTGAAACCGATCCTTATTGGATCAACAACGTTGAGCCGCCGCAATTCATCGACCGTGGCCAACGATTTCTCTGGCTCTCTGAGCGGGATGGCTGGCTTCATCTCTATCTTTTCAGCCGCGATGGAAAGCTAATAAAACAACTGACCCACGGGAAGTGGTTGATCGACCATCCGGTTTTCGAGGATATTGCTTCGTTCCAGGTCGATGAGAAGGGAGAGTGGGCTTACTTTGAATCCACCCGTCAGGATCCGCGCGAGCGGCAGATTTATCGAGTGCGGCTCGATGGAACGGAAATGCAGCAGCTTACCAGGCAGCCCGGAACCCATGACCTTCGCCTTTCTCCGGATGGACGCTTTCTGGTGGATGATTTTTCCTCCATCACCGATCCTCCTGAAACGCGATTATTGAAAAGCGATGGGACTTACATCTCGACTCTCGATAAACCGGCGAACCATTTATCGGACTATGCCTTGGGACAAACAGAGTTCGTGTCGGTGAAAGCAAAGGATGGGACCATGCTTTACGCCCGGCTCGTCAGACCCCCGAACTTTGATCCTCATAAGAAATATCCTGTCATTGTCTATGTTTACGGCGGTCCTCATTTCCAGATTGTTCGCAACGAGTGGGGGACAACCTCGTTGCTGGATCAGTTGCTAGCTGAGCACGGGTTCCTGATCTGGTCGCTCGATAACCGCGGCTCATGGGGCAGGGGACACGCTTTTGAAACGGTTATCTTCAAGCGCCTCGGGGAACGAGAGCTTCAGGATCAGCTTGCGGGAGTGAAATACCTGAAATCCTTGCCTTACGTCGATGGGTCTCGAATCGGCATCTGGGGTTGGTCCTACGGCGGCTACATGACCCTCTATAGTTTGACCCACGCTCCCCAGGTGTTTAAATGCGGCATCGCAGGCGCTCCAGTCACAGATTGGCGCTTTTACGATTCGATTTATACGGAACGCTATATGCGCACGCCAGAGGAAAATCCTGAAGGCTACCGCGAGTCTTCGCCAGTCGGGTCGGCGAGCGACCTGCGAGCAAAATTGCTCCTGATTCATGGCGTCGCGGACGATAACGTGCATTTGCAGAATACGCTGAATTTCATCCAGGCCCTGGTCAAGGCCAGAATCCCTTATCAGCTTTACTTGCAGCCCGCGCAGAAGCACGGGTTTCAAGGGGAAGCTTCCATCAGCTATCGGAACATGAGAATTTTTGATTTCTTTGAAAAGAACCTGTGAGGAATGATCGTGAAGAACGATTTAAAGCGAATGGTAGCGCTCCGCCGGTTGGTCATCTTCGCCAGCTTTGTTTCTTTCGGTTTGGGCCGCGGGATGCTGGCTGCGCCCTCTCAATCCGACCCGACCCTGCAAGGTTTTTCTGCGGCTAACGCCCATACGGAGCAGCAGTGGGAGTCGAAGTTTCGCGCGATCCCGAGCGCGCAGATTATCCGCGACACGAACAAGTTTCTCTCCGCTTATCCTCACAACGCGGGATCGGCGCGCGACAGGCAGAATGCGGAATGGATTCTTAGGAAATTCAATCAATGGGGATGGAAGGCGAATATTGAGACGTTCTATGTGCTGTTGCCGATGCCGAAGGAGCGCCTCGTGGAACTCGTAGCTCCGACCCGATTCCGGGCGAGGCTGGAGGAGCCGACGGTTGCGGCTGACCCTACCAGCGATCAGCATCAGGAACAATTGCCGACTTATAACATGTATTCTGCCGACGGGGACGTGACGGCGCCCCTGGTCTATGTGAATTATGGGATGGAATCCGATTACAAGCAGCTTGAACAATTGGGCATCTCCGTGAAGGGAGCTATTGTGATTGCGCGTTACGGGGCAGGCTGGCGCGGCCTGAAGCCCAAGCTCGCGGCTGAGCACGGGGCAGTGGGCTGCCTGATTTATTCCGACCCGCGCGATGATGGCTACTGGCAGGGCGAAGTCTTCCCACAAGGTCCCTGGCGTCCGCGCGGCGGCGTCCAGCGGGGCAGCGTCATGGATATGGTGATCTATCCGGGTGATCCGTTGACGCCGGATGTGGGCGCAACGAAAGACGCGAGACGGTTGCCGCTGAAAGATGCCAAGACCATCACCAAAATTCCGGTGTTGCCCATCTCATATGGCGATGCGCAGCCCCTGCTTGCGGCGCTTGGCGGTCCGACCGCTCCGCCCGATTGGCGAGGCGCCTTGCCCATCACCTATCGTGTAGGCCCGGGGCCGGCGAAAGTGCATCTCAGGGTGATTTCAAGCTGGGATATCAAACCTATTTACGACGTGGTCGCCCGCATTCCTGGATCAACAAACCCGGATGAGTGGATTATTCGTGGAAATCATCACGATGCCTGGGTCAACGGCTCGGAGGACCCTGTTTCCGGCCTCACCCCGATGCTTGAGGAAGCGCGGGCTTTCGGAGAGCTTCTGAAGCAAGGCTGGAAGCCCAAGCGCACCATCATTTACTGCGCCTGGGATGGAGAGGAAGCAGGCTTGCTCGGATCGACCGAATGGGCGGAAGAGCATGCCGATGAGCTGCGCCAGCATGCGGTGGTCTACATCAATTCTGACTCGAACGGCCGGGGATATCTGAACGCCTCGGGCTCTCCTTCTCTTCAGAAATTCATCGACGCGGTTGCGAGCGATATTCAGGACCCTGAGAAAGACATCCCAGTGGAAAAGAGACTCCGCTTCTATCGCCTGACGCATGCCAAGACGGACGCTGACCGCGAAGCGTTGCGCAACGGGCGAGAATTAAAAATCGGCGCGCTGGGTTCCGGGTCAGACTACTCTGCGTTTATCGATCACCTGGGAGTTGCTTCTTTGGATCTGGGTTATGGCGGCGAGGATGGCGGCGGAATCTATCATTCGATTTACGATGATTTTTACTGGTATTCGCATTTTGGAGACCCCAATTTTGTTTATGGAAGAACGCTTGCGCAAACAGCCGGCACGGCCGTGATGCGGCTGGCGGATGCGGGCTTGCTTCCTTTCGACTTTAAGGCGCTTGCGGATGCCGTTAAGACGTACACCGGCCAAGTCAGAGACTATTTAAGGAACGAGCGAAAGCAGACGCGTGAGCGAAATATGGAGATTATGGAAGGCGTCTTCACGGCGACCATGGACCCGCGAAAGCACCGGGCGACGCCCCACATTCAGGCTATTCCACCCTATCTGAATTTTGCCCCTCTCGAAAACGGCGTCGCCAGTCTGGAACATAGCGCCGATGAATACGAAAGGGCCTTGAATGACGCTGAGTCTCACGGAGGTTTGAAGGAGTCGCAGGACTCGCTCAAGCCGGTAAACCAATTATTACGCGAAAGCGAGCAAATGCTGACCAGCGGAGATGGGCTGCCGGGAAGACCCTGGTATAAGAACGAGCTTTGCGCGCCGGGTATGTATACGGGCTATGCGGCGAAAACTCTTCCGGCGGTGCGAGAGGCGGTTGAGCAAAAAGATTGGACACTGGCGGACCAGCAAATGATGATTCTCGGCGCGGCGCTGAGTCACGAAGCAGCCCTCATCGCTACCGCTGCCAGCGAGCTTGAGAAGGCGGCAAAGTGAGCGGTATAATTTTGCGGCTGGTGTTCAATGGGTTCGGGAGCCTGAAAAAGGGAGGGCAGGGAATCGGATGGTGTCCTTATGGAGACGGGAGAAGGAAAATCTGATTCGATCTCAAAGGAGAGGATTATGAGACGTTATCGTGTGATGATTTTTGCTTTGGCGCTGAGTTTTGTTTTGGTGGGTATGGCTTTTTCACAGGGGAATCCGCGCGGGCTGGCTAAACTGAGTCTGAATGGCCAGACGATTTCCATTGATTACGGGCGACCTTCCCTCAAGGGCCGCACGATTGATGAGATGCTGGGCAAGCTCAAGCCCGGCGGCTATTGGCGCCTGGGCGCGGATAAATCCACCACATTTACGGCAGGGACAGATTTGAAGTTCGGTGATGTGACCATCCCTAAAGGGGTCTACAGCATCTGGGCACAGCGCCAGAGTGACAATTCCTGGAAATTGGTTTTCAATAAGCAGCATGGCCAGTGGGGCACGGATCATGATCCCTCCCAGGATTTTGCTTCAGTGCCTTTGAAGGAGACGAAGGCGTCAAGCTCGGATCAAATGCTGACTATCCGACTGGTGAAGAGCGGCGGTGGCGGCGCCATGATTGTTCACTGGGGCGACATGGAGTTGACCACGCACTTCACCGCTGCTTAACCGCCTGGTCTCTTCGCGGAAGCCCGGCTCCACGATTGTGGCGCGAAAGAGCGCTGTGGTGATCCAGGATGATCGCTTTTGCGATCTTTCGCGCCAATTGCGAGACGGGGGCGTGATCCAGGTCTTTGATCGAAAACCACCGGATGCCGCTGCGGGGAGAGTAATCGCGTAGTTTAGCGCGGTGCAACGTCACTTGAATTGATCGGAAGGTGATGTTGTGACGCAGAGTGCCCAGCGTCTTTTCGAGGCGCGGGACTTTGCGCGTTGCCTTTGCCAGTTTTTCCTGCAAGCGCTTGAGGGCCTGCCCTTTCGATTTTCCAAATGCGGCCGGAAAATTCCATAAATCGCTCATCAATCCTTCATCCAGCCCGCGGATGAAGGCCAGCTTGCGATCTTTCTGAATAATCGCGGCGGCGAGATGCACGGATTCTGTCGGCCGCCTGGGCTTGGGCGCTGGGTAGCGTTCCGGGATCTTCAAGCGATGGGCGCGACACCACGGGCTTAGGGGGCAAGCTTCACATACAGGATGACGTGGCAGACAGACCGTCTGACCTAGCTCCATCATCGCCTGATTGAAGGCGCCAGGATTTTCGAGTGGGATCAGCTCCTGAAGCTTGCGTTCGGCAGCGCGGCGAAAGCTGGATTGCTGCAAATGGCCCTTCCAGGCGTAAAGGCGCGCCATGACGCGAGCGACGTTGCCGTCAAGCGCCGGCAGAGGCTGGTTGTAAGCAATGCTCAGCACCGCGTTGGCTGTGTAATGACCCACTCCCGGAAGTTTCCTGGCCTTCTGATAATCTGAAGGAAATTTCCCTCCGAATTCCCTGACGATTCTCTGCGCAGTCAGGTGCAGATGGCGCGCGCGACGGTAGTATCCCAGGCCCGACCATTGCTCGGCGACCTTTTCAAAAGGCGACGCGGCGAGCCGCTTGAAATTCGGGAATGCCCGAAGAAAACGCTGATAATAGGGAATGACCGTGGCAATCTGGGTCTGTTGAAGCATGACTTCAGAAAGCCAGATGCCATAAGGGTCTTGCGTCTTGCGCCAGGGAAGATCGCGGGCGTGAGCCTGAAACCAGTTCAAAAGAGCGTTGCGAACGGCTATGCTTTGTATTTGATTTCTCATTTAAGGAGCTTAGAACTTACACGAAAACCCAGGCTTGTTATATTGCGCCGGCTTTTCCAATATAAAACATGGCGTACCAAAATCTCCGTGAATTCATCGCGCGATTAGAGCGCGAGCGGCAGTTAAAGCGCATCAAGACCCCTGTCGATGTGGATCTTGAGATCACGGAGATTACCGACCGAGTCTCCAAAGCCAGCGGGCCGGCGTTGCTTTTTGAAAAGCCTCGTTCCCCTCAAAATAACACGGAATATCACATCCCGCTGTTGATCAATGCTTTCGGAACCCGGCAGCGGCTCGAACTGGCTCTGGAAGTAAATTCCGTGGAGGATGTCGCCAGGCGTATCGAGGAGCTTCTGGAGATGAGGCCGCCCGAAGGTCTCTTTGATAAAGTGCGTTTGTTGCCCAAGCTTGCAGACCTTGGATCGATCTTTCCCAAACACGTTAAGGATGGGCCGGTGAAAGAAGTGATCGAGCGCCAGGATTTTTCATTGGCGCGGTTTCCGATCATGAAGTGCTGGCCGCAGGATGGCGGGCGGTTCATCACGCTCCCCATGGTCATTACGCGGAGCCCGAAGACTGGGCGTCGCAACGTGGGATGTTATCGAATGCAGGTTTTTGATGAACGCACCACAGGAATGCACTGGCAGATTCACAAAGGAGGGGCGGAACATTTCCGCTGGCTTGACCGGCAGGGAAAAGGCCGCCGGATGGAAGTGGCCGTAGCTTTGGGCGCGGATCCAGCCACGATGCTTTCCGCTGTTCTTCCCCTTCCTGAGGATTTGGATGAGTTCATCTTTGCGGGGTTTTTGCGACAAGAGCCGGTGGAGTTGGTCAAGTGCGAGACCTCGGATTTGGAAGTGCCCGCACATGCGGAAATCGTGCTCGAAGGTTATGTGGACCTGGATGATATTCGGACAGAAGGGCCTTTCGGCGACCATACGGGATTTTACTCACTGGAAGACCGGTTTCCAGCTTTCCATCTCACCTGCGTGACTCATCGCAAGAACCCCATTTACGTCTCAACCATCGTGGGTCCACCGCCCATGGAAGACTATTGGATGGGATACGCGGTGGAGCGTATCTTTCTGCCCTTGATGCGGAAACAGCTTCCGGAAGTGCTGGATATGCACATGCCGGCGGAAGGCGTGTTTCATAATCTCATGATTGTCGCCATCCGCAAAAGCTACCCGGGACATGCGCGCAAGGTGATGAACGCGATTTGGGGTTTGCCGGGAGCGATGTTTACCAAGTGCCTGGTGGTGGTGGATGATGATGTGGACGTCCACAATGTGCGCGAGGTGGCGTGGAAGGCGCTTAATCACATCGATCCGGAGCGGGACATTCAGTTCGTTTTGGGTCCGGTCGATCAGCTTGAGCATGCGTCCCGGCTCCCCAATTTCGGCTCAAAGATGGGAGTGGATGCCACCCGTAAGTGGCCCAGCGAAGGTTTTAATCGTCGCTGGCCGGATGAGATCAAAATGGATGCCCGGGTCAAAAGTCGGATCGACAAGATGTGGAAAGATCTTGGCCTTTGAAACATGATGGCATGGTCTTTTGGCGGATTACAAATCAAGGGGACAGGTTTTCTCGTTGTGTCTGCCGCTTTGGCGCTCGCAACAATGGCGCAGCGATCGTTGCATGGTCGGCCAGCCGCCGATGTGTCTGAAACCGTTCTGAGATATTCCTTCATCTAAATATTTACCCCTTCAAAAAATTCTGTATCAGGAGGTGATGGCGCATGAGAATTGCGCAGGTCGCGCCATTATATGAGCGTGTGCCTCCGCGCCTGTATGGAGGAACTGAACGAGTCGTTTCCTACCTTACTGACGAGCTTCTGTTAGAGCCGCACACAATGCGCCGCCCACTTGCAACCTGTGCGATGATGGAAGCTTTGGTTGCATGATGACAGCCATTTCTGCAGCAGAACAAAGCATGACCATTTCCAGTGCGATTTTGTTATTTGGGGCTGCTGTTTTGGCCGGAGCCTTGAATTCCGTGGCGGGAGGCGGCAGCTTCTTCTCTTTTCCGGCGCTTTTATTCACCGGTGTGCTGCCCATTCCCGCCAACGCCACCTCAACCGTAGCCCTTTGTCCAGGAAGCATCGCAAGCGTCGGCGCTTATCGCAAACGATTGACGGTCAGCGCGCGGATGCTCGCGCCCCTGGCGGTTGCCAGCGTTGCCGGCGGCTTGATGGGGGCAACCATCCTGCTTCGCACGCCGCAGACGCTTTTCATGCGCCTGATCCCTTTTCTATTCCTTGCCGCTACCCTCTTTTTCGCCTTTGGCCGAAAACTGCTCAAGACCCCGGAATCACACGCGAAAGGCCTGACACAACCCTCGTGGGTTGCCATAGGCGGGGTTTCTTTACTTCAGTTCCTGATTGCCGTCTATGGAGGATTTTTTGGCGGCGGCATGGGGATTCTGATGCTCTCCATCCTCAATCTCTTGCCGCTGGGTGATATTCACGCCATGAATAGCATCAAAACGCTTCTGGCAGCGGCAACCAATGGGGTTGCAGTGGTCACTTTTGTGATCGCGCGGATCGTTTTGTGGCCTCAGGCCGTCGTGATGCTCGTCGGCGCCGTCATTGGAGGTTATGGCGGAGCGCATTATGCCCAGAAGTTGAATCCTGCGCGTGTGCGGGCCTTTGTGGTGGTGGTGGGTTTTGCAATGTCACTGATCTTTTTGTGGAAGTATCGATAGATAAAGGCAGGAAGTTATGGGCTGGAAATCCGCAGCGCCTGCTGGTTCGATAGACGCCGAAATGAATGCCGAAGATCTGGGTGTCGAGGTGGTGTGAAAGGCTATTTCTTGCCTTGCGATTCGGCCTGGGCGATCAGATGGGCGACCTCGGAGTCCGGGCTTACCGGCTCAATCATGATGATGTGCCGCGCGTTGAAATAGGTTTCTGTTGGCCCGTGCCATTCCTTGCCGCGCTTGACGAGAACGTTTTTGGGCTGCTTCGTTTGCGGGTCCGTGGTGCGAACCACGTAGTAAACTTGCGTCATCTCCGGATAATCAGTCCCCAGGCGGGAAAGCTTGCCGTAGAATACCTGGCCGTCATCGAGCAGCACAGCTTGATAAGAAGACGTGAATTTCGGAAGATCCTCGGCGCGTTTCAGGGTCACCACTTCGATGGCAAGCGCCACGACCGCTATGGCCAGACAGATGATGATAATCGCTGTGGATTTGCGCAAGGGCTTACCTCTTGGGACTTCAAATGCAATTGAAAAAGCAGGAAGAGATTAACTCTGTTGAGATCGAAACTCAAGCATAAAGTCGCTGACTTC
>CADDZJ010000137.1 GCA_902812415.1 Acidobacteriota bacterium
AAACGCTGTGTTGTGTTATTCTCGGTCAACCGAAAGCCTCCTTGCTTGGTTCAAACCCGTGTGGACAACGTGTTTGTACCACAGGAGGCTTTTCTTGTCTCTAAAAAACGTGAATTTTCCGGGCTAGGGTAGGGTCAAACCACCCAACCCCCTGGATTATCGGCTGCTTAGAGACCAACCCACTACCAAAAGAGCGACGAATCCCAGGAAATCCAAAAGCGTATGGTAGACTCAAAGTCTATTGCGGCTAAAGGATTCCGTATGCATGCGCTCTCGGAATAGAATGCAATAGAAATCGCGTTGTGATCGTTCTGAAACATCAAAGAGGCTGAAGTGCTGAAGATTGGCATCGTGGGTCTCTCGCAAGTGGGGAAGACCACGTTTTTTCGAATCATCACCAGGGCGCACGGCACGGGACTTGGCGCGGGCCGGCCCGAGACGCACATCGGAATGGTCTCGGTGCCAGATGCCCGGCTGGAACGGCTGAGCGAGATGTTCCGGCCCCAAAAGACCGTCCATGCCAACATCGAGTATGTGGATACGCCCAGCAGCGTCATTGACCTGCTTCGCGCAGGCTCGCAGAGCGCGACGCTGCGCGAGATGCAGGCCCTGGTGCATGTGGTGCGGGCTTTTGGCGAAGAACCCGGCAGCAATCTCCAGGCGGATATCGAGAACGTCGAGCTGGAATTGATTCTCTCGGATCTTGCTGTCGCCGAGAAGAGGCTTGAGCGCCTGGAAAAAGATATCAAAAAGCAGAAGAGCCCTGCCCTCGAACAGGAATTGCACGCGCTTCAGATGTGCAAGGCGGCGCTGGAAAAGCAAAAGCCACTCCGCGAAGTGGACTTTGCCCCGGAGCAGGAGCGGGCCGTGCGCGGCTTCACTTTTCTCTCTCAGAAGCCGATGCTTTACATCCTGAATCTGGACGAAAAAGATGCGGCGCGAACCGATGCGGCGGAAGAGTTCGCCGCCAAGGCGGGATTAACACATCGTCCGAAGACCATGGTCACCGCCGTTTGCGGCAAAGTGGAGGCTGAGCTTGCGGAACTGAGCGATGCTGAAGCGCAGGATTTCATGGCCAGTTTCGGGATCAGGGAATCCGCCATCGCGCGGGTCATCCGCTCCAGCTATCAGCTTCTGGGTCTGATTTCGTTTTTCACGGTCGGCGAGGACGAATGCCGCGCGTGGACTCTCCGATTAGGCGCGACAGCCTGGGAAGCTGCGGGGGAAATTCACAGCGATATCCAGCGCGGGTTTATCCGCGCCGAGGTTGTCAGTTATGAAGACCTCATCGCGGCGGGCGGCCTGGTTGAGGCGCGCAGCCGGGGCCGGTTGCGACTGGAAGGCAAGGAGTACGTCGTCAAAGACGGAGAGATTGTCCATTTCCGGCATTCGGGGTAAAAGCGAGGCGGTTAGAGCAGCCTCGAAATCAGTCCCTGAAACCTGGCGTCCGAAACCGAACACCCGTTTTTCAAATGTCTCCTCTCGTCCTCAGCCTCATTCTGGGAATCATCGCTGGACTCGCCAATATCTTCGGCGGCGTCATCGTCTACGCGCGCCCGTGGAGCAGAACCTTTCTCGCCTACTTCATCGCCTTAGGTTCGGGCTTCATGCTGGCGACGGCGCTTACCGAAATGGTTCCTGAAAGTATTCACCTCGCTCCGCTCCAAGCGCCGTTGCTGATTCTTGCCGGATACTTCATCGTGCACTTCTTCGAGCATTCCTGGCCCGCACACTTTCATTTTGGCGAAGAGACCCATGCGGACGAGTTCGTTAACTCGCGCGTGGCGTTTACCGCGCTCACCGGCTTACTGATCCACACTTTCTTCGACGGCGTGGCCATCGCGTCAGGGTTCTTCATCTCCACCTGGCTTGGCATGGTGATTTTCGGAGCGGTGATTTTACACAATATTCCGGAAGGCTTTACGATGGCCTCTATCATGCTGGCAGCCAAAAAGAGACGACTGGACGGCCTGCTGGCGGTCTCGGCTTTAGGCGTTTCGCGCATCGTCGGCATTCTGGCGATGGCCGCAGTTGAACGCCAGGTGAGTTACGGCCTGGCGATTTCCGGGGGAGTCACGCTTTACGTAGCCGCTTCCGACTTGATCCCGGAAGTTAACAAAATGCCCGGCTTGCGGATCGCCCTGGTGGTTGCGGCGGGAGTGCTGATGGTCATTGTGCTACGCTTGCTCTTTGCAACGGCGTAAGAGGCGCTGATCAAGGTCGTGATTTATTCCGAAAGGGTTCTCGATCATTTTCATCACCCGCGCCATCTGGGAGAAATTGCAGAACCCAGCGCGGTCGTTGAGGTCACAAACCCGGTCTGCGGCGATGTGCTGAAGGTATGGGTGGCGCTTCAGAGCGGCAAACTGATCGAGGTGAAATTCAAAGTGGAAGGCTGCATTCCTGCGATTGCCTGTGGTTCCTGGCTGGCTGAATGGATGGAAGGGAAGTCGCTCGATGCACTGAAATCTCTTGTCCCCGCTCAAATCGAGCAGGGTCTTGAGGGCTTGCCCCCTGCCTCAAGGCATGCCAGCACCCTCGCTGCCGACGCCGCAAAAGAAATCTGGAAAAAGCTGAGCTAAGGACTTCGGGGCGGAAGACAGCAGTCAGCCCGGCAAACATCCGGCTCAGGCCCCAGCCCGCCCAGCGCTTTCCGAGACGGATTTTCCTCAATCCTTTCAACAATCAGCTCGCGGATCATACGAATGAACTCCGGGTGTGTGCCCACGGTTGCGGCGCGAATCATGCGCAGGCCAACTCGATTGCAAAGCCCTTGGGCCTCAATATCAAGATCATAGAGCACTTCCATGTGGTCGGAAATGAATCCGATGGGAACTACCACCACGTCGCGGGCTCTACCTGCGCTTGCCAATTTGCGGAGAGAATCCAGAATATCCGGACCGAGCCAGGGCTGAGCGGGCGGCCCGCTGCGGCTTTGATAAACCAGTTGATTGTTCTCACCTTTGCGACCCAACGCCTCTGAAAGCAGGCGGCAGGCTTCTTCAAGTTGCTCCACATATCTGCAATTCTGCGCCATGGAAAGAGGGATGCTGTGCGCGGTGTAGAGAAGATGCGCGGCCTCACGCCTTTCGGCGGGAATCTCTGCGAGCGCTTCTCGGGCTCGCTCCCTCATGGCTGCGATGAAACCGGGATGGTTATAAAATGCGCGCAGCTTATCGACCGCAGGCGCGCCCTCTCCCACTTGCGCCTGCGCCCGCGCAATATCTTCCAGATATTGCCGGCAACCTGAGTAGGAACTGTAAGCGGAGGTCACAAACGCAAGCGCCCGGCGGACGCCATCAGCTTGCATCACCCGCAGCGTATCTCGGAGCAGAGGATGCCAGTTGCGATTTCCCCAGTAGATGGGCAGATGGAGACCGCTTTTCTCCAGCTCTCGGCATAGGGCTGCAATGAGCTTTCGGTTCTGATCGTTCAGAGGACTCTTGCCGTCAAAGTGATAATAATGCTCGGCAACCTGAAGCATGCGCTCCCGCGGAACGTTTTTCCCTCTGAGCACGTTTTCCAGAAAAGGGATTACGTCCTCTCTTTTTTCAGGCCCTCCGAAAGAGACCAGCAGGATTGCATCGTAATGCATCAATCACCTGATTTCAGAATACTTGATCTCGCCGCCGATGGCTTCTCTTGCGACGCGCTTTGGACTGTGAAATTGGACGATTGCGGGCTACGGCTATCATCTTCAAGCTGACTTGTCGCGCGCTGATTGGCGATTCTTGACTCCTCAAAAAGGCAAGGCTAGCATTTTTTCATGGAGTCGTCAGTAGTCCGGACGCCCGCCGTGGCAGGCCAGTTCTATCCTTCTAACCGCGAAGCTCTCACGAAGGTTCTGGAAAACTATCTGGGGCCGAAAGCCCCTCCGGCGGAGGTTGTGTGCGACGCCATCGCCTGCGTCGTTCCGCACGCAGGCTATATGTATTCCGGCCGTGTGGCGGGGGCAGTCTATCGAAGGCTTCCGCCCTCCGCATCTTATCTCATTCTCTGCCCGAACCATTTTGGCAACGGCCAGCCGCTCGCCATCATGTCTCGCGGATATTGGCAGACCCCGTTGGGCCTTGCCCCCCTGGATGGGGCGCTGGCCGAGACCCTTCGACAAAACTGCGTGGAACTCACCGAGGATGCCGAAGCGCACTCGGAAGAACATTCATTGGAAGTGCAGATTCCATTCCTTCAGCAACAGGTTGGGAATTTTTCATTTGTCCCAGTGGCCATCGGCGCCGTCGGCTACGAAAGTCTGGTTGAGTTAGGGCAAGGCATCGCCAAAACACTCAAGAGCTTTTCCAAGCAGGTCCTCATCATTGCTTCCAGCGACATGAATCACTACGAGCCGGACAGCATTACGCGCAGCAAGGATCGAAAAGCCATTGACCGCATTGTGGCGTTCGACCCGGCAGGCCTTTACGATGTGCTGCGTCGGGAGAAGATTACGATGTGCGGCTACGGCCCTGCCATTGCAATGTTGACGGCTGTCAGGGAACTGGGCGCACGCGCGGCGCTCCTCGAAAAATATGCAACTTCCGCCGATGCCGGCGGCAACCGCAATTCCGTAGTGGGTTACGCGGGAATTATCATCCGAGGTCCTGGTTCAGCCGTCTGAATCTTTGCTGCGCGCCTCAGCGCCTATTGAACCCCGCGTGAGACGTTGTGAGATCTCAAATTTTTAATTTGGGATTCATCTGTTAAGTCGCTGTAATTGCCAATGGCTATACCATAGAGGAGATCTGCTGCATCACCGGCATCCTCAGCGGCATTTTTCGGCTACGGGAATTGCTGTCACTCTCATTTGCAGGTCTCAATAAATGATCTTCGCGGCCTGCCCTCCCTATCGGCGGAGAGCCTCTACGAGCCCACATACCGGGCATATAAAGAGCGGGCCAAGCCGGGGTCTTGTGTTCCCTTAATGATCGCCCGGCCATCTTGAAATACAGTGAACTCGTAGGGATCAAGACGACACTGCACAAGGTAGGCGTTGCCTTGAACAGGGCCGAACTGCGCGAGCCGCTCCTTGAGCGCAGCCAAATTGAGCTGGCGCGAATCGCGCTGGTGGATTTGCACCGAATTGCGACCGCACATGGAAATATGGGTCGGCGCTTCGCCTTCAAGATAACGGAATTGCCGCTTGCTGCATGTGAGGCAGGCAGGATCACGCGGGCAAGTTAATTGTTGAAGACGATTCTGCCAGATATCAAAGCTCAGGAGTTTTCCATGGAGATTTTCCTCATGGCCGGAGAGAATCTTGAGCGCCTCGCTTGCCTGAATAGTGCTGACCCCACTGACAGCCGGCCCAATCACACCCGCCGTGTCGCATGTTTCCTGAAGACCCACCGGAGAGGAAGGCAACAGGCAAGAAAGGCAGGCTGTATGGTCTGGAAGGATGGTAAAGGTGATGCCGTAACTTGAAACGAC
Source organism: Acidobacteriota bacterium (assembly GCA_902812415.1). Lineage (GTDB taxonomy): Bacteria > Acidobacteriota > Terriglobia > UBA7540 > UBA7540 > RH2-MAG17b. The sequence continues at coordinate 5,422 of CADDZJ010000137.1, forward strand.
GGCGCCATAAATCCAAGGGATACGGTGTTTTACGGCAGTATCATTCAGTAAAAACCGGGTCTCGAAGTTGTCCGTGCCATCCAGGATCAGGTCAAAACCGCCGGTCAGGTCCTCAATGTTGGCGGCTTGCACATCAGCAATGACGCCTTCAGCCTGAACATCCGTGTTGATCCGCCTCAGCTTTTGCTCTGCCGCAACGGCCTTGGGGAGCCTCTGCGCCGCGTCCGATTCATCAAAGAGGAATTGGCGCTGTAAATTACTTTCCTCGACGTAGTCGCGGTCGATGATGCGCAGCCTGCCCACGCCCGCGCGGGCAAGCATGCTAGCCTGGGCCGCGCCGAGGGCTCCGCAGCCCACAATCACAACTTTCGCCTGGCGTAATCGTTCCTGCCCTTCCGGGCCAATCGGCGCGAAGAGGATCTGACGCGAATATTTCTCGGAAACAACGAACTTCTCAGCGCTCGCTTCCATCGGCATTTCCATGGGGGGCGATTTTTTGCGCACCGTTTTGAAGGCCATTTACCTTTAGGATCGATTACAGAAACTTCGGACAATCAGAACAAGTGCTTTCCGTTCCGTTGGAAGGGGTTGGTTGCGGGGGCTGGATTTGAACCAGCGACCTTTGGGTTATGAGCCCAACGAGCTACCTGACTGCTCCACCCCGCAAAGTGATTATATTCGAGGAGCCGTCCGTTGACAATCACAATCCCTCCCCACGACCCGTAGACAGCAATCCCCATGAGCGCAATGCGACCACCGCGCAAGCCTGCTGGGCGTTCCTGTCTGCCAGAAGCGCCGGGAGGACAAATGATCGTATCTATTGTCCGGCAAAACACACTATGAAAATCATCGCACGAGGATGGCCCTATTTTTGCGAGTCCCGGTCACTACAGGCCGCAGGGATTACCCACGACAAAACATAGGCATCTTCGCGCGGATGACCGTAGTAATCGTGACGGATGGAGTTCAGCATGAATCCTTCGGAACGATAGAGTCCGAGGGCGGCTTGATTTGAGGGGCGCACTTCCAGATAGAGAGTTCGAACGCTGAGACTCTCAAGCCGGAAGAGAACTTCACGAAGCAAGGCCCTGCCGATTCCCAAACGCCGATAACCCGGAGCGACGGCCAGGCTTAAAAGTTCCGCCTGATCATACGCTTGGCGGAGAGCGGCGAATCCTACCACTTGCCAGGGCATCACCTCACCCAACTCCGCAATGATCAACAAACCTTCAGAACCCTGGGCCAGGCGAACATAGTCACTCGCTGTCCAGCCGCCGCCCGGAAAAGCTTCATTCTGTATCTTGAGAATGGAAGTCAGATCTTCAAGCGAAGAGGATCGAATCCTGACACGATCTAATTGCGCATGCGAACTCACCATTAACAGCTATTTTAATCACAACCGGCATCAGCTTGCTGGTCTTTCGTCGAACGTCTCAGCAAGATGATTGACGGTGGAGGTCTGTTGGAGAAATCGAGGCTGGAAGGCAAAAGTTGCCTCATGAGACATGGCGCAAAATGCCGCCCCTTACTTTCGGTCACTTTATTGAGGAGGGTGGTCAGTTGGCAGCGCTTGCGGGGAGGCTTTCGGTCGCGGATGAGGATGCGCCTAAGCGATATCCTGCGCCGCGCACGGTGCAGATGAGTTTCCGTGGGAAACCCTTGTCAATTTTATTTCGCAGGTAATTAATGTAGACATCGACGACATTCGTCTCGTCGGTGAAAGAAGATTTCCAAACGTGTTCCATAATCATGGCGCGCGTCAGGCAGCGGCCCGGATTCATCATCAGATATTCGAGCAGCGCGAACTCTTTGGGAGTCAGGTTGATTTGCCGCTCGGCGCGCCGCACGGTGCGATCCATGCGGTTCAGTTCCAGATCCTCAAAGTGGGTGACGGCTTCTTCGGAATGCTGCGCGCGGCGGAGTAACGCCCGCACTCGCGCCGCCAGTTCAGGATATTCGAAGGGCTTCGTGAGGTAATCGTCCGCGCCAAGATCGAGCGCCTTGACGCGATCATCCACCTGGGTGCGCCCTGTCAGAACGAGAACGGGCAAAGCGCGGTCGCGGGCGCGAATTCGCCTTAACAGGTCGAGGCCGTCAATGCGAGGCAGTCCCAGATCCAGAATCACAAGGTCGCATTCGTGCGCATCAATCTGCGCGAGAACCCCGGCGCCCTCTGCGGAAATTGTCACAAGGTAGCGTTCCGACTCAAATCTTTCCTTCAGGAGCGCCGACACAGACGCGTCATCATCCACCAACAAAAGGTGTGCCCGTCGCGCAGGCGCTGGCTCTCGGGAGCTTGTCTCTTGAAAACTGTTCAGTTCCGTTTGTCCGCTCACTTTCGTGATGCCCTACCCGTTGGATTTTTATAGTTGAATATTAACTTATTATAAATAGTAAATCAAGAAAAAACCGCAGCCTCACCGGAACTGCGAGGTTGCAGGCAACGCTACTGATGACTATGTGAGAGGAGCACAAATGTTAGCGAAAGAATCTTTCCCGGACTGCAATGGGTAAATGCCGTATGAACTCGGCGATGCGCTGCCAGGCGATGTCCCGTGCGTCTGAGCGGTTAAAAAGGAAATGAGAGCTTACTGAGTGCTTCATGGACCTGCGCCTCACCCAAGGGTATAAAAACATCATTACGGTCGCCCCCGCGAAGCTTGCCCTCTATGAAGACGGAGCTAGCCCATTCGGATTCCCGCTTGGGGGAATGACTGGCATGCATGTTTTTCCGAGAGAAAGGAGCCGTGGGACGGCGCTCTAGCCCATCTACCGCGTTCAAGTCAGCGACCATCGAGTAGAGTCTGTGGCGGGCTTGGCACAGTTCGCGCGGGCCGACGCCATGGGTTTCTTGCTGGCAGGAATGACACCCGAAGGTTCGCCGCTTGCTTCACTTATGCTGAGCCGGGGCGATATCTACGAGCTTGACGTCGACTTTCCCTAACTGTTCCTTGACACCGATTCTCGTCTCGTTTCTGTGCCAATCAAAGGAAGCAGTTGAGCAGCAAGGTTGAAGTGGGGCACGGCTTCCATTCTCAGAACAGGTAATGGCTTCTCTCCAGAATACCCAGAGTTTTAGTGGGGAGCGCTCACCATGTCCTCAGCTTGACAACAGCAAAAACCGGTTCTTATAATTCGAGTTGGATCAGGAAATCAAGGCAGTTTTGCGGGCGGGAATAACTCAGTGGTAGAGTGCGACCTTGCCAAGGTCGAAGTCGCGGGTTCGAATCCCGTTTCCCGCTCCATTTTTCATCGGTCAGCATCTTTCAGTTAAGGCGCGGTACCCAAGTGGTAAGGGAGAGGTCTGCAAAACCTTTATGCGACGGTTCGATTCCGTCCCGCGCCTCCAACATCTACAAGGGCTTAGCTCCAAATCCCCTGTCTTTTTGCATCGCCTACGCTTCTCTCAAAATCGACTGAGATTTTGCGCGTTCTCTGGGGGAGTCCCACGCGGAGTTCCACGTGGCGTGGTACTTCACGAGTTTGTAAACCATTCTTTATCGATTCGTTAACAATGGGTCGTGAGTTAGCCATTCGTGTTTCTCCTGAAATTGGCGCTTGGGTGCGCCAGCAATCTGGCTCTGCGTCCGAAGTGACGCTCTCGCTGGCTCGTACACTTTGGAAGCGTCGGCAAACTCTTCGTTTAGCTGACCCAGGGGTGGGTGAGGATCGGGTCAAGTTGCGGCTGAATTCTCGTGTGATTCAGTTTGTGCGTGGCGCTACACACTCCCGTAATACGGCAACAACCTTTCGGAAATTGCTCCTCTGGGGCGCGAAAGGTTGTGTCTTACCAGAGGACCGGCCAGCGCCTTTGCCAGTGGGCGCTGAAGTTGTTAAACGAAAGCCGGTGAGGACGCTCGTTCCATCGAAGCCGTGCGCTTTGATTGAGCCGCAGCGCCGTGAGGACTGGCGCGGGGTTGTGATTCCGGCTGGCTTCGTTCCAGCGCATCCCTCTCCCCACATGCCTGTGGCGCGTTACAATGTGCCTCCGGTTTATCTCCCCGCGCAACCTCATGCGGAATCATCCGCGCACGCCCAGGGCATCTTGCAAGCTATTCCTGTTCCCGTGTCGGCCATCGGCATTCCGGCTGTGCTCATCGTGGGTGGTTACTATGCGCTGAAACTCTTGGGTGGATTTTTCGGCGGCGGGGCGGTCACGGGCGCTAAGGCAGCCCTTACGACGGCTACGGTCGCGCCGAAGATTGCTCAGTGGGTTCCGCAAATAGCCAAGGGCTTGGGAGTATTGTTGTGAAAATCAAATTGGATGAATTCACGGCCGCTTTGCTGGCGATTCTGATCGTGCTGGCAGCCTACCGGCTGAGATGACTGTTGGAGAATCGTTCCGGTGGAACGGAATAAAATCATCGGCTTGGTCGGGTTGCGTGGCTCTGGGAAAAGCACAGCGCTCAAAGAGATCGTCTGTTGCCGTGACCGGCTTGTCGTGATAGACCCGTTGGGAGAGCATCGCTTCGGC
>CADDZJ010000138.1 GCA_902812415.1 Acidobacteriota bacterium
ATTCTTTCCACACCCTGGCCGAACGAGACTTTGCGAACGGTAAAAGTGGAATTGATGCCGCCGCGCCGGATGCGAATTACCGTGCCCTCAAAAGCCTGGATGCGTTCCTTATCGCCTTCTTTAATCTTGACGTGGACGCGCACCGTATCGCCCGCCCGAAATGCAGGCAAGTCCTTCTTCATTTGTTCCTGTTCGATTTTTTGAATCAATGACATGATGTGATGCTCCCCTGCTAACAGCAAATATTGTGGCGGCGTTCTGAGACCGCCGTTTCCTGGCGCTCCCTTCCTGCGTCAGAGCAGGCTTCGAGCGCCGCTTGTATCAAGAAATGGTTTCGATGGTTTCTTCCTCGGCTGCTCTCTTGAGCGCCCTGCGAAGTTCTTCTGAGTCCATCCCGACTTTTCCCAGCAGATCTGGACGCTTTCGACAGGTCTTCAGTAAAGCCTGCCGCTCACGCCATTCGCGGATTTGCTGGTGGTTTCCGGAAAGGAGAATTTCCGGAACCTTCAGGCCGCGAAAGTCAGCCGGACGCGTATACTGGGGAAAACCCAGCAGACCAACGTCGCTGGTGGAATTTAATGCTGTGCCCGGGATTGTAAAAGACTCCAATTCCTTCGACTCTTCATTGCCAAGCACCCCGGGCAGCAACCGCGCCGTGGCTTCCAGAAGAACGGCGGCAGCAAGTTCGCCGCCGCTCAGGATATAGTCGCCTATCGAGATCTCATCGGTCGCAACGTGCGTTGCCACGCGCTCGTCCACGCCCTCATAGCGGCTGCAAATCAAGACCAACCGCGGCTCCCGGCTTAATTCCTGAACGATGCGTTGATTCAGCAGACGGCCTTGGGGCGTAAGCAGGATGACACGAAGTCGCTTTACAGGAGCTTCTGCCTGGATGGCTTCAACCGCGCGGAATATGGGCTCCGGTTTGAAAACCATTCCCGGCCCGCCCCCAAAAGGGCGGTCATCAACGGAGCGGTGAACATCGCCTGTAAAATCGCGCAAGTTGCGCACACGCACGGAGATTTGAGAACCGTCAATGGCCCGCTTCAAAATTCCGTGCGCCAAAATACTGCTAAAGAAATCCGGGAAAATGGTGATGATATCAAAAATCATGAATGGCGGCAGCCTCAGGAAGAGTCTCTATTGATCACTGCAAATTACAGTGACAAGCTGTGCTGTAGCGCCGGTGTCCCCACCGGCGATTTTTCGGCGCAGAGGACAGCGCCGCTACAGAAAGTGTCGTCACTGTAATTTGCAGAATTCAGTAAGAGGAAGCTTCCTTCGAATCATTCAGCTCCAGCAAATCTTCCGGAGGATCAATCGTAATTAATTTGGCTTCAGGATCAACTTTTGTACAGATTTCTTCCGCCAATGGAATCAGGATTTCCTGCCTCCCTGAAGCGCCTCGCTCGATGTGCAGCAGCGGTACACCTGCTGTCGGTTCGACAGCCATGACCGTTCCTATTTCCACGGACGCATTCGGAGAGCCGGTCACTACCCGGCATCCGTAAAGTTCCGACCAGTAATAGCAGCCTTCGGGCAGCGGGATTCTTTCCTCAAACGGAATCAGAACGTGAAGGCCGCGCAATTCCTCAGCCTGGCTGATGGAATCAATTCCGGCAAGCTTTAGTATGATCCGTCCCTTGTGTCGCCAGGCGTGTTCGAGTTCGAAAGGCCTGGGAGTTTGCCCTGGAGTCTCCAGATAGACTCGCGTCAGATTTTGGAAGCGATCAGGAAAGTCTGTCGTGATTTCAGCGGAAACTTCCCCTTGGCGACCCTGGGGCCTGATAATGCGAGCGATGGCCAGATAGGGATTCTGTGGTTTCCTGAGACGCACAGTTTCACCCTGCTGAGATGACGGGCTCTCCTTCTGGCCCATGGGATGGTTAAGTGTCACGCGCGAGGAGAGGTTTTATTCAAGAATTTCCAGCGTGAACCGCTTCTTAAGTTTCATTCCGGCAGCCCCCAGGATGGTGCGAATAGAGCGCGCCGTCCGGCCCTGCTTCCCGATCACCTTCCCGAGATCTGACGGATGCACCCGAAGTTCAAGCACTGTTACTTGCTCACCCTCCACCGTCCGGACCTGAACTTCCTCAGGATTGTCCACAAGCGCTTTGGCGATGGCTTCAATCAGCTCTTTCACGTGATCCTCCGTTGAACAGATGATGTCCGGAATCAATATTTGTGGAAAGAGCTCGTCAGGGAATCATCACTGGGACTTGTCGGAGCCGTTGAAGCCGCGAACTCATCCAGCGGTTTGCGGTGTGGCTTGGGCCCTCGACGCCTTCTGAAGCAAGCTGCGCACGGTCTCGGAAGGTTGCGCTCCTACCCCCATCCAATAGGCAACGCGCTCCCGGTCCAATACCACTTCGGGTGGATTCCGACGCGGGTTATACGAGCCCAGAATCTCCACAAAACGGCCATTGCGGGCTCGCTCTCCCTCCATCACCACCACGCGGTAGCTGACCTTCTTTTTGGCCCCCGCCCTGGCTAAGCGTATCTTTAGCAATCGACCCCCTTGTTTCTTCTTCCTATAAAGTTTGGATGCCGAAAGCCCTCCGTCAGGGAGAGTTTCGGATCGAATTATTTTTTCCAGATATTCGACCCGGCGTCGCGCGCTCAGGATGATTTGACCTGGCTCATGAGATCCGGCGGAATCTTGAGCCGGCCCAATTGTCTTCCAAAGAAGCTCTGACTCATGGACTTCATCATCTTGCGAGCCTGAACGTATTGCTTCAACAATTGATTGACCTGTTGCACGCTCGTTCCGCTGCCCCTGGCGATGCGTTTACGCCGGCGACCGTTGATGATTTCGTGATTCAGCCGCTCCTGAGGCGTCATGGAGTTGATGATCGCGTCCAGATGAATCAGTTCTTTCTCATCCACGTGCACATTGTTCAGGTTCTTGAGCATGCCGATCTTGGGAAGCATGCCCAGCATCTGATCGAGCGGGCCCATCTTGCGGACTTGCCGCAGTTGCTCTTGAAAATCGGCCAGCGTGAAACTGTCCGTGCGGAGCTTGTGATGCACCTCCAAGGCCTTCTGCTTATCAATCGCCTCTTCGGCCTTCTCAATCAGCGAGAGCACGTCGCCCATCCCGAGGATGCGGGAAACGATGCGGTCCGGGTAAAAAACCTCCAGAGCGTCGTATTTTTCGCCCGTTCCGATGAACTTGATGGGCTGGCCAGTGACGTAGTGAATTGAGAGCGCCGCGCCGCCTCGGGCATCGCCATCCATCTTGGTCAGGATGACGCCGGACGTTCCTAATCGCTCGTGAAATTCCTGCGCGCTTCGTACGGCATCCTGACCGATCATGGCGTCGGCGACCAACAAAATCTCGCTGGGTCGCAGCTTAAGTTGAAGTTCGCTGACTTCCTGCATCAATTGCTCATCAATGTGGAGCCGTCCGGCGGTATCCACGATCAGCACGTCGTGGCCGCGATCCGCCGCATCTTTCCGGGCTGCCAGGGCCAGCTCGATGGGAGAGTTGATTCCCTCGCCCGCAAAAATCGGGATTTCAATTTCTTTCGCGATAATCGCCAGTTGCTCACGCGCCGCGGGGCGATAGACGTCCGTTGAAACCAGTATGGGGCGCCGCTTCTTCTTGGATAACCAGAGCGCCAGCTTGCCGGAAGTGGTCGTCTTGCCGGACCCCTGCAGTCCGATCATCAGGAAGATGGTCGGATAATCTTTGGAAAACGTCAGCAGCGATTCCTTGCGCCCTAAAATTTCAATCAACTCGTCGCGGACAATGCGGATAATTTCCTGGGCGGGAGTCAGGCTTGACCGCACTTCCTGATCGAGCGCCTTCACGCGCACACGATCCAGCAGTTCCTTGACCACTTTGAAGTTAACGTCGGCCTCAAGCAACGCCAGACGCACTTCGCGCAGCACTCCATCGATGGTCTCTTCGTTCAGCACCCCCTGGATGCGGAGAGACTTGAAGGCGTTCTGAAATTTTTCCTGTAAGGTATCAAACATGAAACTGCGGCTCGATGCCGTTGGTTTTTGGTCGTTGTCGTTACATCGGTTTACTTCATGCCATCCCCATCCCGTTTTTCATTCTAAGTGGCGGTCTGCGATAAGTCAAACGCTTGATTTTATGGCTTTTTTGGTGCACAACGATGCCGAGAGATTCGCCCAGGTTGCGGAACAGGCGCAATCGGAGATCTTGCTGCACCATGCTCTCGATGCGCTCTTCAACAAGCTGATGAATAGCCGAGCTGACCTGCCATTCCGGGGAGCCAAGTCGATGAGGAATCTCGCAAGCCATTCAGTTTCAGAGCGAGATTCCTCGCCGCGCTCGGAATGAGCGCGTTCAGGAGCGTTTTCAACAACCTCTTCAGGCTCCCGGAGGGGAAAGAAGACCCTACTTGGCTGGCACAGGTTGATGACAGTATGTGAGCCAGCCGTATTTATCTTCGACGCGGCCTTGTGCAACGGCCAGGAAGCGCTCCTGAAGCCTCCGGGTTATGGGACCCGGCTGGCCCTTGCCAATCGGGATGCGATCCAGCGAACGGATAGGGGTGATTTCCGCCGCAGTGCCGGTGAAAAAGACCTCATCAGCGATATAGAGGGCTTCGCGGGCGATGGGCTGTTCGACCACCGTATAACCTTCTTCTTCGGCGAGTGTCAGGACGGAATCGCGCGTGATCCCCGGCAGGACCGAGCACGACAGGGGAGGAGTGTAAATCTTCTCGTGATGAATCACAAAAATGTTCTCCCCGCTGCCCTCGCTTACATTTCCGGAATAATCCAGCGCGAGGCCCTCCACATATCCATTAATGGCTGCTTCCATCTTGATGAGCTGTGAATTCATATAATTGGCGGCAGCTTTCGCCATGGCGGGCAAGGTGTTGGGGGCCATGCGATTCCAGGAGGAAGTGCAGACATCGATGCCATTTTTCAGCGCCTCGTCGCCCAGGTACTTGCCCCACCGCCACGTCAGAATGAAGAATTCAATGGGGTTTTTGAGCGGGTTCACGCCGATCTCGCCATATCCACGAAAAACCACGGGCCGGATGTAAGCATGCTGCGCTTGATTGATTCGGATGAGTTCCACCATGGCCTGTTGGATCTGATCCAGAGAATAGTCCAGCTCCATTCGATAAATCTTGCAGGAGTTGACGAGGCGCTCGGCATGCTCTTTCAGCCGGAAAATCGCCGGTCCTTGCGGAGTCTGGTAGCAACGAATACCTTCAAACAGGCAGGTGCCGTAGCTGATCACATGGGATGCTACGTGGACCGTGGCCTCCTTCCAGGGAATGAATTCTCCGTTGTGCCAGACCTTCTCGTAGTAATCAATGGGCATGTGCTATTCTCCCCGCGGTATGCCTGCGGCAACAAACCTCAATAGACTGCGCCTTCGCTTTCAGCGAGCGACAGTTATTTCACCAATTATAGCATGCTCGCCTTGAATTAAAGGCTCTGCGAGATTTCTCGTCGCCTTGTGGGAAGAGGATAAAAAAGGAATAGGAATCTTCTCCCTCGTCCCTTTGGGGAGAAGATGGGAGTGAGAGTCGTCGAAAGATGGCAGCGCTAAGACATAACCGCGCCCTACTCTCCGAGATCACTTTGTGGAAACACGGTGATTACGATCGCGGTGGAAGTTGCCGGACGTAGACCACATAATCGGTGGGCGCTGGCTTGCCTCCGGCCTCACGAATGGCCGCTGCCAACTGGCCTCGGTGGTAGGCCGAATGCATTACCAGGTGTTGCAGCACATCAACAAGCGGGGTTCTGAATTCAGTCCCCTGGGTATTGCGATAAATGAGGTCTTGGCCTAATTGCTCCGAGGTAAGGTCCTGGAGAAATTTCTTCCAGCGCTGACTCAATTCATCAAGGGCCGCGCGGCATTCGTCGAGGCTCAGTGCGGGCCAGGGCTGGAAGCGGGAAGAATCCTTGTGCTCCAGCCGAGCGAGCCAGATGCGCTGCGCGCCGATAATATGTCCCAGAAACTTGAGCGGTCGCTCGGCTCCCGAAGACACCGAGTCTAATGAGGCTAGCGCTTCGCGGTTGCCCCAGGCATCGTATTCGAGCAGCCTTTGAAAGTAGCGAAGAAGTTCCATATTCCCCCTGCGTTTATGCACCCGCAAAAGTCCAGACGCCATCGGGAGCCCGGCATCGCTTGGTCTATCATGACGAGGGACTGACGACCACCACGTGGGCGCGGCGATTCTTCTGGTAGCATTCGTCCGTATTCTCGGTGCAAAACGGGCGATCTTTTCCGAAAGAGACGGTCGCAATACGATCAGGCGCTACACCCAGGTTGACCAGGAATTGTTTGGCCGCATCGGCGCGTCGCTGCCCCAAACCCAGATTGTATTCCTCGCTTCCGCGCTGGTCGCAGTAACCCCCAATCCGAATTTTTACGTCGGGATGGCCCTTCAAGTAGTCAGCATCATGAGTGAGAGCCCCTTGCGCATCCGGACGAATATCGGCCTTATTGAAATCAAAGAAGGCGTCCTGCATGGCTTCGGCAGCATTGGGCTTGGCGGTGATGTTAGATTCCTGAACCTGGGGCGCAGGCGGCACGGCCGGGGTCACCGTAACACGCGCGCTGCACTCGCCCGTCCCTCCGGTCCCAGTTAAGCTCATTGTATAAGTCGTGGATTCTGAAGGAGTTACTGAGGTTGAGCCTTCAGCCTGCTGCTGACCCAGCCCGGGCTTCAATTCCAGTCCGGTTGCATTCTGGGAGTTCCAACTTAACGTCACTGACTGGCCAGCCGTTACCGTAGCTGGCTCCGCTGTAAGATTGCAGGTGGGCGGTCCCGGCGCAGCCGGCGCGGCTGAAGGGGCTGGCGCCGGAGTGGCTGCAGCGGGCACACGCTTATGGCACGCGGAGCATAATACAATCAGCCCAAGCAGCAGACACAGTCCAATCACGCAGGATTTACTTCGCATCGATGATTCCTTTCTCTCTGCCACGAAAGATCGTCGTAGGAGCGCCAGGCTTTCCACCCGGGGCGCCGCGCATAAAGCGGCGGGTCGCTTCTGAAAGAGTCCTTCGACTAAACCGTCAAATTGTTAAATTTGAATAAAATGCCCCTTCTTGTCAACGTAATTATCGCTTTTACGCCTGGACGCGCGTGAACAGTCAGGTTGCGGCCATCCCGAATTCATTTTAATCTTGAGAGAATGAATCTGAAGGAAAAACTGCTTGAGCCCTCTCAGCCGGTAATCTTTTTTGAAATGGTTCCTCCGGCGGCGGGCAAGCCTGAGGCGATGGATGCGTCTCTGGCTGAGGCGGAAAAGGTGCGGCATCGTGTGGATGCTATCAATCTGCCGGAAATCCACGACGAAGATCGCAATCAACCGCGCTCCGCAAAATTTGTAAAACGGGTTGATCCCGGCTTGCTTGGGGCGCGCATCCGGCGCCAGCTTGAAATGGAGGTGGTGGTCAATCGTTGCGTCGTGCGTGAGGCTGACCCCATTCCGTGGTTTCGCAGAACCGAGGCTGAGCATGATATTCACCACGTGGTGCTGGTGGGCGGAGAATCTAGCCGCATCCAGTATCCCGGCCCCAATGTGTCCGAGGCGGCCCGGCGGGTTCGAGAGGCAGGCTTCACCACAACTTTAGGCGGCATTAGCATTCCGAGCCGCGTTCATGAGGCAGAGCGGGTGCGAAGCAAGGCGGCAGCAGGTCTGAGTTTTTTCACCACCCAGGTGCTTTTTGATTCCAATGACATCGTCTGGCTTCTTCAGCGGCTCAATGGCGTGGAAGCGCGAATTTTTCTTAGTTTTGCGCCAGTCAGCCATCCTCGCGATCTGGAATTCCTGCGCTGGCTGGGAGCGGATATTCCTGCCGACCTCGACCGATTCCTGCTTGCAGGCTCTTCCGATGCGCCTGATTCGGCAGGCGTTCCTGGAACCGAGACCACTTGCTTTGATCGCTCGCTCGATCTTTGCCAGCGCATCCTGATGGACGTTTTTGATAATTTGCCGCCTGATCCGCCCTTGATTGGGTTGAATATTGAGCACATCAACAAGCGCAATTTTGTGCCCGCCATTCGGATGCTTGAAAAGCTTAGTGAGCTTTATCACCATCTGGTTTCCGCCCGAGCCAGCCTTGCTTGATCTGGCATTTTCCCTCCTGATAGGTTGCTGAACAACTTATCCAGTCTGTCATTCACAGCCCTTCACGATCATCCCAAGCCCTTCTCTTTTCATTTTGAACAACAGCGAAGAATCCCGGCATTTCGATTCAGGGTAAAACTCATGGAGGTCCTTTCGACTACCATTGAGAATTACAAATTACAGGAGGTCGTTTTCTGTAGGGCCAGTGTTTCTTCGCTCCGCTCAGGACAGGCTTTCACCGGCCTCTTTCGGCGCTAAGAGCCTGCCCTGAACGAAGTGAAACGACAGCGCCGATACAGTTCGGGTTGTCGCTATAATTTGCAAACCTCATTAATTCCGAAATTTTTTCTTGCGTCGCAAAGATTTTTGTGATTCGAGCTATATTCTCTTGTGTTCGTGAGGCGCACTTTCTGAAATCTGAAATTTGAAATTTGGAATTTGGATTTGGTGGCGTCTACGCCGTGAAGTCTTCACGCTGGGCTAACATGACGCCTTGAAAAGGAGCGGCACGTCTTGACAAATCGTCCTCCTGGATGTAGGAAGTCTACATCCATATGTCAAAGAAACTTCATTATCAGAACCGAATTGAGTTGTTACAGGGAACCCTGGATATGCTGATCCTGCGGACGCTCCGATGGGGGCCGCAGCACGGGTATGGGATCAGCCGGGCGATTCAGGCAGGCTCTGGAAACGTCCTGACCGTTGAGACCGGATCGCTTTACCCGGCCCTCCACCGCCTGGAAAAGCATGGCTTGATTGCCTCCGATTGGAAGCTGACGGAAAACAAGCAGCGCGCCAAATATTACCAGCTCACCGCCGCTGGCCGGAAACACCTTGTGAACGAAGAATCGCGCTGGGAAGAGTTTGTGAAGGCGGTGAGCGGCGTGATGAGGCCGGCGATGGAGGGCAGGGGATAGGTAGGTGACAGGTTTCAGGTGTCAGGTGTCAGGTGTTAATGATCTGCCCCCGGTCCTACCTGTAGGATGACCGTGGTCGTTTCCAGGCGCCTGAAACCTGACACCCGTCGCCTGCCGCGAGGTAGAGTCATGAAATTCTTCCCATTCTTCAAACGCAGAAAACAGCGTGAGCGGGACTTGGATGAAGAAATCCGCGCCCACTTGGCGATGGCTGTTCGCGAACGGATTGAGCGCGGTGAAGACCCTGCCGCAGCCGAGGTGAACGCCCGGCGCGAATTCGGCAACGCCACGCTGATGAAAGAGGTGACGCGCGAGGCGTGGGGCTGGCGCTGGCTGGAAGAACTATTTCAGGACCTGCGCTTCGGTCTGCGCCAATTACGCCGAAATCCGGGCTTCACCGCCATGGCCATTATTACGCTGGCCCTCGGTATCGGGGCGAATACGGCGATTTTCAGCGTGGTGTATGACGTTCTTCTCAAGCCGCTGCCCTATCCTCAACCGGGCAGGCTGATCTGGATCGCCCGCAGTCAACCGCCGTTTCCTCCGAACTGGTCCCTGCCCTTCTCCGGGCCGAATTACCTGGATTTGGCCCGATTGAACCATTCCTTTCAGTACATTGCGGCGATGTTCTACGGCGACTTCAGCATGACCGGCCATGGCGAGCCGGAGCGGGTGATCGGCGAACAGGTGACGGCGGACTTTTTCAGAGTTCTGGGCATCCAGCCGATACTCGGACGCGATTTTCTGCGAGGTGAAGATCAAGCCGGCCATGAACTCGAAGCCG
>CADDZJ010000139.1 GCA_902812415.1 Acidobacteriota bacterium
TTTCAGCTCTTTTGGGGTTACCGCCAGCCGGCCCGCGCCGAACAGCATCTCGAACGCTGGATGCATTCGGCCATGCGCTCCCGGTTGGAGCCCTTCAAAGAAGGGGTTCGCAGGCTGCGAGATCACCTCGATGGCATCCTGGCCTGGACTCGGCTGCGGGTCTCCAACGGCGCGCGGGAAGGCATGAACAACAAGATCAAGCTGGTCAGCCACCGTTCCTTTGGGTTTCGGACCGTGAGGAACTTCACCGCGGCGATCTATCACGGCTGCGCACATCTTCCCCTACCGGAGGAATGCTGATCACACTTTTGGGAGACGAACCAAAATAGTCGCCGTAAAACGTGAGTTGCTGATCCGCCGGGATGCCGGATTCCACGTTGGTTCGGATTTGAACGCTCTGAATGTCAGGGCAGAGTTGCAACACCTTTTTCAAAGCTGCATAAACGTAAGGGCTGATGTTTTCCGGCGCAATGCCTTCCACCATATGCTGCATCGTCGGCCAGGCATTTTGTTCCCAGATTCCCAGCGTGAAATCGATGCCGTGTTGGGCGGCGTCCTGTGAAATGTACTGCAATATCTCAAGGTTGCGTTCGCGTTGCGCGGGCGTGAGGCCCGGGACGCGGATGCCTGGGAATTCAGGAAGTTCGATCCAGAATGGATAGGGAGGAGCGAGATAGTTGGTCTGATGGCAGAAAACCAGGTTGAACCGGTTGAAGCGGTCGCGGGACAGCATGGCGAAGTGATCACCCCAGAAGTCGCGCGAATAGTACCAGTCTGCGTCCAGATCTTTATTGTGAACAAAGTAGCGGATTCCCCGCAGACGCACCTGAGGAGAGCCTTGCTTCGGCAAGAGCCGCCCGTGCATTCGGAGTTGTTCGGCGGCCTCGAACAATCCATACATCAAGCCGCGCTGATCGCCCCCGATAATCTTTGGCTTCTCTCCAGGCTGAATTCTGAATGACTCTGGGGCTCCAGGAACGATGGCTGTCTCCAAAGGCAGGTTCAGATTTCTCTCCGCCGCCGCTCGATCAAATGCCTTGCGGCCAAAGTCCACCGATCCGGCGTGGCGGGATATACGTTCAGACGATTCAGGCGCATTTGCACTTTTGGAGAGCATTGGCAGTCCAAAAAAATTCCTGCCCGTGTTCAGCATCGTTAATCCGCCGGTTGCCAAACGACTCAAGAAGTCTCGCCGATGCATGATAATTTGGCTTTACAGATGAAGGCCCCGGATCATGGCGCGCAGGTCATTACCGGCCACCAATCGCCCTCTTTGCCACCCAGGGTTATTCTCATTGATGACAGCCCATGTTACAGTTTGTCATTCTTCTCAAAAGTAAAAATCACCGGCCAGAAGGGGAGATGCGGGAAATCCGCCTATCTGGTTCGGGGGATCGAATTTAGGGTGGTCTCCTAACCCTGCTCAACAAAAAATTTTGTCGCCGCTGTCGATTTCCCCGAGGTGGATCGTCGTACTGGTGGCGGAAGAAAAGCGTCGGGCCCAAAGGCGGCCAAGCCATTTACCTGCCGCCCGGGAATCCGGCGTGATCATCATCCATAAGGAGGAAAAAACCATGCAATTCCTGCTGCTAATCTATGATAACGAGAAGCGTTGGAGCAAAGGCTACGACAAGGAAGAACTCGAACAATATCGGGCCTTTGGCAAGGAGCATGCCACGGCAATCAAAGGCGGCAATGCGCTCCAACCCACTAGCACGGCAGTGACCGTGCGCGTGCGCGACGGCAAGACGTTGACTACGGACGGGCCGTTCGCCGAAACCAAGGAACAACTGGGCGGTTTCTACCTGATCGAGGCAGCGAGCCTCGAGGAAGCTGTCGCCATAGCCGCCAAGATCCCCGGGGCGCGCTTTGGATCGATCGAGGTGCGACCCATCATGACGTTTTCGTAACCGCAAAGGAGCGAACATGAAAACGACTGTGAAGAAACCACAAGGGCCTGAGATCGATCCCGGCTTTGACCGCGTGGTGAACGCCTTCGCCGGGGACCGGCAGGTGAGTCGTGGGGAGGGCAAGGGCTTCGGCTCAGGCGCGCTCAAGGTGAACGGCAGGATTTTTGCCATGATGTCATCGAAAGGCGAATTCGTG
Source organism: Acidobacteriota bacterium (assembly GCA_902812415.1). Lineage (GTDB taxonomy): Bacteria > Acidobacteriota > Terriglobia > UBA7540 > UBA7540 > RH2-MAG17b. The sequence goes on from CADDZJ010000139.1 coordinate 2,107, forward strand.
GTGAAGCTGCCAAAGAAGCGAGTTGACGAACTGGTGGACGCGGGCAAAGGCAAACGCTTCGATCCCGGCCACGGAAGGTTGATGAAGGAGTGGTTTGTTGCCGGCAAGGGAGTGACCGACTGGCTTGAACTTGCAAAGGAAGCCCGTGAATTCGCAAAACAATGAAGCTTGGCCGCGCTTCGCTGCTTCCGAGCGGCCAAGCTGCTCCTCTTTAACAGAAACCTCCCAGGAGGAATCAATATGAGCACAGATTTTGTTAACATATCAGGAAGTTTCAAGTTCAATGCCGACCTCTTCAAGAAAATGATCGAGGGAATTCCCCCAGACCGGTGGTTGGTCAGGCCGAGTAACGATTCAAATCATCTTCTCTGGGTCACAGGCACGCTACCTGGGCTCGTGAGCGGGCGCTCCAGGTGCTCGGTTCGGAATGGTCACGTTCATGGGCGAGGCTCTTCGTCCGGGGCGCGAAGCAAGTCAACCAGGAGCAGTACCCGAAGCCCGAGGAAGTCGTCAACGCATGGGATGACGTTTCCAGCAAGCTCACAGCGGCCTTGGAGGACGTCTCCCCAGAAATTCTCTCAAAACCGGCTCCGCAGGGGATTCCGAGCTTTGACGGCAAGCTTAGCGGGGCGATGGCATTCTTCTCGATTCACGAAAGCTACCATATCGGACAGATGGGATATCTCAGGAAGTGGCTTGGATACGGGCAAGCCGTTGGATAGAAGCTTGGAGAATGCCTCAGTCTGATTTCGTAGCGGCGAGTTTATTTCGCCAATGGCGGACCCACGCCGTCTTTAAACTTGATCTCGAAGGTGGAGACCACGATGAACGCCTCGTTGCTTTATAGGATCGCGTCAGTTTTATTTTTCACTTTCGCAATTTCCCATACCTTTGGTGTGCTCAGCCGAAAGCAGCCCTCGCCGGAGGTTGCCGCGGTCCGGTCTGCTATGGATAGCGTCCACTGGCGCTTTATGGGATCGGACATCACGTATGGGAGAATCTATGTCGGGTTTGGTCTGTTTGTGACCGCTGCCTTGCTTCTTTGCGCGTTTCTGGCGTGGCGCCTGGGCGGCCTGGCTCGAACTGATCCACGCGCAATGGGCGGCTTCGTCTGGGTGTTTTTCGGGTTTGGAATAGCAAGCCTAGTCCTAAGCTGGGTCTATTTCTTCACCGGCCCCATCGTGGTTTCGGCCCTGATTGCGCTCTGTCTTGGATGGGCCGCATGTCTGGTTAGCACAGCAAAAACCTGATTCCTTCTTGCGTGCGCAGAATTAATCGAGGAATCTAAAATCATCCACAGGAGACAACAGGCCATGCGGTACATGCTATTGATCTATACCAATGAACAGGCCCGAAGCGCGATGTCCGCCGAAGAGCAGCAGAGTGCTTTTGCCCAGGCCCGGGCGATAATTGACGAAGCAACCCGGCAGGGAGTCTTCCGCGCTGCCGATCCGCTTCAGCCAGCAAGCACCGCGACCACCGTCCGCAAGGAAGATGGCAAGGTGATTGTGACCGATGGCCCCTTTGCCGAAACCAAGGAACAGCTTGGCGGATACTTTATCCTGGACTGCAAAGACCTGGACGAGGCGCTCGAATGGGCGGCAAAGATGCCCCTGTCTTGCGGCGGCGGGACCGGTTGTATTGAAGTAAGGCCGATCCACGAGATGCCGGCGCGAATCGAGTAACAGGCAGGGCGGGACGGCGCGGAGAGTCGATGGATGATTTAAGACGGACCGTGGAGTCGGTATTCCGGCAGGAGTCAGGACGGATTATCGCCAGCCTGATCCGGGTTTCAGGCTCGTTCGATCTCGCCGAAGAGGCGATGCAGGAAGCGTTTGCCGCGGCGCTGACCAATTGGTCTGTTCAAGGCCTGCCGATAAACCCGCCCGCCTGGATCACCGCCGTGGCTCACCGCAAGTTGATCGATTATGCTCGCCGCGAACGCACCCGGCGTGACAAGGAAGACGAACTGCTTCACGATGCGGAGACTGCGCGCAGCGACGATGACCCTGGTCTGGACGCCGACGCAATGAACTTCCCTGACGACCGCCTGCGCCTGATGTTCACCTGCTGTCATCCGGCGCTGAATGCAGAGGCGCAAATCGCGCTGACTCTGCGCACGTTGGGAGGCCTTGAAACGTCTGAGATCGCCCGCGCTTTCCTCGTGCCCGAACCTACCCTGGCGCAAAGGCTGGTCAGAGCCAAGCGTAAAATTCGGGATGCGCGAATCCCTTACGAAGTGCCCCCCAAACACCGGCTGCCTGAGCGCCTGCATTCCGTGCAGGCGGTCATTTACCTGATTTTCAACGAAGGCTATACCGCGACGGCGGGGGATGATCTGATCCGGCGCGAGCTGTGCGCGGAAGCGATTCGCCTGGGCCGGACTCTTTGCGAGTTGATGCCCCAGGAGGGAGAAAACCTGGGTCTGCTCGCGCTGATGCTTCTGCACGATTCGCGGCGCGATGCGCGCGTCAACAGCCAAGGCGAACTCGTGCCGCTTGAGGAACAGGACCGATCGTTGTGGGACCGCGACCGCATCCGGGAGGGTTTAGAGCTTGTTGAGAGAGCCTTACGGCTGGCCAGTCTGGGGCCTTATCGGCTGCAAGCCGCCATTGCGGCTGTCCATGCGGAGGCGCAGACCGCTGCACAAACCGATTGGAAACAGATCGCAGCGCTCTACGGCGAGCTGGCCCGCATTCATCCGTCGCCCGTCGTGGCGCTGAATCATGCCGTTGCCGTGGCGCTCGGAGAAGGATTTGAGGCCGGCTTGCGCATGATTGACGAATTGGGGACTTCCGGCGAGCTTGTTTCCTACCACCTTTACCACGCCGCCCGAGCTGACATCCTGCGTCGTTTGGGCCGTTCGCAAGATGCAGCCGCGGCTTACAAGCAAGCGCTCGGTCTCACCGCCAACGCCGTCGAGCGGCGATACCTTCGCCGACGGCTGGCCGAATTAGCCTAACGCCTGAGAAAGCGGCGCTTGCACCCAATGCAAGGGGGGTGGTAGCGCGGTCTCATGACCGCAGTCAGGGGACGGTCATTCTGAGCGAGCGCAGCGAGCGAAGAATCCCTGCATTTGTGAAGTGAAATATGGGGATTCTTCCGCCTCGCGGAGTTTGCTCTGAGCGAAGCCGAAGAGATCGGCGTCAGAATGGCAAGCGAAGGGCGTGGAATAAAACGATCCGCAATCTGTCAATAGATCAAATCAAAATAGGTGCTGAACGTTCGATGTTGGAAGCCGATAAAATGATTGTAGAAGGGCGAAGTAATGTTGTTATAGACGTTCACAGGGTTCTGGTGATTGGTGATATCGAAAATCTCCAGGGCGCCGCGAAACTTGTGCTTCTTGAAGAAGTCCCAGTGGATGAAGGGTAAGTGAAAGTCTTTGCTGATCTTCAGGTCGAGAGAATAGAACTCCGGAAAGCGAGAGCCGTTCGGCTGGCCCACATAATTTTGATAAGCATCGTAGGAGGAGTAAGGAAATCCTTCGTGAATGTCGAAGACCGGGCTGAGAGTCACGCTCCAGGGCACGGCAAATTCTCCCCAGGTGATGACGCGATTGGGAATGTTGGAGGGCAAGTCCGCGAAGTAATTGGGCCGGATGATGGGCTGTTCATAGGGCACGTAAAGCGCGCCAAGCGTATTCAGGTCGCCGCGAGCAATGCTGTGGATATATGACAGATTAATGTTGGCTCTCTCGCCGGCTCGCCAGCGCGTTGTCGCTTCAAGCTCCTGATAACGGGAGCTTCCATTGTTCGTCAGCAGGAAAGCGTTGCTGCCATCAGAAAGGTGTTCCGGATTGGCGAGGAATTCGCCGTAGCCGCGATTGCCGAGGTAGCTGACGCGCAGCAGCCAATCGGGCCGGAGCTCCTGGTCCACTTCCAGGCTCCAGGTGCGATCGTAGGGAGTGGTTCCCAGGTTGTTATGGATCACACGAATGGGTTTTCCGTGATCGCCGACAATGCTGTAGGCGTTCGTGAAAACCTGAGGCGGCCCAAGAGGAGTGCCGTCCGGAGAGAAGAGGCTGACGGTGCGCGTGGGATTCTCCGTATAGTCGGCGGCGAGCATGGCGATGCGATTGTAAAAGATGCCGGCGCCGCCGCGAATCACGGTTTTTCCGGTTCGGCTTGGGGAGTAAACCAATCCGAAGCGCGGCGCGAAAGCGGCGGGGCTTCCGATGTTTTCGTTGGAGAGTCGCAATCCGTAATCAATGTTGAGGAAGTCATTCAACAACCAGTGATCCTCGCCGTAGCCTTCAAATTCAGTGTCCTCGTCGCTCAGGTGAGCGGGGCCTGAGAAATCGATCCGTTCCAGGACGTTCCCTCCAGCGCCCGTCACCAGCTCCGTGTGCGAATTGCTGGTTCCCGTATAGGCGCGACGAAAGTAGTCGCCCCCAATCTGAAAATGGTGCTCTCCCGCCCATTTCTTGGACGCAAATTCGTAGGTTTCCTGGAACTGTTCCTGGTTTGCAAAGCGGCTGTACGCGTTGAAGTAATTTCCTCCGAACCCGTTGGGCGTGATCAGCATGGGCTGGGGCCCCTGCCCGTAGGCGTAGGTATCAAACTCAGTGCCCTGGAAAAGCGTGGTCAGGATTCCCCCGCCTTTGGTCATATAGCGATCCACCCCGCCAATGGAATACCCGCGCTGACCATAGTTGGAGGATGCCGATTGCGGAACCAGAGCGTCGATGTTGTCAAATTCGCGTCTTGCCGGAAAAATGCGCACGTTGGCGGAGAGCAGATTCTGAGGTGAAAAGATGTATTGGAAATTCGTGAACGATGAAACGCCTTCTCTTCGGCTGATGTTTTTCGGCCAAGGCAAGCCTTCGACAAACACCCGATTGAGATCGTAGATGAACGACTCGGCGAAGTTGAGCTTGTTCTTGATAATCGGGCCGGTCAGATAAAAGCGCGGAGCGTCTCCCTGGATTCCCTGGATGGTTCCCTGTTCAAAGAAAAAATCAGGAATGAGGTCATTCAGTTCCCAGTGCCAGTTGTCGAGCGGCGGCTTGGTGTGAATCACGGTGAGGCCGCCGGAAAAGCGCCCATATTGCGCCAGGAAGGGGCTCTTATAAACCTGAAGTTCCTCGATGGCGTCGATCGGCACCTCAACGGAAAACGCGCCGGTGACGGGATCCACCAGATCGGCGGAATCCACCAGAAGCAGGCCCTGTTCTTCAGGAGTGCCCTTGATGCTCAGTTTTCCATCGGGAGTCCGCACCACGCCAGGCACCAACGGCAACGCGGCCTTGAACTTCAGCTCAGCAAGCGGCAGGGTCATGAGTTGATGCGAGGAAAACGAGGAGGGCGGCGCCGCCTGTTTGATCGCAATGCCGCCGGCATTCGCATGCACGGTGACTTCCTGCGGGCTGGTTTTGATTTCCGGCGGCAGCACGATCTGGATCAAGGGCAGCGGCTCGCCGGCCACCACGTTGATGTCAGGTTTTGAGATCGGCTCCCGGCCCACCGCTGCGCAGGTGAGGGAATAAGTTCCGGGCAGTAAACCTGGAAAATCGAAATTGCCCCGTTCGTCGGTGGCGGTTTGCAGATTCCCTTGCGGCAAAGTGTGGCCGCTCAACGAGCAGACGGCGTGGGGGATGGGGGCGTTCTGATCCGTGAGCACCTGGCCTTTAAGTCCCTGGGTTTGAGGCAGCGCCTGAATCATCGCTGCCAACGCAAGCAGGAAACAACTGCACAGCCCGATTCGTAAATGCCAGAAATACGATTTTCTTGCCATTATTGATTGGATGCGAAAGGGACTTTAAAGAGTACGTAGCCTGGGTTGCTGAACGAACAAGCCGGTGAGAGCCACGACGAGCAACCTGCTCAATGAGCGGAGCCGAAGGACACAAAATTCTTCACAGACTCCGCGCAATTTCCGCAACTCCTGCTGTGGATTTATTCATCGTCGCACACTTCGCGCGATTTCGTCAAAAACGCAAGTCTTCCGCCATGAAATCCAGCAATTTCCGAAAGGCGACGCCGCGATGGGAGACGGCGAATTTTTCTTCAGCCGTGATCTCCGCGAAGGTTTTGCCGAAGGGAGGATAAAAAAAGTAGGGGTCATAGCCAAACCCGCCGCTCCCGCGCGGAGTTTCGATAATCACGCCGTCGACGCGGCCTTCGGTGAGGGTTAATATCCGCTCCTTCTGAGCCAGCGCGATGATGCATTCATAATGCGCCGGGAAGCCGGTTCCGGGCGGAGCGGCGATCGGAGCCCGGAACGCGTGTTGACCATCTCCCGCAGCCTTCTGGCGGAGTTCCGCAATCAGCTTCTGGTTGTTCATTTCGTCGGTCGCTCCGGGGCCTGAGTATCGCGCGGAATAAACACCCGGCGCGCCTCCCAGCGCATCGACGCAGATGCCGGAATCATCCGCAAAAATCAGGCCCTGAGTCCATGCGGCGTAGTGCAAGGCTTTTTTGCGGGCGTTGGCGGCGAACGTTTCTCCATCCTCAACGCAAAGCGGCAGGCGTTCGATGCCCGGCACAGCTTCAACCACGATGCCGCGCGCCAGGGCCGCTTCATGAAATTCGCGGAGCTTGCCGGGGTTCGTTGAGGCCAAATAAAGCTTCAAAGGCATAAGAAAGAGTTTTGGCTGTCGCGGCGGGCTTACCCCGCCGCCCCCCATTGCGGCGTCAAGCCGCCTCGACCGCGTGGCCCGATGCCGCGAAACAGGTTTTGAAACAGTAATCCTCAGCGCCCTGGCAGCTCCAGCTTCAAAACGGAGCGCTGCACGGCCAGCAGCTTCTGGATTCCCGGTCGCGCCACCTCAATCAGCCTGTTCAAATCGTCCACACTGTAAGGTTGCCCTTCGGCAGTGGCCTGAACTTCCACCAACTCTCCGGAACCCCGCATGGCGACGTTCAAATCCACGTCGGCGTGCGAATCCTCGGCATAATCCAGGTCGAGCAGCGTTTCGCCGCCGACGATCCCCACGCTGACGGCGGTGACGTAATCTTTCAAAGGATTGGCGCTAAGCGCTTTCATTTCACGCAACTTCTGGAAGGCCAGGCCCAGGGCCACGAGTGATCCGGTAATCGAGGCGGTGCGCGTGCCGCCGTCGGCGCGAATCACGTCGCAGTCAATCCACACGGTTCGTTCGCCGAGCGCTTCGAGATTGGTCACCGCGCGCAGCGAGCGGCCAATCAGCCGCTGGATTTCCATGGTACGCCCGCCCTGGCGTCCTTTGGTCGCCTCGCGCGGCGTGCGGGCGTCAGTGGCGCGCGGAATCATCGCGTATTCGCTGGTGATCCAGCCCTTGCCGCTTCCTTTTAAAAACGGCGGCACGCTATCCTCAATCGAAGCCGTGCAGATGACCCGGGTTTCTCCCAATCGCATCAGGGTTGAGCCTTCCGCGCAGGGGATGAAGTCCGGTGTAATTTCGACAGGGCGGAGCTCCAGCGCCGCGCGCTGGTTCGCGCGCAAAAGTTTGCCGCCCGAATAAAGCAAGCCTGAAACTGCCTTGGGTGTTGAAATCATAAGACTATTACCCTCACCAATGACGAACAATTTCCTGATTTTTCCGCTAAGCCTATTCTTTTCTGTTTGTTAGTATATAACGAACAAATTAAATCCATAAGTCATTTAATTTCTTTAAGATACAATAAATCTCGGAAATTGTTCGTAAAAGGCGTTCGAATAA
>CADDZJ010000140.1 GCA_902812415.1 Acidobacteriota bacterium
CCATCCGTCGTTGTCATAGTCGCCGACACAGACGCCCTGGCCCCAGCCCGAATGGATCAAGCCTGCCTTCACCGTCACGTCTGTAAAAGTGCCGTTTCTGTTGTTGTGGAAGAGGCGGTTCGAGGGCGCCTCTCCGGAGGGGAAACCTTCCAGAGTGGTTCCGTTCACCAGGAAAAGATCGGGCCAGCCATCACGGTCATAGTCAATCCAGGCCACTCCGCAGCCGGTGGTTTCGAGCAGATAGCGTTTGTTCTTCAGCGCGCCAAAAACATTCGTAAAATTCAATCCTGCCTGGCGGCTGACTTCAACGTAGGAAACGCTGGCGGCGGCCCTGCCGGGAACGCCGGCCCGCCGCGGCGGAGCGCTGCCTTTCGCCCAGGCTTTCGGCGCGAAAGCTGCGCCAACCAGACTCACGAACTGGCGACGATTCATCCGCGACACCTCCGCGCGGAGGAAACCCGTTGCCTCTCGCGGGCGGGCTGCCGCGAGAGAATCGCAGGCGCAAGAAACCGGCTCCTGACATCGGTTTCGGACATTTCACATCGATTGTACATGGGCAAACGTCAGCCGCGAAGGATGGCTCGATGCCAGGCGGCAGTTGGAAAGCAAAGCGATAAGTTTGCCGCGAATTCGTTGACGCAAACACCGCGTGGCTGGAAAGAATTCAGCTTCCGCGCCCTACTGCTGCATGTCTTGCTGATCCTGGCAGTATCAATCGCTCAGGCTGCGTCGTCCCAGGAGGCAATGGCTCATCTCGGAGCCGGTCTCAAGCTCTTTGACTTGCAACGGTTCTCGGACGCCGCCAAAGAATTCAGCCTTGCCTTGAGCGCCGACCCCAATCTCTTGAATGCCCGCTACCATCTGGCGGTCGCATATTTCAATGAACAGAAATTTGATGACGCCCGGCGACAATTCATGCGACTGACAACCACGGGTTACCGCAAGCGCTGGGTGACCTATTATCTCGGACGGCTCGATCTGCAAGACGGGCGCATCGATGAAGCCATCCGAAAGTTTGAATCTCTGCAAGGACCGCAGCCGCTGCGGGATGAGTGGTATTATCTTGGCTCGGCTTTTTTGAAGAAAGGGGAACCCGAGAAAGCGGTCCTCTTTCTCAAGCGCGAAATCGCCTTTAGCCCGCGCGATTTTCGAGCCCGATACCTTCTGGGCCAGGCCTATCTCAAGCTCGGCAAAGCGAAACAAGCGGAAGCTCAATTCCAGGAATCTGAGCGCCTGCATCAATACTACCTCGAGGGCAAGCAGGACCTTGCAGCCTGCCGCAAGCAACTTCAACGGGGGCAGGGCGAAGCCGCGTGGAAGCGTTGCGGCTCCGTCCTGCAAACGACCGATATTGATAAGCTGGTCGCCGTTGGAACTCTCTTCGGCGAGTTTTCCGATTACCGGCATGCCCTGGAAGCCCTTCAAAAGGCGCTGACGCTTGACCCGCAATCCCCGGAGATCAACTACGATCTGGGCTACACCTATTATCGAATGGGAAATTATTCGCGGGCCGCTCGATACTCGCAAGTGGCAATGAGCCAACGTTCGGATTTTTTCGAAGCGCTGGAAGTGTGCGGCATGGCACTCCACAAGCTTGGACGAGATGCGGCGGCGCAGTCTGCGCTGTCGCTCGCGCATCAACTGCGCCCCGATGATCGCGTCGTTGCGGAAGCCCTGGCGCAAACCCGGAGTTTATCCGCGAGGTGAATCAATCTCCATGTCCACAACTTCACTGCCGCCACGCGTTGACGCCACGAAGAAGCGAGTCCCTTCCTGGCTCATCTATTCCCTGTTGACCATCGCTTTGTGGGGCATTTGGGGAGCCACGTCCAAAGCGGTTGCGAGCGACATCAACGCTTACATGAACCAGGTGCTTTTTACGATCGGCCTGATCCCTTTGCTTTTTCTGGTGATCCGCTCTCCCCGTCTCGCGGGCGGCAAGAATCGCCGGCGCGGCATCTTCTATGCGTTTATCACAGGAATTCTGGGGGGCGCGGGCAACATCCTTTTTTTCACATCTTTGACGATGGGAGGCCGGGCCGCTGTGGTGGTGCCGATGACATCGCTCTCGCCCCTGGCCACCGTTATTCTGGCCTTTCTGGTGCTGCGCGAAAAAATCAGCGCCAGCCAGATTGTCGGTCTCGGTCTGGCTTTTGTCGCCATTTATCTGCTCAGCTTGTAGACCATTTCATCGAGGCGCGTACCATGCACTTTCCACTCTGGCTGCTCTTTGCTCTCATCACCCTGCTTTTCTGGGGCACCACCGGCGTGACCCAGAAATTATCGACCAATGCCATCTCCACCGAATTGTCGTTTCTCTGGTTTGTGCTGGCTTTCATCCCCATCGCGCTTGCGATCCTCTTGATTGTGCCTCTGGACTGGCATCTTAAAACGCGGGTCTTCTGGCTTGCCGTCATTGGCGGCGCGCTGAACGGCCTCGGCGCCATGACCAGTTTCAAAGCCTTGGAATCCGGCGGGAAGGCGTCGATCGTGATCCCATTGTGCTACCTCTATCCCTTGGTCACGATTTTTCTGGCCTTGGTCTTCCTGCATGAAAAGGTGACCCGCGTGGAAGTCCTTGGAATTGCTCTCGCTCTTGCGGCCGCCATCCTGCTTTCTCGGGAAGCGCCGCCGGAAGAGCCTACTGACAAATAGCCGAGTTTTGTTTGGAAGCCTACCGAAGCCTGTTCTATTCAGCGGATGCTCAAGGAGGTCTGCAAATTCCAGTGACAACATTTCCTGTAACGGCGCTGTCCCTTCACTTCGTTCAAGGCAGGCTCTCAGCGCCGAAAACCGCCGGTGAGGACACCGGCGCTACAGCAGAGGTTGTCACCATAATTTGCAATCACTATTGAGAATTACAAATTATAGTGACAACGAAAACTGTAGCGGCGCTGTCCCCAGCGCCGAAAACCGCCGGTGAGGACACCGGCGCTACAGAAAATGCTGTCACTATAATTTGTAAACCTCAGTAGTAAATCATGAAGTCACTGCAACCGGCGCACCACCTCTTCGTTCAATTGCACTCCGAGGCCAGGCGTCTTCGGAAGCTCAATGACGCCATTTTTCGGGGTAAACTCAGGGCTGACGAGTTCCCGGCGGATCACGGATGGCCAGAGTTCCGGCACCATAAACTCGATAAAGGGCACATTCGAGGCGGCGGCGCTGAAGTGAATCTCCGCCGCCACCGTAAGGCCGGATTTCCATCCGTGCGGCGTGCAGAGCAACCCGCGATGGTCTGCCAGCCTGGCGATCCGCAGGCTTTCCGTCAGCCCCCCTGCCCGGCCGATATCAGGCTGGATCACATCCACTTTTCCACGATCCATCAGATCAATCGCCTCGAACCGCGACGCCAGCAGCTCCGCGCCCGCAATTCGGGTGGTTACCGCCTCCGCCAGGCGCGCATGCCCATCCAGATCATCCATGCGCAGCGGCGTTTCCACCAAATACAGGTTGCACTCTTCAAGCCGTTCCAAGGTCCAGATCGCCGCCTTGCTATCCAGCCAGCGATAGCCCACGTCGATCATAAAAGTGATCTCCTCGCCCAGGATGCGGCGCGCCATCTTCACAAGGCGCACAAGATCCGCATCGGTGTAAACGTCGCCATAGACCAGTTGCAGCTTGACGGCGCGATAGCCCATTTTCAAGACGGCTTCGATCAGTTCCTGAGTTCGCCGCTCTGTTTCGGAGAGGCTCGAAAGCGGAGGATGAACGCTTGCATACGGAACGACCGTATCGCGTCGCGGACCGCCCAGCAACTCGAAAACAGGCCTGCCCAGAGCCTGGCCGGCGATATCCCACAAAGCCAGATCCACGGCGCCGATGGCGTGAATAATCAGCCCGCGGCGGCCCGTATAGATTGTCCCCTGATACATCTTGTCCCAGAGCCGCTCGACATCGAGCGGATTTTCACCGATCAGCAGATCCTGGAAACCAAGACTCCAATTATGCGAGGACGGCGCTTCAAGCGCTGCTTTGATCATGTGCGGCGAAGCGTCAACCTCTCCCAGGCCGGTGATGCCAGCGTCGGTATGCACCTTGACGATGATGGTTTCCTGCGCGCCGTCGTTTGCGGTGGCATCAACCTGCTTGACTCGCAACGGGATCGCTTCCAATTTGGTAATCTTCATCAGTCACCTTGGCATTGCGCCACATTCAGAATTTGTCGAAGGCCTTCACAACGTAATCATCAGGCCTCCATCAACGACCAGGTCAGCCCCGGTCATATACGCGCACTCGCGCGCGGCCAGAAATAGAGCTGCGGCAGCTACTTCCTCCGGCAATCCCGCGCGCCCAAGCGGGATGCGCCCTGACTCGACATAACTTTTGATGAAACGCTCCGTGCGGGTCTCATCCATTCCATCAACGACGGACATGGGCGTGCGAATGAAACCCGGGGTGATGGAATTCACCACGATATTAAAAGGGGCAAACTCGATGGCAAGGTTCCGCGTCAACTGGGCGATAGCGCCTTTTGAAGCGGCATAGGCCCCGGAACGCGGCTCGGAAAGTCTCTGATGAACGGAGCCGATATTGATAATGCTCCCCTCCCTGCCCAAGCGCCTCATTTCCTGAGCTGCACGGCGGGCGCAAAGAAAGTAAGCCGTCAGGTTTGCGTCCAATACCTTTTGCCATTCTTCGCGGGAGATCTCAAAAAAGCCGCGAGCGATGTAGGTGGCTGCGTTGTTCACCAGGATGTCAAGCCCGCCCAGCGCTTCTGTTGCCTTCGTCACCGCTTTTTCAGCCTCAACGCCATCAGCCAGGTCGACTTCAATGGCAACGGCCCAAGCGCCCTCACTCACGATCTCGTTTGCCGTCTCATGGCCAGATTCTCCGTTCTTGTCCAGGATGGCCACCTTCGCTCCCTGGGCGGCAAATAGCTTCGCAGTCGCTCTTCCAATCCCACTGCCCGCCCCTGTGATAATGGCCGCTTTGTTCTTCAACCGTGACATAAGTGATTTTCCCGGCTTTCGACGAAACCGACGCCCCTTTCTCCTTCGTCTTCGGAAGAAATAGAACTGAAGCGTTTCCCGCCGCAGCGAGCGAGGCCCTTGGCAACGCGGGTGTATCCACTCAATACCGTGGCGTTACAGCGTGTGCCTGAATTGCGAAAGGACCTCTGCGCCGGTTTGGGTGACCAGCACCGTATGTTCCAGGCGCAGTCCCCACTTCCCTTCAAAATAGATTCCCGGCTCGAGGGCAATGACCATGCCCGCGCGCAGGGGAGTCTGGTTATAGGGCACAATCCGAGGCTCCTCATGGTAGGTCACGCCGATTCCATGCCCGCTGTGATGCGGATATGCGCCTCCCAGCGATGCGACCCGCTGCCTCAGAAACGAATCCAGATCGCAGGCCGGTGTGCCCGGGCGCACTCGATCAATGCATTCATAAAGGGCGGATTCAATCCCATGAAAAACTCTCTTCTGCTCTGTATTGGGTTCTCCCGCCGCGCAGGTGTTGCAGGTGTCACCCCAATACCCCTGGCGTCTCGGGACAATGTCCGCGATGACCAGATCGCCTTCCCCAATCCTGAACGGGCCGGGGTTTCCCCCAACGCCCGCGGTGCGGATGCCGGAAACCAGATCCGCGAGAATGGGCAAGCGGGTTCCTGCAGCCTGTTCCATCGCTTTTTGCATTTCACCAAATACTTCCAATTCGGTTAATCCGGGCAAGGCGCATTTTTTCACCGCCGCCTGCCCAACATCACAAAGCTCCAGAGCGGAACGGATCGCCCGAATTTCGTCTTCGTCTTTGACCGCCCTCATCGGAGCAAGATCGTCAGTGATGTCCTTAAACTCAAGTTGCCGGCAATTCGAGCGAAGACTTTCCAAAATAAATGCCGGCAGGTCGCCCATTTCCACTCCGACTGTGCTTCGAGGCAGTCGGTTAAAGTGATCGACGAGCAGTGTTGTAACCTCTTCGAGACCCCTCAGCGGGCGCTCATACGTATATCCCTGAAACTTCCGTATTTCAAATCCTGCGGCAACATCGCCAGATGATTCGCTATCCGCAATAAAAAGGATCGGCTCTTCCTGTCGCACTAAGACCAACGCCACCACGAGCGGTGCGAAAGGCGAGGGACCTGTTTCGATGGCGGCAGCGTGCCCGGTGAAGTAACAGATGCTTCCCGGCGAGGTGAGCGCCACCTGTTCAATTTTCTTCTCTCGGAGTATCTCCAAAAGTCGGTTCATTCTGGTATTGGACATTTTCGTTCCCGATCCCTCCAAACTTATACAAACCCCAGCCAAACTTGTTTCAATAATAGGCGCGAAGGAAAACCGTGCTCTCGTCAGGTGGCAGAGAAATCATTTCCTGTTCCCGGTCGAAACGATCCCAAGCTCTCCCGTCAAGCGTGACGCGTGCGATTTTCTTTCCGTCCGGATGACGCAGGCGCAAATGAACTTCGGTCGCTCTGTTCCGCTTTGGGAGCGATACCTGTGCTTCAATATAACCTCGCTCCGGATGAGCCTCTGTGCGAAATCCCACCTCACCAAAGAAACTGGCGGCCCGTACGACCTGAATAGTCCGGCCAGGCAGGAACCAGTTCCTGGGCGCGCCGGAATTCAGATAGAGATGGTCTCCATCCTCGCGCAACAACATCAGTCGCAGCCAGATGAGAAATGCGGATTCATCGGATGTCTTAAAGAACGGGCCGCCGCCGATTCCGAGCGTCGGAACCCATTCGGTGAAACAATTCACATCCGGGTAGTAGCTGATCGCAAAGTCGTTGTAAAACGCTCGGATCGCCTGGGGAAGCTGATCACGCGCCAGATACGAAGTGAAAGTATTCACTAAATTCGGTTGGAGAGCTACACCACCCCGGCTGAACCAATCCCGATCGGGCACGGAAAGCGAGTCCGGAGCCATGAGCAGGTTATCTTCGTAATCCTGAAGCGTCCACGTAGCGACGGGTTCGTCGGGCGAAAACACGCCGCAGTCCACCAGCGTATGCGCTCCGTAAAGCACGTTCCGAATCCACCCCAGGTCGCGCCCGCGCAGAGAAGTGCGCGGAGAAATCATGGGGATAAAGGTTCCGTCTCGCAAGGGCACAACCGGCGCTATCGCCATGGCCTGAAACGCCGCCGCGCGTATATCCTGGCGATAAGCTTCTGCTTCTTTTTTGAGGCGTGCGCCTTCTGCCGCATCAATCTCAGCAACCGCTTCCGCAGCTCTGGTCAAGCCGCGGTATGCATAACCATTCACCGCAAACCAGTGCTCCCAGTCGTTGTTATCTTCCAGGTCGCCTGGGGGCAATAGGCCAAATTCAGGCGCGGGAGCGCCGCGAGAATCGCGCTGCATCGTGGTTTTGCGTTCCTCGATAATCCAATCCGCGGCCTTAACGATGTGCGGCATAACGCTGCGAAGCCAATCCTGGTCTCGCTGGAAAAAGTAATGGTCCGCAAGTGTCCACAGGGTCCAGCCGTGATCGAGGTTGTAGCCTCCCATGGTGTAATCGTGATTCTTATCCACCCGTACGCCGTGCAACTCCGCCGAAGTGTCGCTGAAGCGGCCCGAGAATGGCTTTGAACCTTGCAATTCAACGAGAGGCCGCAGGCAGCGCCAGGCCGCGTCATGCAGGCCGCGCATGTTGAGTAATCGCACCTGGATATCCGTCTCATTGGCGAACACGTTATAGTCGTAAGTGCCGCACGGACACAGGGTATATCCTGTTTGGGGATCTTTTTCCTGAGAGACCAGAATGTGCTGAAGAACGGCGCGGAAGAAACGATTAAGGGTCTCATCCGGAACATGAAGTTGCATCCCTTGCGATGTCGCCTTTCTCCAGTAAGAGAGCGTTTTATCAAGCCGGGTATCAAAACGGATGCTCTTCACCTGAGCGATTTCGCCCGCAGCCACCATGGTGCGAAACGGGATCTTGATGATGAGCGATTCAGCCTGGCCGGGCGGCAGAGAAACTGACCATCGCAGCGCTTTACCCGGATAGGCCGATCCAGGCGGCATATTCTGAAGCGCCGGATTAGGCGTTGTGGTTTCGAATGCAGCGCGTAGCCGAGGAGACGGATACAAACTCTCCTGGTTACCTGTACCTAGAAGCGCTCCGTCCTCAAACTCCAGCGTTTCCTCGGGGCTGACAAGGAGCCACGCCTGCGCCTCCCTGGGTTTTGAACCGGCATTGCGGGCAGTCAGTTTCAGAAACAATACGCTTGGCTCATCGCCACGGAGGCGAGCCTCATCCAGCGGTGCGTTCAGCAAGGTAGCATAAGCCTGCTCTTCGTACTGGATGCCTTCGGTTTCCCAGTCTGTGGTAACCAGCGGAAGATAACCCTCCAGAACCTGCTGGCGAGTTCCAGACTCTCGCTCGCGGAAGGTCGGAATGCTTCCAGTCGCGATGCGGAAATAAATCTCATCACCCTGCCAAAGCATGCGCGCCAGGTCTTCTTTCATGGCCTTCGATCCGCGCTTGCTGATGAAAACGTTGCCATTAAAATCGAGACCGTATTTCTCACGGCTGCCCGTAAAACCCAGCGGAATGTAACGATAAGGATGACTACCGGCCCGGGCGGTCAAGGCCAATCGCGGAATCTCTCCCATAGCATTGTCAAGGGTTTGTTCGGGGTGACGTGAAACGCGACTGATAATGTCTTCGCCGGGGCGCATGCGGGCCGATTTTACAAAATCATCAAAACGCTCGCCGACAGTGAAATCCCCGATAAAAACGCCCAACGGCTTTACGTAGACAGCCTTCCGCTGAAGCACATCATCCACGCTGACGCCGAAAGCATAGGGCGCGCCGCGAATCGTGAGAATGGTGCGGTCATTTGATGAGGGTGTGTGGTCAGTGTGCAAAACCTTTAGACGAACTCCCGAAGCAATCCCCTGAAGCGCAGTTGAGCCAAGAACGTATCCGTTGTAAACAGTAACCTCGGCTTTAAAGGGCCTCTTGCCTTCGCAGCCTGTCTCAATGCCGACTTCGGCCACAGCCCATCGGGAGTTACTGTAAGCCCTAAACCTTCTGAAGTTTGAACGACTGCTTTTAAAATGGAGACGTATTTTGAGTGTTCGACGAAACAGGGGCGCATAACCCGGCATATTTTTGGCATTCGGATTTTCCGCTTCTGAAAGCGGCGAAAAATGAAACGCCGCCGTCTTTCCCCGCACTTCGCGACGCGTCTCAATCGTGCGCCACTCACCCTGTAAGGGCGTATCGATCTTTGTCCATCCACCGCTGGGAACAGGCGGCCAGCTCCGCACCCAATATTCAATCTCCAGGGCGTCGGCGGAAGGAATATCTTCGGGCCTGGAAAAATCAACCTCCACGCGCCAAACGTCACGAGGCTCATCCCATTCCACGCCGGGATGGCCGTCCCAAGCCTTATAGTGTCCGAAGCTCGCCAGATCAACTTCAGCGCCAGGCGCCGGATGGCCTTGAGCTGAAGAGGAAGGATTCAGACCATCTCCCTCGCCAGAAAGCGGAAACCCGAGTGCAGCTCCAGCCGAAGCAGCCAGGAACTGAAGAGTCTGACGGCGCGACGGATTTTCTGGATCACCTTCGTTGGAGGCCACAACCAATCTCCCAATGGATGCCATCAAGGCTGAGAGCCGTAACAGGCAAATCGATCGTCATACTTACTGAGCCTCGCATTATTGATGACCGCAAATCAGGGTGGCAATCTCTGCTGTAGCGCCGGTGTCCCCACCGGCGATTTTTTCGGCGCTGAGGACAGCGCC
>CADDZJ010000141.1 GCA_902812415.1 Acidobacteriota bacterium
CGGTTTCGATGTACAGGGGAATAATTATAAGCATCTGTCGCATCAAGTCAAGAAGAATATTAACAGATACATGGGAACATTATGAAATTCAAGATGGCTCGCAACCGACACACAATGAAGGGCTTGGCCTAAAATTCAGGCGTGATTTTTGTGGAACTTCGGCCTAGCCTAAGAACGTTGAGTGATATCCAGCGTGGCTTATTTAAAGACTCCACCTTATGATGCGAAGGCGGTAGCCAACTATTTTCTGGAGTTGGCGGAGCGGCAGGGCAAAAAGCTCGATGCCATGAAAATCCAGAAGCTGGTCTACCTCGCTCATGGGTGGCATCTGGCCATTACAGGAAAACCGCTCATCACCGAGCGAGTTGAGGCCTGGCTTTATGGTCCCGTGGTCAGGTCTCTTTACTCGGCATTCCGGGATGCCGGCAGCGGCCTCATCACCCGGCCAGCTTGTGACCCGGACTTTGTGAGCGGCAGAGTGGTGCTGACCGTCCCCCGAATCGACGATTCAGCCGATCCGGAGACCCGGCAGATTCTGGACGAAGTGTGGCGAGTATACGGTGATTTCAGCGCCATTCAGCTCTCGAACCTGACTCATCAGCCTGATACTCCCTGGGCCAAGATATGGAACGCCAGCGAGGATAAGAACGGCTTGATCATCGACGATGATGTAATCAAACAGTACTTCGTAAATCAGGCCCGCACCCATGAACCCGCCTGAAACGACGCCTCCGCCCAAGCTGGACATTCGCAGCATTGAGAAAAGCAAGCCGCATGCCATCGATAGCCAGCCCAGCCCCAATTTTGAAGCCGAAAGGCGATATCTCGAGAATGAGAAGTCGCGGATCGAATTGGGCGGCTTGCGCCAGGATATCCGGGCGCGGAAAATCTATGCTGCTCTGTTCTTTGCCCTGGCCTGCGCGTGGGTCGTCGTGATCTCAGTTCTGCTGTTTTTCCAGGGGTTTGGAGCCGGAAGTTTGGATTTTCGGCTGTCGGATTCCGTGCTGCTCGCGGCCATCGGATCCACCACCGCCGACATCATTGGAGTTGTCTACGTGGTTGCGAACTATCTCTTTCCCGCTGGCAGGAAAAGAGGTTCACCGGAATAAGGCCATTCGAGAGGATGTCCATCGAAGGCTGGGTTTCAACTGCGCCGTGAAGCCCCTCATCTATCTGCCTTTGTAGCTCACGCTTCTTGAGACTGAACCTCGCGCAGTCGCCGCTCGAGAAATCGGCGTTCTGTTTCATTGGTCACCAGCGCCAGCGCCCGCGTATAGCTCTCAGCCGCCTCCAATGAAGATCCGAGCCTGCGCAGCAGTTCGGCGCGCGTGGCATGCAGCAAGTGATAGCCGTCGAGATCGCCGGTTGCGGCGAGCTCATTGATGAGCTCGAGCGCCGGCCCAGGCCCATCCACCATCGCGATGGCCACCGCGCGGTTCAGCGAGACAATCGGAGAAGGCTGCAGGCGTCCGAGAAGATCGTAGAGCCGGACGATCTGGGGCCAGTCCGTATCTTCGCTCCGCGCCGCCCGGCAATGCACCGCCGCGATTGACGCTTGCAGCGCGTAGGGACCCGGCCCGCCTCGAAACGCCTCTTCGACTAGCGGCAGCGCCTCGGCGATCTGCTGTTGATTCCAACGGCTGCGATCCTGGTCTTCGAGAACAACCAGTTCGCCAGTCTCATCGAGACGGGCAGCGCGCCGCGAATCCTGAAGCAGCATCAAGGCAAGCAGACCCGTCGCTTCCGCCGGCGGCGGCTGCAGCAACATCCTCACCAGACGCCCGAGGCGGATAGCCTCGGCGCAAAGATCGGTTCTCATAAGCGGCTCGCCTCGCGTGGCCGCATAGCCTTCGTTAAAGACCAGATAAATAACGGTCAGCACGGCGTCGAGCCGCGCCGGCATTTCCCCTCTTTCGGGCACAACATACGGAATGCCAGCGTCTCGAATTTTGCGCTTGGCGCGCACAAGCCTCTGCGCCATGGTGGTTGGAGACACCAGAAAAGCCCGCGCAATTTCGTCGGTTTCAAGGCCGCACAACGTGCGGAGGGTCAGTGCCACTTGCGCTTCAGGTGCGAGCGCCGGATGGCAGCAGGTGAAGATCAGGCGAAGGCGCTCATCCGGAATTTCGCTGGTGTCGTAGTTCGGTTCTTCGACGGTGCGAACCAGGCCGGAAGCAGCGTACATTTGAAGTTTTTCGGCATACCGTCCACGACGACGAATGCGATCTATCGCTTTGTGCCGCGCTGTCTGGATGATCCACGCGCGCGGAATATCCGGAACGCCGGAGTTCCGCCACTGATCCACGGCGGCTGCAAACGCCTCCTGCGCGCACTCTTCGGCCAGGTCAAAGTCACCCACGAGCCTGATCAGGGCGGCAACAATCCGGCCCCAATCGGCGCGATAGACTGCCTCAACAGCCGCAGCGGCGTGGATCTCGGCGTTCGCAGGCATATCCGATTGTAAATGTTTTTCGTCAGAGCTGTCGATGCAGGCAGCCTTCGTTCGACTTATTCTATGGAGGTAAAGAATTGAAATACGTGCTGCTGATTTATCAGGAGGGGGACGGCCCCAGCGAGACTGAGCGCGAACAGTGTTATCGGAAGTCAGTAGAGCTTGCGAATGAGCTCCACCAGAGCGGAAAGTATCTTTCTGCCGCGCCGCTACAACCCACCTCAACGGCCACCAGCATTCGCGTTCGAGACGGCAAACGGCTTGTGACTGATGGTCCGTTTGCCGAGACACGCGAGCACTTGGGCGGCTTTTTCATGATCGACGCCAAGGACCTCGATGAGGCAATCAACATTGCCTCGCGGATTCCCGGTGGCCGCTGGGGAACCATTGAGATCCGGCCCGTGGTAGAAATCCAGGGCCTGCCAACGAATTAGCAGCCAAACTTCGTCCGGATGCCCAATGCCGAATCAGAAGAAAATCTGATGAAAACGTTGAGCTTATCAGCGCTCGCTGTTGGCTATTGGAGTCCGATTCATGCCAGGACTCTGATGAAGCAGGCAATACGGCCTGTCGATTTCGCTGCCCTTCGTTCGACATACGAGCAGGACCTGAACTGAGCCAGCTACGACCGGCCAGTTTCCAGGCTTCGAATGCTAAATCAGAAGGAGAAATTGAAATGCGAGTGATGGTTATCGTGAAAGCTAACGAGGAATCCGAGGCGGGCGTTCTCCCGAGCACGGAGATCCTTGCCAAAATGGGAAAGTACAACGAAGAACTGGTGAAAGCGGACGTGATGCTCGCAGGCGAAGGGCTTCGCCCGAGTTCGCAAGGCGCGCGGGTCCAGTTCTCCGGCGAGAAGCGGACGGTGACAGACGGGCCGTTTACGGAGACGAAGGAGCTGATCGCAGGCTTCTGGCTGTGGCAGGTGAAGTCGATGGAAGAGGCGATCGAGTGGCTTAAGCGCGCTCCGTTCGATGGAGGAACCGAGGTTGAGATTCGCCCGGTGTTCGAGACGGAGGATTTTGCCGCTCAGCTCACCCCCGAATTGCGCGCACGGGAAGAGCGCTTGCGCGCCGAGGTCGCCAGGAGAAAATAATCCCGTCTTCCACCGTGTCGATTTCGGCACAGCTTATTCGACGTATCAATGGAGCGGAAATTTACACCCGCTCCCGAACGCTTGACACAACAACGCCGGGATTAATTAGAACAGAACAAGGAGACTCCTCATGCGATTCCTGAGCATTTATAAGACGGCAGAAAGAACCGCTCCTCCGACGCCGGAGGAAATGGCCAGAATGGGCAAGCTGATCGAAGAAGGGATGAAAGCCGGCTATCTCGTCGCCGTTGAAGGATGCCTTCCCAGCGCTACCGGCGCGCGAGTTCGCCTCTCAAACGGCAAGCTGACCGTGACTGATGGGCCTTTCACCGAATCCAAAGAAGTGGTCGGCGGCCTCGCTATCCTTCGCGCGAACTCCAAGGAAGAGGCCATCGAACTGGTCAAGCAATTTCTCCGCCAGGCTGGTGACGGCGAGTGTGAGCTTCGCCAGTTACACGAGGCCGGCCAGAATGCGGAAGCTCAGAGATCGGCGAAATCTTAACCACTTTACGCCTTGATGGCTGTGTCCTCAAACCTATGGCTTACTACCGCTATTCACAATCATTGTGACATATTCGCGCCATGTTTTCAGACCCCCTTCTCCCCCGGAAGAGGGGCGGGGAGGGGTACGGAATATGTGGGTAAATTTATAAAATGCAGGGTTTAGTTTGAAAACGATCGTCGCATCGTCCCTATTCTCGAAACGCAACCAATGGTAGAAGCATCCAATAAGGGTTGTTTTGTCTTCAAATCGAGCCCCAGCGAGGACACGATGAGCAGCGCTTTTCAAGCCGCTTTCGAAACGGCCACAGTGGATCGCTACCAGGCGCTTTTCCGCGTTTCGCAAACCTTAATTTCAAACCGCTGTCCGGAAGAACTCTTAAAGGTTCTCGCGCGCGAGTTGCGCGAGGTGGTGAACTTCTATTACCTGGGCATCGGAGTATACGACGAAGCCACGCACGAAGTGCGCCTCAAGACATTCGACGAATCTGGCGCGCCTATCCACCCTCCGAAGCTTGCGCCGGAAGAAACCATGACGTGGTGGGTATACCAGCGTCAGCAGCCCCTGGTCATACCTTCCGTAGACGGTGAGACTCGATTCCCAACAGCCGTGGGATTTCTTGAGAAGCTTGGGATTCGTTCGATCTGCACACTTCCGTTGACGACCATGCACCGCCGCCTGGGAGCCCTGGCTGTGGGCAGCAAGGCTCTCGACGCTTACAGCGAGGATGAAATCCGTTTCCTCTCGCTTGTCGCCAACCAGGTGGGGCTGGCTATCGACGACGCGCTGAACTTCAAGGCCTCCGCCAACGCCCAGGATGAACTCAAGCGGAAGCAGGCTGAACTACAGCGCGAGCGGGACCGGCTGCAACTGCTCCTGGATGTCACCAACCAGGTTATCTCGAACCTTGAGCTTCGAGACCTATTGCGCGCCATCTCAGCCAGCATTCGGCGCGTGATGGAGTGCGACGGCGCAGGGGTGCTGTTGCCAGACTGCGAAGGACGCCAACTGCAGGTTTATGCTCTTGACTTTCCTGAAAGCAAGGGGCTGATCAGCGAAGAGAAATTAATTCCCATCGAAAATTCAGTCCCGGGCACTGCCTTTCAAACCGGCAGGCCTTTGGTGAAGAACCATTCGGACCCGCCTGAGGAGGATTGTGAGGCGGCGGATGTCGCCGCGCGCGAAGGCATCAAGTGTTGCTGTTTCATACCCCTGCTCAGCCGGAACCGCTCTGTCGGCCTTTTAGCCCTCGCCAGGCTGGGAAAAACGATTTTCACGGAGGACGAGGTCGGCTTTTTAACTCAGGTCGCCAGCCAGGTGGCCATCGCTGTCGAAAATGCGCGCGCCTTCCATCAGATCGCCGTTCTTAAAGATCAGCTTGCGCAGGAGAAGCTCTACCTGGAAGACGAAATCCGCAGCGAACTGAACTTCGAGGAGATTATTGGTGAGAGCCCGGCCCTGCGCCGCGTTCTGGGGCAGGTGGAGACCGTAGCGCCCACCGATTCGACCGTGCTCATCTACGGCGAGACAGGCACGGGCAAGGAACTGATCGCGCGGGCCATCCATAACCTCAGCGCTCGCCGATCAAACGCCTTCGTTAAGCTCAATTGCGCCGCCATCCCCACAGGACTTCTTGAGAGTGAATTATTCGGGCACGAAAGGGGCGCTTTTACCGGGGCGGTCGCGCAACGCGTTGGCCGCTTTGAACTGGCCCATCGCGGAACGATCTTTCTGGATGAGATCGGAGAGATTCCGCTGGAATTGCAGCCGAAGCTTCTGCGGGTGTTGCAGGAACGCGAGTTTGAGCGGTTGGGAAGCACTCGCACGCTTCATTCCGACGCGCGACTGATTGCCGCTACGAACCGCAATCTTGCTGCACTTGTGGAGGAACAGAAATTCCGCGCGGATCTTTTCTATCGCCTGAATGTCTTCCCTGTTCACATTCCTCCGCTGCGCGAGCGCCCTGAGGATGTGCCTTCATTGGTCCGCCACTTCGCTCAACAGTTCTCACGCAAAATGAATAAAACCATCCGCACGATTCCTGCGGAAACGATGAACGCCCTGACCCGATACCACTGGCCAGGCAACGTTCGTGAACTGCAAAACGTCATCGAGCGCGCGGTGATTCTCTCCAAAGGGCCGGCCCTGAACGTAGCGCTTGCCGATTTGAAACGCCGGGCGCCCGACGCCAGACCCGAAACGAAAGATACCCTCGAAGAAGCCGAGCGAAAGCACATTCAGGCCGTTCTGGAAGAGACCAATTGGGTTGTGGGCGGAATGAACGGCGCTGCTGCGCGCCTCGGTCTAAACCGTTCCACGTTGCAATTCCGCATGCGAAAGCTGGGTCTGACCCGGCCGGGCAGGTAACCGGGCCCTTATCCTTCCCTTCTGTAGCAGGTTGCTCCAGAAGTTTTTTTTATCCGTCATTCTGAGCGAGCGCAGCGAGGCGAGGAATCCCCGCATTTGGATAATCAAACAAATGCAGGGGTTCTTTGTCGCCTTTGGCTTCTCAGAATGACAGGTTAGACCTTTTCAGCAACCTGCAAGACCCCATCAACTGCCAAAGGATTAGCAGAGTGCCAGCCCGTTGGCATGACTCTCCTGGCGTCCTGATTTTCTGAGCATCCTCCCTGTTCCTCTATCTCTGTGTTCCGTCAATAGCTTTGCCGACCATCAACATAATACGGCTCGATTGGCACGGTAGCTGCTCTTTTTGTGATCCGTCAGGCAAAAGGAAACACACAGTCATGGAAACCAAAACGGCAGGGCTGGAGGCCCGCTTTGATGATCGGAGCCCAAAAAAGAAGCGGTTGGCAAGACGGCAGAATGATGTTTCTGGCAACGCTTATCGCAACGCTGGTATTGGGTTATACGCCCGACGTGAATGGGCTCGTTAACTGGTTTTTGGCGCGCATGCTCCAAACCGGCGCCTTTTTGTCGCGTGGACATCATGCATGAGTCACTTGCGCAGGCAACATGCCGCTTATCCGATTGCGCGCGCCGCTCCCGTTGGCCTCAGCGCGGGAGGTGAAAATGCTTAAGATCTCGATTTTCGAAACTCCAACTGAGCAGCGACTGGTGCTGGAGGGTAAGCTTACCGAACCCTGGATTGCGGAGCTCGAGTCAGCTTGGGAGAAGGCGCGAAACCAACGGCAAGGCCGCAATTGTGTGATTGATCTCAGCGAAACCACGGCTATCGACCAGAGCGGCAAGAGAGTTCTGGCCATAATGTGTCGCGAAGGGGCGCAGTTCATTGTCGAAGGCGTAGCGACCATGCACCTGATCAAAGTAATCCGACGCGCGTGCGCAGAACGCCTTCCGAATGCAACGTCAGAAGGGCGCTAACTTTCATCGCATGCAAACCCATCCCTTAGAAACACGTAAAGAATCTCTCGAGGGATCGTCGATTTTTCAGACGCTCAAGCGTCGTATTGAAGCCGGGATAATTGCGCCGATATGCCAGCCGACCAGGCTCTGCCACGCTGCAAATTGCCGCCGCTGATAGGACTCTGGCAAGTAACGGTGAAGCCGGTCTGTTGGATGGCGCTGATGTGCCGGAACCAGGAGAGCAACAGAAGGAGACTAATGTGAATAATCTTTGGAAGCACAAACTTGTCGCGGGAGCAACCCTCGGTTTGATTGTTATCGCTATGGTGGTTGTGGCTGCACACTCCAGGGTGAAAGCCAAGGCGAAACCGCCAGGACCACCCGAAGTTGAGGTCGCGCAGGTTGAAGCTAAGGACGTTCCGATCTACCGCGAATGGATTGGCACGCTGACCGGGCTGGTTAATGCGGATATCAAAGCCCAGGTGACAGGCTATCTGCTCCAGCAAGATTACAAGGAAGGATCGTTCGTTAAGAAAGGGCAGTTGCTTTTTGAGATTGATCCGCGGCCCTTTCAGGCAGCGCTCGACCAGGCCAAGGGGCAATTGGCCCAGGCTCAAGCGCAACTCCTTCAGGACGAAGCGCAACTCGCCAACGCTGAAGCGAACCAGGTGAAAAGTCAACTCGATGTGGATAAATATGTCCCGCTGGCAAAGGCTGAAGCTGCCAGCCAACAGGATCTCGATAACGCGATTCAGACCAACCTCGCCAACAAGGCCCAGGTCCAGGCCGCGAAAGCCGCCATCGTAACGGCAAAGGCTCAGATCCAGGCGGCGCAAGCCCAAGTGGAAACCGCCACGATCAACCTCAATTTCACGCGGGTGACTTCGCCCATCAATGGCATCGCCGGAGTTGCCCAGGCGCAGGTCGGCGACTTGGTCAGCTCGAGTAGCGGAGCGCTCACCACCGTTTCCACGCTCGACCCGATCAAAGACTACTTTACGATCAGCGAGCAGGAATATCTCGAATTGCAGAGGCAGTTTTCAGGTCCCGAGGGGCGACGATTAAAGCTCCAGCTCATCTTGGCGGATGGCACTACTTATCCCCGCGAGGGCGCTTTCTACTTTGCGGATCGGGCGGTTGATCCCAGCACGGGCGCGATCCAACTGGCGGCGCTCTTTCCTAATCCCGGGAACGTTCTGCGCCCCGGACAGTACGGACGAGTTCGCGCAGTGGTGGGAATACGAAAGCACGCATTACTGATCCCGCAACGCGCAGTCACGGAACTGCAAGGCAGCTACCAGGTTGACGTCGTAGGGAACGATAACAGGGTCTCCGCCCGCGCGGTCAAGGTGGGGGGCCTCGTCGGGATGCAGTGGGTTATCGAGGATGGACTGAGCGCGGGTGAACGCGTTATCGCGGAGGGGGCAGAAAGGCTACGTCCGGGCATGCCAGTGCAACCCAAACCGTTTAAAGGCAGTGACAAGTGAAAAGTGATGAGTGGTGAGCGCGACTTGCCTGTTGTCCGTAGTCCGTTGTGAGTCGCGACTGACCACGGACAATTCACCACGGACACTGAGGAAAAGGCGAATATGACGTTCTACACGGCTGTGCTGTTTGTGCACATTGTGTCGATGCTGGGGCTTTGCACCGCGCTCGGCTTTGAGGTGCTGATGCTTTTCCGGTTACAGCGATCCCGCAACATCGCGGACGCTCAGGTTTGGTCGGATCTGGTTCCGGGACTTGACTGGCTGGTGATGATCTCGGTGGTGTCGGTCCTGGCATCGGGGGTCTATCTCACAATTCAGATAAGAGGCTGGGGCTTCGCATGGCTGGATGTCGCGCTGGTTTCTTTCTTTGCCATGGCGCCACTCGGCTCGATCTTCAGCGCGCGAATGCGCTCCATCAGACGCGCGGTGTCCAACGGCAACGTTACAGCTCAAGGGGAGCACGGACGCTTTGCGCCCGATCGAGCTCTTCACATCTCTCTCTACGTGAGAATCACGGCCCTGCTAGGCATTGTCTTCCTGATGACCGCGAAGCCGGGTCTGGGCGGATCACTCGCCATCATGGGTTTGTCAGCCGCCCTGGGCTTGTTAATAAGCACATCAAGGAGGCCTGAACGAGAACCAGCGCCGA